>JBJMQX010000039.1:0-57945 GCA_045802455.1 Phenylobacterium sp. | reverse complement strand
CGGGTCATCCCGTTGTCCAACAGGTACTCGTACATCTCCGAGTCCACCCGATGGCCATAGTTGAGGTCCAGTGACAGGAAGCGCTTGGAATTCTCGATCTCCGCCGGCTTGATGGCCGCGGGGTTCTCGGCGTGGAAGTATTCCGAGCTCTCGCTCTGGATGAAGATCGCGTCGGCGCGGATCTTCAGGATCTCCTGCATGGCGCGCACATTGGCCTTCACGATGTGCTTCAGCGCGGTGACGAAGGTGGTGTCCGTCGTGCCTTCCTCGTTCCACCAGCCGTACTTGGCCGAGAAGGCGGCGCAGATGAACATCTCGTTGACCGGGGTGTAGAGCTGCACCCACGGAAAGCGGCGCGCGAAGGCCTGCGCGTATCGCGCAAAGATCTCCGGGAAGTCAGGGTTCTGGAAATTTCCGACCCAGTCCGGCACGCCGAAATGGCAGAGGTCGACGATCGGCACGATGTTCCGCCGCCGCAGCTCGGCGAAGGTGACGTCGGCGAACTCCCAGTCGAAACGGTCTGGCCCGATCAGGGTGGTGTGCAGGGGCGGTCCGTAGCGCAGGAAGCGCAGGCCCATTTCCTCCACCAGATCGAAATCCTTGCGCCAGTGGCGGTAGTGGCCGCAGGACTCCATCTGGTCCACGCGATGCCGACCGCCCTTGATCGTGGGGATGGAGTTCTCGATCCCCGTGGCGAACATGAATGCGGAGATGGCGCCGCCTCCAGATAAGTGCGCGCGAACCCCCCGGCCTAGAACACCGGTGCAGGGCTCAAGTTCATTTCGGTGTGGATAGGACCGTCGGCGCGCTGACGGAAGCCGCTTCCTGCGGCTGCGCTATTCCGCCGCCTCCTACTCCGCGGCTTGGGCCAGCGGCGGCTGCCCATTGATCTTCCGGCAGCGGGAGACCAGGGCCAGGTGATCCGCGCCGTCGCTTACGTTGCGGACCCAAGCCTTTTCGCCATGGACCGCCAGAACCTCGAAATGCGGGAACAGGTTGGGCCCGGTGCGGATGAGGTCTCCGACGGAGATCTCCTCCTCGTAGCCTCGATCATGCTCGATCGAGAACACATCTGAATAACTGGACAAAGACATCTCTCTGGGACCCCTCCCGATTCTGTCGACTAGGATACTGCGCCCGACATACTGAACGGAACTGAAACGCCGTCGTCAGGATGTCGCAGGACGGCCGCGGTCAGTTGCCGCAGCCTTCCACGATTCGGATTCAAGGAGACTTGGCTGTGGAAGTCCGTTGCATCGTGAAAGCCGACGATCGCCTCGGGGAAGGTCCCGTCTGGTCGCCCAGGGAGGGCCGTCTCTACTGGTTCGACATCAAGGGAAAACGGCTTGCCTGGTACGAGCCTGCGACGGACGACCGCGGGGCTTTCGCACTTCCCATGCGCGCAAGCGCCGCGGCGCCTCGGGCCGCGGGAGGCCTGCTGATGGCGACTGAGAAGGGGCTGGCGATCTGCGACCCCGACGCCGGCACGGTCGAACTCGTGGTTCCGATCGAACTGGAGCCGGGTTTTCGGACCAACGACGGAAAGATCGACACCAAGGGGAACTTCTGGTGGTCGATTATGGACGATGACGGGGGCAAGCGACCGGGCTCGGTGTTTCGCACCGGACCGGACCTCAAGACCGAGCAGGTGCTGACTGGGATCCACATCGCGAACACCCTCTCGGTCAGCCCCAACGGGCGTCGGATGTACATCGCCGATTCCAAGCTGCAGACCATCTTCGTCCACGAGACGACCGACTTGTCGAAGATCCAGGCCTTCGCCGACACGCGAGGCGCCCCCGCCACTCCCGACGGCTCAGCGGTCGATGCCCAGGGCTATCTCTGGAACGCCCAGTGGGGCGGGTGGCGGCTGGTCCGCTATGCGCCCGACGGCCACGTCGAACGCACCGTCCAGATGCCGGTGCAGCAGCCCACCAGTTGCGCCTTCGGAGGCTCGGACCTGACCACCCTCTACGTGACCAGCGCCTGGGACGGGCTGCCGCTGGACGCCCGGGGGGGCCAGCCGCTGGCCGGCGGCCTGTTCGCCGTCGAGACCGGTGTGAAAGGACTGGCGCTGCCGCTCTTTCAGGGGTGAGTTAGCCCCGCCCTGAACCGCCATTGGCGGCGGACGTTTCAGGCAGGCATCACCTCGAGAGCACGGGTCCGCCATGGCGAAGAAACCGCTGCGCAGCCAGCGAAGCTACGGCAAGCACGACCGCGATGGTTTCATCCACCGCAGTTGGATCAAGGCGACAGGCCTGCCGGATCACGTCTTCGACGGCCGCCCGATCATCGGCATCGCCAACACCTGGAGCGAGCTGGTCACCTGCCAAGTGCACCTGCGCGAGCTCGCGGGCTTCGTGAAGCGCGGCGTCTGGGAAGCCGGCGGCGTGCCGATCGAGTTCCCGGCCATGTCGCTGCCGGAGACCCAGATGCGGCCCACGGCGATGCTGTTCCGCAACCTGCTGGCGATGGAGGTCGAGGAGTCGATTCGCGCCAATCCGATCGACGGGGTCGTCCTGCTGGGCGGCTGCGACAAGACCACACCGGGCCTGTTGATGGGCGCCGCCAGCGTCGACCTGCCGGCGATCTTCCTCTCCTCGGGCTCGATGCTGAACGGCAAGTTCGAAGGCCGCGACATCGGCTCCGGCACCGACGTCTGGCGGTTCTCGGAAGCGGTGCGCGCCGGCGAGATGAGCCTGGACGAGTTCATGGCCGCCGAGTCCGGCATGAGCCGCTCCGCCGGCGTCTGCAACACCATGGGCACGGCCTCGACCATGGCCAGCCTCACTGAGGCGCTGGGGATCTCGCTGCCGAACAACGCCGCCCTGCCGGCGGTGGATTCGCGCCGGCGCGTGCTCGCCCACCTGACCGGCAACCGCATCGTCCAACTCGTCAAGGACGACGTGAAGCCCTCGGACATCCTGACCCGCGAGGCGTTTGAGAACGCCATCCTGATGCATGCTGCGATCGGCGGCTCGACCAATGCGGTGGTGCACCTGCTGGCGCTGGCCGGTCGCGTCGGCGTGCCGCTTACCCTGGAGGATTTCGACGAGATCGCGCGCGAGGCGCCGCTGCTTGTCAACCTGATGCCGTCCGGCAAGTACCTGATGGAGGACTTCTGCTACGCCGGCGGCGCCCCGGCTGTGGCCAAGGCGCTGGGGCCGCTCTATCGCCGTGACCACGTGACCGTCTCCGGCAAGACCCAGGGCGAGATCGCCGATGCCGCCAAGGTCTGGAACCGCGAAGTGATTGGCACGCTGGAGCAGCCCATCGGCCCCTCGTCCGGCGTCTGGGTGTTGCGCGGCAACCTCTGTCCCGACGGTGCGATCCTGAAGCCTAGCGCGGCTTCGCCTTCGCTGCTTACCCACCGCGGCCGGGCAGTGGTCTTCGAGGATATCGAGGACTACCACGCGCGCATCGACGATCCGGACCTGGACGTGGACGCCAGCTCCATCCTGGTGCTGAAGGGCTGCGGACCGAAGGGTTATCCGGGCATGCCGGAGGTCGGCAACATGGCCCTGCCGCGCAAGGTTCTGCAGACCGGCGTGACGGACATGGTCCGCATCTCCGATGCGCGGATGAGCGGCACGGCCTACGGCACGGTGATCCTGCACGTCGCGCCCGAGGCCGAGGCGGGCGGGCCGCTGGGCCTGGTCCAGACCGGCGACGAGATCGCCTTCGACGGCCCGAACCGCACGCTCGACCTGCTGGTCGACGAGCCCGAGCTCGCCCGCCGGCGGAAGGCCTGGGAGACCGCCCGCCAGCCCTCGAAGTACGACCGCGGCTGGTATCGGCTTTACATCGACACCGTCCAGCAGGCCGACCGCGGCGTCGATCTGGACTTCCTGGTCGGCAAGTCCACCGCCGAGGTCACCCGCGAGTCCCACTGATGCCTGACCACGCCACCTATCCGAGCCTGAATGGCCGCACCGTCTTCATCACGGGCGGGGCGTCTGGCATCGGCGCGACCTTCGTCGAGAGCTTCCATGCCCAGGGTTGCAGGGTGGCGTTCGTCGACCTGCAGCAGGACGCCGGCCAGACTCTGGCGGCGACGCTGGGGGAGGGCGCCTGGTTTCGCCGCTGCGACGTGACGGATGCACCTGCGCTGGAGGGCGCGATCCGCGACGCGGCCGCCGCGCTTGGCCCGATCACCGTCCTTATCAACAATGTCGCCAACGATACCCGCGAGACCGCCGCCGAGGTGACGCCGGAGCAGTGGCGCAAGGGCCTGGCGGTGAACCTCGACCCCGCGTTCATCGCCTCGACGGCGGTCTATCCAATGATGAAGACCGCCGGCGGCGGTTCGATCGTCAATGTCAGCTCGATCAATGCGTTGCTGGGTCCCGGCGAGCTGCCGACCTATTCGGCCGCCAAGGGGGCGATCAATTCGCTCTCCAAGAGCCTGGCGCGCGCCTGGGGCCCGGACCGCATCCGGGTCAACGCACTCTCACCGGGCTGGGTGATCACGCCGCGCCAGCTGGAGCTTTGGCTCACTCCCCAGGCCGAAACCGAGTGGTCGAAGCTGGTGGCGCTGAAGGACCGCATCATGCCGGACGATATCGCCCGCGCCGCCCTGTTCCTGGCCTCCGACGAGAGCCGCATGATGACCGGCCAGAACATGGTCGTCGACGCCGGACGCACGTGAGATGGCCCAGCCAGTCCTCCTGGCCTGTGACTGGGGCACCACCAATCTGCGGGCCTGGACGTTGGACGCCGGCGGCGGGATCGTCGGCCAACAGGACTTCCCTCTAGGGGTCGCGAAGCTCGCTCCGGGAGAGGCGGCCCGCCGTTTCGAGGCCGAGGTGCGGCCGGCGCTCGCCGCGCAGGGACTTCCGGCCATCCTCTGCGGCATGATCGGGTCGAACCTGGGCTGGAAGACCGCGCCCTACGCCGACTGCCCGGCTGGCGTGCCCGAACTCACCGCTTGCCTCACCAGCGTCGCCGAGGATGTGCGCATCGTGCCAGGGCTGCGCTGCCAGGGGATCGCAGGTGCGCCCGATGTGATGCGCGGCGAGGAGACGCAGATCCTCGGCTGGCTCGCCCAACACGCCGACCGGCAAGCTGGCCGCCAGGTGCTCTGCCATCCCGGCACCCACGCCAAATGGGTTCTCATCGAGGACGGGCGCATCGTCCGCTTTGTCACCGCCATGACCGGCGAGCTGTTCGCAGTCCTGGGGCAGCACAGCGTCTTGAAGAGCGACGCGGCCGCGAACGACGACGAGGCTTTCGACCAAGGGTTGGCCGCGGCGGGACCGGGTGACGCTCTGGCGGCTCGGCTCTTCACGGTGCGCAGTCGTGTGGTCGGTGGGAACGCGCCTCCCACGAGCACGCCCAGCTACCTTTCCGGCCTGCTGATCGGCGCCGAGGTGGCCGCAGTTCCGCCCCTGCTCGGTGAGCGCCCTGAGCGGGTCGTCCTCCTGGGCGATGCGGCCCTGTGCGCCCGCTACCGCCGAGCCCTCGACCGAGGCGGAATCACTGCGGAAGTGTTCGACGGGGAAGCCGCGGCGGTCGCCGGCCTTTTTGCGCTGGGAGCCCGCCCATGACCTTGGAAGACGCACTGGCTGAATGCCCGGTGGTGGCGATCGTCCGCGGCGTTCGCCCCGACGAGGTGCTGGACCACGCGCAGGCTCTCTATGCGGCCGGCGTTCGCGGGATCGAAGTCCCGCTGAACTCTCCAGATCCGATCGAGAGCATTCGTCGGCTCGCCGAGACCTGGGCCCATCGCATGGTGGTGGGCGCGGGCACGGTGCTGAGCGCGAGCCGGGTGGACGAGGTCGCCGAGGTGGGAGGCCGGATCATCGTCGCGCCCAACACCCACGCCGAGGTCATTCGCCGTGCAGTGGCCCTGGGCCTCGCCCCCGCACCCGGGTTCGCGACCGCCACCGAAGCCTTCACGGCCCTGGACGCCGGCGCACGGCACCTGAAGCTGTTCCCCGCGGCCACCTATGGGCCGGGACACCTGAGGCAGCTCAAAGCCGTCCTGCCCGGCGAAGCAGTGGTCTGGGCGGTGGGCGGCGTGGGTGCCAACAGCATGGCGGAGTGGTGGACGGCCGGCGCGCGCGCCTTCGGTCTGGGCGGCGAAATCTACCGCGCCGGCCAGTCCGTGGCCGAGACCGCCGAGAAGGCCTCACGTGTCGTCGCGGCGGCTCGCGAACTGCGGTGAACCGCAGCCCGGTTCGGCGGTTGTAGGTCACAGCCAGGAGGTCACCCCCATGCGCCAGCTCGCCGGATTCAATATCTCCGCCCGGGAAACCGATTTCCTGCTGCGCCTGGAAGACGAGACGGGCGAGGCGGTCGAATTCGCCGCCAGCCCCGAACAACTCGACCTGATGATCGACGCCTTGGACGATCTGCTGTCTGAGGACGATGACGCCTTCGAGGTCGATGAGGGCCGCAGCTTCCAGAAGCCCGCCGACTGAACGGTCAGTTCAGGCCAGCCGTCGGTGCGGTGAGCAGGTTGGGGATCGCGCCATCGACGAAGGCCTCGGCTTCCGCCGCAAACTCGGCTTGGCGCAAGGTTACAGCATACCGCTCGATGGCGTTCTCGAGGCTGGGCATGATCTGCCCGCGCGCGGTGCCCAGTGGCGCATACTGCGGGCGCGCCGCGGGCCAGCCGAAGCTCGCCGCCGGAACGGGCTCGATCAACTCCGGGTCCAGTTCGAGCGCCTCGGCCAACCGGCGGGCGAACGCCGCCCATGAGACTTCGCCGGCGTTGGCCAGGTGCCGCAGACCGGTCTCGCCGTCGGCCAAGAGGTCCAGGGCCGCGTCGACAAGATCCGGCACATAGGTCGGCGAGATCACCAGGTCCTCGGCCGCACTGAAGCCCTGGCCGGCGGCCAGCGCCCTCGTCAGCTGCGCGGCGAAGTTGTGCGGATCATAAGCGGAGAAGAACGCCGCGGTGCGGATGACCAGGGCGTCCCCGCCTTGTTCCAGGATGGCCCGTTCGGCGGCCGCCTTGCTCACCCCGTAGACGTTCAGCGGGGCGGGCGTGTCGGACTCGATGTACGGCTCCCGGGCAAGGCCGTCGAAAACGAGGTCGCTTGAGAAGCTTACGGAGGCGACGCCTCGTTCGGCGCAAGCCTTGGCCAGACGAACGGCCCCGGCGAAGTTGCATTCCATGCAGCCTTCGCGGTCCGCTTCGGCGTCGTCTACCCGCACCCAGCCGGCCGCGTTGATCACGGCCCATGGGTCGCACGTCTCCAGCATGCGGCGGATAGAGGCCCCGTCGGCGAGCGAGAGCTCGGCCCGCGAGGTCAGCCGGTAGTCGATCCCGCGCCACTCGCAGGCCCGCGCCAGCGCCTTGCCTAGCGTACCCGTCGCGCCGGTGATCAGCAGCGGCCGCTGGGCGGGGCGTACAGCGCGCAACTCAGGCTTCGGCTCCGGCGTACCGACCGTGCGGAATACCGGCCGGAACGCCAGGCGAATGTCGCGCCGCCACCAGCCGGCTCCCTGCGAAGCAGGATGCACCGGGCCCGATCCGCCTCCGATCCGCGCCAGTTCGGCGGCGAGCGCGGTCGGCCGTGGCGGTATCGCGCGGACGTCGAAAGCGCCCACCTCATAGTGGCCGGCCTGCCGCGTGAGGAGGTTGTTCCAGTCGAACGTTCCCAGCAGGGCCCAGGCGGTGACGGCGCGCACATCAACGCCCCGGCCACGCAGGCGCTCTGCGCTCTGCCATGCTTCACGCAGCCAGCGCACCTGCTCCTCGCGCGTGCAGCCGTTGTGGCATTCGGTGACCGCCAACGGCCGGCGATAGCGGCTCCACGCCTCGTCCAGCGCACCCTCCAGGCCGCCGGGCGCCGGCAGGACGACCCGCACCGCCTCCACGTCGGCGAAGCGCATGAACTCGTTCCCGCCCAAACGCTCCAGCGGATAGTCGTCCGTTCGATGGTCCAGGAAACGGTCGCTGGTCAGGTAGTGGTTCACGCCAATCACGTCGGGCGGGCAGGGATCGTCGGCGATCGCCCGCAGCCGCGCGCCGAACCCGAAGCCTTCCAGCCGCTCCCATAGCGCGTGGCCCGGCCGCACGGTCCCGCAGAGCAGGTCCCATGTCATCCAGCGCCGGGCATTGTCATAGTCCGCTTGGTGAGCGACCGCACGGGTCGCGTAGGTGTGGCCGAGGTCCTCCGTCTGGATCAAGCGGGCCCCGGGCTGCACCGCGCGGATTTCGCGCATGGCTAGACGCGTCGCGTCGATCTCGTTCAGCAGGGCGGCCCAGAACAGCGCCTCGTCCGCCAGGTGCGGATACCAGTGGCCGTAAAGCGCCGAGAACCGAGCGGTGGTCAGCGGCTCGTTGATCGGCGTCCAGTCCTCGATCCATGGATAGCGCTCGGCGGCGGCCCGGGCGTACGCTGCGAAGGCGCCGGCGAAATCCTGGTCGAGCAGGCTGGTGTAGCGCGGACCACTTCCGTGGTGCAGCAGGCCCGCGATCGGACGCATCCCGAGGTCGCGGATGCGCGGCAGCCGCTCATCGGTCCAGCGCCAATCGTGCTCGTTTGGCTGATCCGGCGCGACACGCTCCCACAGCACAGGATAGCGCAGCGCTTTCAGACCTAGGGCGGCGAAGCGCTCGAGATCTTCCGGTCGGTCCTGGTGTCCCGAACGGACGGTCTGGTCATAGAAGTTCGCGCCGACGCGGTTCACGGTGCATTCGTGACCGCCCCATAGTTCGAGTGGCCGCATGAGACCCTGGCTTTCCCGTCACAACCGTTTGGGTAAGACGGAGCCCTTGGAATCGTTCCCGGAAAGCGGCGCCGTGAGCGGGAACCGAAGCGCCGTCCGCGACTTATCGGAAACCATGGAGCGGGGAACGAAACCGGCTGTCTTGGTGACCGGTGGGGCGGGCTATATCGGAGCTCATACGGCCAAGGCGCTTTACGAGCGCGGCTTCCTGCCGGTCGTGTTCGATAACCTGAGCACGGGCTTCCGCGAAGCGGTCCGCTGGGGCCCGCTCGTCCATGGCGACATCCGCGACCGCGCGGCGCTGACGGAAGCCATTGAGGCGCACGGCGTGAAGTCGGTGATCCACTTCGCCGGGCTGATCGAGGTTGGCCGATCGGTCGCCCGGCCCGATCTCTTCTGGGAGGTCAATGTCGCCGGAACCGCCCGCCTGTTGTCAGTGATGCGCGAGCGGCGCCTCGAACGGCTGGTGTTCTCGTCGAGCGCGGCGGTCTATGGCGAGGGCGGCCGCGGCGCGCTGCAAACCCTTTCCGAGGACGCGGAAAAAGCGCCGGCCAGCCCCTACGGCGACACCAAGCTCGCCGCCGAGTGGATGATCCGCGCCCAATGCCGCGCCTATGGTCTCTCGGCCGTGGCTCTGCGCTACTTCAACGCCGCGGGCGCCGATCCGTCGGGGTCGATCGGCGAGGCGCATGAGCCCGAAACGCACTTGATTCCGCTGGCGATAGCTGCGGCGCTCGGCGACGGCGCGCCGCTGACGGTCTTTGGCCGCGAATTCGATACGCCTGATGGGACATGCCTGCGCGACTACATCCATGTAAGTGACCTGGCCACGGCCCACGTCGCCGCCCTGGAGGTCCCGCTTACGGCGGGGGCATTCGAGCCTGTGAACGTCGGCTGCGGGCAGGGGCGCTCAGTGCTAGAGGTGATCGAAGCCGTTGGCCGGGCCGCTGGCCGTCCCGTGCCGCACAGCATCGGGGCCCCGCGCGCCGGCGACCCCGCCAGCTTGGTGGCGGATCCGTCCCGCGCCCGCGAACTGCTGGGCTGGGCGCCCGAGCGCTCGTCGCTCGACGCCATCGTGGCCGACGCGATGCGATGGGAGTCCAGTCCAGCCTATGGGGCAGGTCTGCGCGGCTTCAGGGGGCGTGGCAAGTCTCGCATCGCTGCGTAGTCAGTCGGCTGTCCGACATAAAACTTGGCAGTTGCTGAGCGTAACCGTGCGCTGAGCTTGAATACTGAATTTCCTGCCGAATCTGCTGTCCCAATTCGGGAACCAAACCTTAACGCCCGTGTTCTCTCCACGGGCTTCGTGTGTCTATAGCAGCAAGGGATGCGGTTTTGAGCACGCCAGGGTTTTCGCGCGCCGAAGAGGCTGCGCCGTTTTCACGGGATGCGGTTCCTGGCGCGCGCGATCGGCAAACCCTGATCTGCTTTTCTCACCTGCGTTGGGACTTCGTGTTTCAGCGGCCGCAGCACTTGATGACCCGCTTCGCCAAGGGCCGGAGGGTGGTCTTCTGGGAGGAGCCCGTCACGGGACCGCTGGAAAGCTGTCCCCGTCTCGACAGCCGCACCTGCCCGGATAGCGGCGTGCTGGTGGTCACCCCGGTCCTGCCGGAAAGCGGCTCGAGCGCTGAGCGCGAGGCCATGCTGGGCCTGCTGCTCGATGGCCTCTTGGCTGGCTTCGGCGGCGATCTGATCCGGTGGTATTACACGCCCATGATGCTGTCGTTCTCGCGGCATCTGGATGCGGTCTGCACGGTCTATGACTGCATGGACGAGCTCGCGAATTTCAAATTCGCGCCGCCCGAGCTCACCCTCCTCGAACGCGAGCTGATGAGCGTGGCTGACGTGGTGTTCACCGGCGGCTACAGCCTCTGGGAAGCCAAGCGCGACCGCCACCCGAACATTCATCCATTCCCGTCGAGCGTCGACCGGCCGCATTTCGCCAAGGCGCGGACCCTGCGCGAGGAGCCCGCGGACCAGGCGCAGCTGGCCTGGCCCAGGCTCGGTTTCTACGGCGTCGTCGATGAGCGGATGGACCTGGGCCTGCTGGCGGCGCTGGCCGATGCGCGGCCGCACTGGAGCCTGGTGATCGTCGGGCCGGTGGTGAAGATCGATCCCGCGGACCTGCCTCGGCGTCCCAACCTGCACTACCTCGGCGGGAAGTCCTATGAGCAGTTGCCGTCCTACCTCGCTGGGTGGGACGTGGCGCTGATGCCATTCGCCATCAACGAGTCCACGCGCTTCATAAGTCCGACGAAGACGCCCGAATATCTCGCCGGCGGGCGGCCGGTGGTCTCGACTCCGATCGTCGACGTGGCGCGTCACTATGGCGACCTTCAAGCGGTGAAGATCGCCGCCACGCCCGAGGAATTCATCGCGGCCTGCGATCAGGCCCTGGCGCTTTCGCGCCTGAAGGCGCCGTGGCTGAAGGAGGTCGACGCCGCGCTCGCCGCGCTCTCGTGGGACGAGACGTTCCAACGGATGAACCAGGAGATCGCCCGCGCAGTGGGTCGTCGCCGTGAGGTCCCGGCCCAGCCGACCTCCGTCATCTCCGCCGCCGCGGCGATCCGGCCGGCGTCCCGGCGGCGGCCATTCGATTATCTGATCGTCGGCGCCGGCTATGCCGGCTCGGTCCTGGCGGAGCGTCTGACCACCCAGTTAGGCAAGCGGGTGCTCCTGATCGACAAGCGCAGCCATATCGGCGGCAACGCCTACGATGAGAAGGATGCGGCCGGCGTGCTGATGCACAAGTACGGCCCGCACATCTTCCACACCAACTCCGACGATGTCGCCGGCTACCTGTCGCAGTTCACCCGCTGGCGGCCCTATGAGCACCGCGTGCTCGCCTGCGTGAAGGGCGGCCTGCATGTGCCGATGCCGATCAACCGCACGACGCTCAACCTGCTCTACGGCCTGGATCTGAAAACCGACGCCGAGGCCGAGGCCTTCCTGGAAAGCCGAGCCGAGCCGGTCGAAAAGATCAAGACCTCCGAGGATGTCGTCATCTCGAAGGTCGGCCGCGAACTCTACGAGACGTTCTTCCGCGGCTACACCCGTAAGCAGTGGGGCATGGATCCCTCTGAACTGGACAAATCGGTTACCGCGCGCGTGCCGACCCGCACTAACGACGACGACCGCTACTTCACCGACAAGTTCCAGGCGATGCCGGCCGACGGCTACACGCGGATGTTCGAGAACATGCTCGACCAGCCGGCGATCCGCCTGGAATTGGGCGCGGACTTCGAGGACGTCGGCGCCGACGTGGATTATGACCGGCTGATCTTCACCGGGCCGATCGACGAATATTTCGACCATCGCTACGGCAAGCTTCCCTACCGCAGCCTGTCCTTCCGGCACGTCACACTGGATCGCGAGTGGTTCCAGCCGGTCGGCACCGTCAACTACCCTGACGAGGCGACGCCCTACACGCGGATCAGCGAATACAAGCACCTGACCGGCCAAGTCGCGCCGCGCACCACCATCACCTATGAATATCCCCGCGCCGACGGCGACCCTTACTATCCGGTGCCGCGGCCCGAGAACCAGGCGCTCTTCAAGCGCTACGAAGCGCTCGCCCAGGAGCACCCCGAGGTGCTGTTCGTCGGGCGGCTCGCCACCTACCGCTACTACAACATGGACCAGGTTGTCGGGCAGGCGCTGGCGACGTTCCGGCGCATCGCCGAGCGCGAAGGCCGGTTGACCGTGGCGGCCTCGGCGGCGGCGCGGGCGGTGGCGGCCAGCTAGGCGCACTCGCCTTTCAGGGGTGCGTCATACGGTCTCGCCCCGATCCTGCGCGCCTTGGTTGTGTGCGCTTGCAATTGAGCCCGCAATGCTCAAGGTTCCCGGCTTGGCCGGGGGCGAGCCGATGAGTCAGACAAATACCGAGCGGGCCAAGATCCTCGCCCAGAACCTGGTGGAAATCCTCTCTTCCTATGAGGAGGAGTTGATGGCGCTCGAACTCGACGCCCCTGTCACGGGCCAGCTTCGGCGTGCGGTCGGCATCACCATCGCCGAGGCCTGCTACCTGATCACCGACCAATCAATCGGTATGGCGGAGTGGGCCCCGCCAGCCGGAGGCTCGGCGCGTCGCGCCAACTAGCCTCAACGCCCATCTTCGGAGACACCATGGCCCGCAAGCCTGAAGCCTTAGCAGACCCCATCGACATCGCCGTCGGCGCCCGGATTCGGCTGCTGCGCAAGGTCAGGGGGTTGTCGCAGCAGGCCTTAGCCGAGGCGGCCGGCGTCACCTTCCAGCAGATTCAGAAGTACGAGCGGGGCTCGAACCGGGTCAGCGCCTCCATGCTGTCCCGCATAGCCGGCACTCTGCAGGCCCCGGTTTCCGAGATGTTCGGCGAGGCCGGGCCGGCGTCGGGGGCCATCGACGAGGTTGCGGCCCTGCTGGCCGAGCCCGGCGCGCTGGAGCTTCTCAAGGCCTATTCCCAGTTGCCGCGCGGCGCGCCCCGCGCGACCCTTGTGGAATTCGTCCGCGCCCTCGGGCCGGCCTGAACCCTTCGGCTAGTCGAAGCGCTTGGTAACGCTGACGCCGTAGGTGCGCGGCGCGTTGAACACCCTGTAACCCATGCCCAGGCCGTCATCGGTAGCCTGCGTTACATACCGCTCGTCGCCGAGGTTCTTGCCCCAGATCGCCAGCTCCCAGCCTTTGGTCGAGGCCAGTGAGGCGCGGGCGTCCACCAGCCAGTAGCTGCTGGCGCTGAGATAGGGCGTGTTGAGTGCTTCCTTGAAAACCTTGCTGGAATAGTGCGCTCCGGCCTGGACGGCGGCGGTCCAGTCGCCTGTCACGGGCCATTCGTACCGGGCCTGGCCGTTGAAGGTGGTGTCCGGCGCATTGGGCAACTTGTTGCCCTTGGGCACGACGATCACGCCCGCCGCAGACGCCGTCTGGAAGGAGCCCAACTCGGTGTCGAGCAGGCCGAGTCCGGCGCTCAGCGAGAGCCCTCGCGCCGGCAGCCATGTCGCCTGCAGGTCGAGCCCCTTCACCGTGGCCTTGCCGACATTGCCTAGCTTGATCAGCGAGACCGCGCCGACGTTGGTGAAGGTCTGGGTCTGCAGGTCCTTGTAATCGTACCAGAACACGCTGGCTTCGATCTGCAGGGTCCTGTCGAAGAGGCGCGCCTTCACGCCCGCCTCGTAGTCGGTGAGCTCTTCCGGCCTGTAGGGCGCGAGCGCGAAGCTGTTGGTGGTGATGCCGTTGAAGAAGCCGCCGCTCTTCGTGCCCCGTGCGATGGTCCCGTAGATGAGGCTGTCGTCGGTCGGCTTGAAGTTCAGTCCGCCGCGCCACGACCAGTTGCTGTCGTGGATGGAGGCGTCCTGGAAGGAGAGGGGATGCTGCCCCGGGGCGCCCAGCGTGCAGGCGCCGACCGCGAAGCAAAGGAACGAAAGCCCAAACGAGTTAAGGTCGGTCGTGCCGCCAACGTAGTTCCGATCCTCATCGGTGTAGCGAATGCCGGTGACCAGCTTGAGCTGGGGCGTGAGCGCCCAATCGACCTGGCCGAAGATGGCGCGGCTCTCGGTCTTCTGGTCGGCGGTGATCAGGACATTGGTGTTGAAGATGTCGTGCAGGAACCCGGGCGTGAAGGTCTTCACGCGGTCCCACGAGTAGTAGGCGCCGACGATCCAGGCTGCCTTGTCGGCGGAACCACCGGCCAGCCGCAGCTCCTGCGTGAACTGCTTGACCCTGTCGTTCTGGTCGAACTCGGCGTCGGTTGTCGGAGCCGCGTCGGCGTCGATGTAGAACTGACGCTTGAAATTGATCGCGCTCGTGACCGAGCTCAGCTTTGCGAAGCCGACGTCCTGGTCGATGTGCAGCGTGGCGTTCTCGCTGCTCACCCGGTAGGGCGCGGTGTGTTTGGTTGTCACCGAGAAGGGATCGGGATTGGTGTCGGTGAAGCCGTGACTGTCGACGCAGTTGGCCGGGTTGTCGAAGTTCGGGCAAACCGCGCCAGCGATCTTCGGAACGGTTCCGAAGAACTTGCCCGAGCCGATCTCGGACCGGTTGCGTTCGGCCTCAAGCTTCAGCCGCACCGTGGTGGCCTCGCTCGGCCGCCAGAGCATCTGGGCTCTGCCGGTGAGGATATCCTGCCGGCCGATGTCCGTGTTCAGCGGGCGGGCGAACCAGTAGCCTTCGTCCTGCTTCACCGCCTTTCCGGAGACGCGGAAGGCGAGCTGGTCGGATGCCTTGAGGTTGACCCAGGCCTCGCCCTCATAGCGGTCGAAGTTGGCCGCCGTGGCGCTGATCATGCCCGCATTGCCGGAAAGGGAAGGCGCGGCCGAGATGATGTTGATCGCACCGGCCGTTGAGTTGCGCCCATAGAGGGTGCCCTGCGGCCCCTTGAGCACCTCCACGCGCCCCAGATCGTAGAAATTGAAGTCCATCTCGGCAAACGAGGCCAGGAAGACGTCATCGACATAGACGCCGACCGTCGAATTGTTGGTCGACGAGAAGTCGTTGAGGCCAACGCCGCGGACCGTGATGATCGCCTGCGCGCCCGGGATGTTCTCCTTCACGTCGACGTTGGCGACCTGCGATACCAGGTCCGTCGTCGTAGCTACCCGCTGAGTGCGCAGGGTCTGGGCGTCGATGCTTGAGACGGCCAGCCCCACATCCAGCAGGCGCTCCTCGCGTTTCTGGGCGGTGACGATCACCTCAGCGACCTGACCGGCCGCGACCGTCTGGACCGGCGCTGCGGCCACCGCCGGAGCGGCCGCAGCGAGCGTCAGGAGGCTGGCGCCCGTCAGCGCGAGGCGCCGAACCGATTTCCGCGTCGTGGCCATGTCTTCTCTCCTCCCCCGACGTCATCGGCGACTTTCGCACCGATTTGACGTTCAAGTACGAAGTGATGACGACATGTCAAAGATAGCTTGTCAACGAATTTGACATCCGCGTATGTTCACCGCATCGGATGTAAGATGGTGGCGATGGCTCGAACCAGGCGTAGCGGGGCAACCAGCGGGCGGCGTAGCCGGCGCGACGCCGTGCTCGATGCAGCCGCCCGTCGGCTGAACGCCGCGGGAGTCTCTCAGGGATCACTTGGCGAGATTGCAGCGGCGCTCGGCCTCACCCGTGCCGCCCTCTACTACTACGTCGAGGATCGCGACGACCTTGTGTTCCAGTGCTACCGCCGCGCCTGCGAGGCCACGGCCCGCGACCTGGACGCTGCGGCCAAGGCGCTGGGGAGCGGCCTCGATCGGCTGAAGAGCTATGTCGCGCTGGCCCTCGACGAGGAGCGGTCCGAACCGGCGGTGCTCAGCGAGGTCGCCTCGCTCCCTTCGCCGCAGCGCGAGACCATCGAGGGCCTGCATCGCGGCAACGTCGCGCAAGTGGTCGACCTCATCGAGGCCGGTCAGGCCGATGGCTCTATCCGGCCCTGTCACCCGCTCGTGGTCGCCCAGGCGATCGTCGGCATGGTTTCGTGGATCCCCCTCGCGCCACGGTGGACCGGCGAGCCGGAGGCGGGCTTCCGCGCCCGCGCGAGGGACGGGGCTTTCGCCCTGCTCGGGGACGGCGTCGCCGTCGATCCCGCGGCGGCTTTGGACTATGCGCCGCTCGACATCGCCATCCTGCGGTCGGAGCGCGGCAACCTGTTCGATCGCGAGGCCGCGCAGGCGATGAAGCTGGAGGAACTGCTTCGCGCCGCCTCACGGCTCTTCAACCGCAAAGGCGTCGACGCAACCTCCATCGATGAGATCGCCGCCGAAGTGGGGGCCACCAAGGGCGCGGTCTACCACTACGTGGCCGACAAGCCGGACCTCGTCGCCCGCTGCTACCGCCGGGCGTTCAACCTTTCGGACCGTATCCTGCAGGCCGTCGAACTGGCTGGAGGAACCGCCATTGAACGGGTGATGTCCGGCACGGCGTTGCTGATCGAGGCCAACCTCCGCGAAGAGTTCTGCCCCCTGGCCCCGTTGGCCGGCGTCGAGGCGCTGCCGCAAGAGGCTCGCGCGGAGATCGTCGACCGGGTGCGCAGCCTCGAGCACGGTTATCCAGACGTCGCCCGCGAAGGCCTCGCCGACGGCACGGTGCGCGACGTCGAGCTGACGGGCGTGGCGATCGCGATGGCCGGCGCCTTTGGGTGGCTGCACAAGTGGTTCACCCCGGCCCTGGTCGCGCCCGAGGTCGTGGTCCGCGAGCAACTGGCTCTCATGGCCGGCGGGCTGGCGGCGCAATGAGCTTTGCAATTCGGGAGAGGCCGATGGATCTCGTCATCGAGGGATGGGCGGCGCCCGGCCTGGAACATGTCCGTGACACCTTCGCCGCCAACTTCGCCCGCACCGGCGATTACCAGGAGGTGGGCGCGGCGCTTTGCGTCTACCGCGACGGAGCGCGGGTGATCGACCTCTGGGGCGGCTTCGCCGATTCCGCCCGCACCCGGACGTGGACCGCCGAGACCCTGGTCAACGTCTGGTCGACAACCAAGCTCGCGGCGGCCGTCACGGTGGCGCGGCTCGTGGACCGCGGCCAGATCGCCTACGGCCAGCCCGTCGCCGACGTCTGGCCGGAGTTCGCCCAGGCGGGTAAGGCCGATGTCACCATCGCCCACGTCATGTCGCATCAGGCGGGGCTGCCCGGCTTCGCCCAGCCCACCACGCTGGACGACCTCTACGATCAGGAGCTGGTCGCCGACCGGCTGGCGGGCCAGGCGCCGGTCTTCGAGCCGGGAAGCGCCAACTCGTATCACGCCGTGACCTACGGCGTGCTCGCGGCCGAGATCGTCCGGCGCGCCACGGGAAGGAGCCTGGGTGCGATCTTCCGCGAGGAGATCGCCGGTCCGCTCGACGCCGACTTCCACATAGGCCTGCCGGCCACCGAGGAGGGCAGGGTGGCCGAGCTCCTGCCGCCCAAGAGCCTGATCGACGCGACAACCCTAGACCTGCCGGTCCCGGCGCGGATGGCGCTCTCCAATCCGGTGCAGGATGCGAGCCGGCCGAACGACGCGCGCTGGCGGGCGGCCGAGCTGCCCGCGTTGAACGGCCAGGCCAGCGCCCGCGGCGTCGCCCGACTGGCAGCAGCCCTGGCGGCCGGCGGGACCCTCGACGGTGTGCGCATCCTGTCTGCGGCCACGCTTGCCCAGATGACGGAGATCTGCGCGGACCGGATAGACCTGATGCTGGGCTTCAATCCCCAATGGGGCATGGGTGTCGCCCATAACCTGATCGGCGTGTTCGGAACCAATCCCCGGACCTACGGCCACTCGGGCTGGGGCGGCTCGTTCGGTTCCGCCGATCCCGACGGCCGGATCGCCATCGGCTACGTCCTGAACCAGATGGGCTCTGAGCTGGTTGGCGACCCGCGCGGAAAGGGGCTGGCAGACGCCGTCTACGCCGCGATGGCCTGACCGCTCAGTCGGCCAGTTGGCGGGGGTCGCCGGCGATCAGACGGCCGTGCTCCAGCCAGCTCGCGCAGGACGGCGAGACCTTGCGCCGGAAGACAGCGTCGAACCTCTGCAGGTCGGCCTCCGTCAGCACGTCGCGCCAGCGGCCGTTCGCGCCCTTGTTCAGGAACCGCTCGGGGCCTTTGTCGAAAAAGGTCTTGATCTTCGGCAGCAGCGCTTCGCCGTTCGCCTTCATCGCCTCGAACCCGGCGGCTTCGGCCAGTTCCGCGAGCCGCGCTGGTGGCGTGTCGATCTCCAGGAAATCGGAGATGCGCCGCATCTCGCCCGCGAGGTCCGCCTTGAGGTCGCTGTAGTGGACGAACAGCAGGTTCTCGCGCCCGCGCTCGGCCCAATAGGTGTTCTCGAAGTCGAAGTAGGAGAGCTCCGCGCCGGGGCCTGCGCTGGCCTCGGCTTCGGCGCGCGCGATCCAGGTCTGGAAGAATACCTGCGGATCCTCCGGGGTGGCTGGCGGCGGCCCGTTGGCCATCAGGGGCGCCAGCAGCGGGTCGCTCATGATCACTGCGCCGACTCGCATGCCCGCTTCGGCGGTGAACCCCAGGGTGTGGTTGTGCCACGACAGGAAGGCGTCGCGCCCGTCCCGGGCGACGTGGATATACTTGACGGTGTCGTAGATCGGCAGCGCGTCGAACGGCAGGTGGCTCTTGATGAACCGCCGGTGCGATTGGGCCTCCAGCGTGGCCCTGTCCTCTTCCTGCGTGGCGAAGAAGCGCGCGTCCAGCCACACCGAGGCGTCCATGATCGCCCGCGGTGCAGGGTCCTGGAACACCAGCAGGTCGACGATCCGCTGCATCCAGGTGGTGCCGCACTTGGGATAGGTCGCGATGACGATATCGTCCGCTCGCACGGGGAACTCGTCCCAGCGGGTGCTGTCCATCACGGGCGTTCGGACGTTGCGCGTCGGCGCGCGCTGAAGCGTTGTCATGACAGACTCTCCTCTCGACGATCAGGCCAGGACGCCCAACACAGCCATCGCGCGGTCCCTGACGCCCTTGTAGTCGACCTTGCCGTTAGGCGCGCGGCCGATGCTCTCCACCAGCACCAGCTCGCGCGGCGCCTTGTAGCCCGCGAGCGTCGAGCGCACGTGCTCGGAAAGCTCCGCCAGCGTGGGCTGGGCGACGCCGTCGGTCTCCACGACGGCGCAGATCCGCTCGCCGAAGCGCGGGTCCGGCAGGCCCACGACCACCGCATCGCGTACCGCCACGTGCGTTTTGAGCGCTTCCTCGACCTCCTCGGGGAAGACCTTCTCACCGCCGGTGTTGATGCAGACGGAGCCGCGGCCAAGCAGCTTCAGCGTGCCGTCCTCGTTCACCTCCGCCCAGTCGCCCGGCACGCTCCAGCGGACGCCCTCAATGACCTTGAAGGTCTTGGCGGTCTTCTCCTCGTCCCTGTAATAGCCCACGGGAAGGAGGCCGGTGACGGCCACCAGTCCGCGCTCGCCGGAGCCCGGCTGCACGCGGCGGCCGTCCTCGGTGAACACCACGCAGTTCGGCCCCAGCACAAAGGCCGCGGTCTTCGCCTCCGCGCCGGGCGCCGACGCCGAGATGCCGAGGCCCACGGCTTCGGACGAGCCGAAGCTGTCGAAGATCGTCGCGTTCCTGGCGAAGGAGAGCAGCCCGCGCTTGTTCTCCTGGCTCCACATCGAGCCCGACGAGCTCATCGACTTGACGCTCGATAGATCCCAGCGGCCCGGGTTGGCCTCCAAGGCCTCCAACATTGGCGTCGAGAACGCCAGGCCGACGATGACCACCGCGGTCGCGCCGAGCCGATCGACCTCGTCCCATAGCTCCATCGCGTTGAACTTGCGCGACGGGAGATAGGCTGCCGTGCCGCCCTGGTTGAAACAGATCAGGTTCGAGAACTGTCCTGTGCCGTGCATCAGCGGACAGGCGATCAGGCTGATCGGACGGATGTGCTCTGGGCTCTGGATGCGGGCGACCAGCTCCTCGATCGAGGTCGCCGGCGGGATCCCCAGCAGCGCGTTGCCACCGGCGCCGATGACGTTGAAGAGATCGTCCTGGCGCCACATCACGCCCTTCGGCATGCCCGTGGTGCCGCCGGTGTAGAGCAGCAGCAGGTCGTCGCCTGAGCGGCCCCAGGCCGCCCTCACCGGCCGCGCCGCCGGAACGCGCGCGACGATTGTTTCGTAGTCGCTGGCCCAGGCCGGGATCGCGTGACCCGGTTCCGCCACCGCGATCCAGGCCTTCACCTTAGGCAGGCGCCCACGGATCGTCTCAAGCACCTCGGCGAACTGCGCGTGGAAGACCACGGCCTCGGCGTCGGCGTTGTCGAACAGATAGTGCAGCTCCTCCGGCCCGTAGCGGTAGTTGGTGTTCACCGGCGCGAAGCCGCTCTTGAAGGCGGCGTAGTAGCTCTCGATGTACTCGGGCCCGTTGTAGAGGAAGGCGGCGACCTTGGCCTGGTGCTCCAGGCCAGCCCCGATCAGGTGGGCGGCGAGGGCGTCGGCGCGGGCGTCCATCTGGCCCCAGGTCAGCTCACGCGCGCCCTGGACAAAGGCTGGGTGGTCTGGCTGGACCTGGGCGATCGCCTCCCAAACGTCTGCAAACGTCCACGCCGTCACCACGAACCTCCCGAAGTCCTTATCTCGTTGGGTGGAATTTGGCCGTCCGCATAGAAGGGAAGTCAACCGGCGATCAGATCGACCGATCAGATGGGCAGGGCTGTGGTGAACTTGATCTGCTCCATCGCAAAGGACGAGCTGACGTCCTGCAACGGGGCGGCCGCGATCAGCCGTTTGTAGAAGGCGTCATAGGCGGCGATGTCTCTGACAATGACCTTCAGAAGGTAGTCGGTCTCGCCGGACATCCGGTAGAACTCGACCACCTCCGGGAAGGCGGCTGCGCCGCTGGCGAAGGCGTTGAGCCACGCCTCGTCGTGGCGGCTGGTGCGGACCTGGACGAACACCACCAGCCCCAGATCGAGCTGCTCGCGGTCGAGGAGCGCGACACGCCGTTCGATCACCCCGGCTTCCGTCAGCCGCTTCACCCTTTTCCAGCAGGGCGTCTGCGACAGGCCCGCGCGCTCCGCCAGCTCTGCGATGGCGATGGTCGCGTCCGCCTGCAATTCGCGAAGAATCCGGCGATCGATGGCATCGAGAACAATCTGCATGTTGTGCGTCCCCAGGATAGAATCCAATTCTACGCCGCAGGCGAACTCCGTGCGACGGCGCTTCTTCGAAGCAGTCGCTGCGAAGAACCCTGTGCGAATCTTGCGTTTTTGCAGCGTGCGTCGCTTCTCAGGGTGGCGCGAGGCGCAATTGCCCCTAGGATACTGGCAAGCGACTCAGTTCACGCCTCGCAGCGTGGCGGCAGGCGCCTGATATCTAGCTGGGGGAGCCCAATGGCCGAAGCCAAGAAAATGAATGCACTTCAGAAGCCCCTGACGCCTTCGCCGCAATTGGCAGCCGTCGTCGGCTCGGGCCAGCTGTCCCGGGGTGAAGTGGTCTCGAAGATCTGGGATTATATAAAGAAGAACAAGCTGCAGAACCCCGCCAACAAGCGGGAGATCATGGCCGACGACAAGCTGAAGCCGGTGTTCGGCGGCAAGGACCGGGTCAGCATGTTTGAGATGAACAAGCACCTCGCGGGCCACCTGAAGTAGGACCTTCGCCCGGCGGCGGTCGCCGCTTGCAACGCATAGGTGCAAGGACCTCGCAGGCCTGGCCTCGCGAGGTCTTTTGCTGTCCGCAAGAGGCGATTCCGTTTCCACAAGGGAAACAGTGCCTTAACCCTCTCCTGAAATAACATCCCCATAAGGTTGCAGTATGGGGAATGGTCGTGGCCGGAGCCGCCGAGTTGGCGAGGCATCCAGCAGGCGCGGCGGGCGCAAGGCCGGTCTCGCAGGCCCCGCAGCTCGACGCGCTGGCGATGGCCCAGCTTTCCGGCGGCATCCGACTGGTCTCCGCCGACGTCGAGGCCCAGCTCGCCCGCTTCAGCGATCCGGCCGTCCTGCAGTCGGGCAAGGTGAATCTGATCTCACTCGAGGCGGTGCAGGTTCGTCTCGGGGAACGCTGGCCGCAGCGCAAGGACCAGGTGTTCGCGTTCGCGGACCGGGTGCTGCAGCGCAGCCTTGGCCTAGGCGGGGTCTATCTGCGGGTTTCGGACACCGACTACTTCATCATGCACCCCGAGCTCGGTCGTTACGCGGGCCAGGCCGCCTGCCTGAAATACCTGCGCGAGGTGCTGACCCATTTCCTCGGTGACGACAGCCAGGCGGGCAGCGGCGTGCTGCAGGTCACCAAGATCGGCAAGGGCCGGCTTGAGGCCCAGCAGGTGGACGCTGGGGCCGCAGAGGCTGCGCTGTCGCGCGGCGAGACTGGCGAAAGTGGAGGGCCGCCGCAGCCCGGCAGCCTGGCCGCCTTCGACCTGGCCGAGGCGCCGCGTGCAAGCCTAAACCGCTGGACCCCATTCGCCGCGTCCGACGGGCGCCAGCTTCGCATCTCCGCGACACTCGATCCCATCTATGAGCTGAAGGGCTTCACGCGCATCGGGTTTCGCATGATCCGCCGGGTGATCGTGGTCCAGACCGGGGAGGAGCTCTCCGCGCGCCAGATCAGCGCCCTGTCGTCGGGCGACATCCTGCGGACCGACCTCGCCACCATCACCCGCGGCATCGACCGCGTTCAGGGCGACGGCGGCGAACGCCAGCTCAGCCTGATCGTACCGCTGTCCTTCGCCAGTCTCTCGAGCCAGCGCGGCCGCGCCGAGCTGACGACGCCGCTGAAGGAAGCCGGCGGCCTCGTGCGCCTGGGCGTGATCTCCGAAATCCTCGACATCGAAGGCGTCCCGGCGGGCGCGCTGCTGGCGGCGACGTCGCTGGTTCGCCCTTTCTCGCTGCTGGTTGTAGGTCACCTGGAGGCCCCGACGCCCAAGAGCTTCACGCGGCTGGCCGGAGCGGGGCTGCAATCCCTCTCCTTCGAGTGCCCGGCGGGCCTGGGCGACGCCGAGTTCATGGGCTGGGCGAACGCGACGGTGAGCGCGGCCAGGAAGGTCGCCAAGTCGGTGCTAGTCTATCACGCCGATAGCGCGCAGCGCGCCGGCATCCTCGCCTCGTTCGGGGCCACGCACGTCAGCCTGGCCAACGGCGGTCAATAGCGCTGGTAGGTCCCTTTCAGCGCCACCTGACCCACGCCGGGCCTTGCGAAATCGCAGACGCCGGTCGGGAAGATCGCCTTCATGCGGGCGAGCTGTCCCGCTGAGAACCGCACCTTGTAGTCGGCGGCGTTCACCGGCTTCAGCGCGCATTTCAGGACATCATTGGCGATCGGCGCGCCGGCCTCGATGCGCGGCTCGGAGTGATTGGGATAGAGGGTGTTGTAGCCGCCGGGCCCATCCCAGGTCGCCGTCTCCACGTGCTTGACACCCTGGGCGTCGAAGTAGGCGTCCTTGGCCTCGGGGGGCTTGTTCCGGACCACCTTGGCGTGGCTGAGGGGGGCGGGATCAGCGGCCATCGCGTCCAGCCACTTGGTCATGGCGTCGAGGGACTGTGTGGACATCAGGATGAATGACCTGGCGACCGCCGGGTCGTTGCGGGGCCCGCCAGGCTGAGCGCCGGGACCCACCCAGAAGACCTCGTTGTCGCCGTCGCCATTGGCCTTGATCAGGCGCGCGCGGATCGACATGTCCCGCTCACGGCTGTGGATGTCGCCGAGCGGGTCGTTGTAGGTGCGGTAGTGCAGGATGGGCACGGTCGCCAGACCGCCGCCGCCGCCGTTCAGCAGTCCAGAAGCGTAGACCGCCTTCAAGGCGATCGGGTCGCCACGGCTGCGATGGTCTGCGAAGCCGCCGTCCTCGTCGTAGCCGCCGATCTTCTCGTTGAGGTCGAGGAACTCGTCGACGCCGATCTTGCCGGCGTTCAGCGCATCCAGGCCGTACTGCAGGCCTTCGTTGTCCTCGGTCTTACGGGCGTAGCCGGTCGTTGGATCGCGGCCGTAGATGTTGGCCCGCCAGTCCGCCAGGGCGCAGCGGGCGCCCTTGGGGTTGGTCTTCGGGTCCCAGACCAGGCTCTGGTCCTTCAGGTCGCATCCCGGCTTGTTGCCGGAGTTCGACACGGGCACGAACGAGCGCTCCCAGGCCGCGCAGGTTCCGGGCGTGAACCCCTCGACGGCGGTCTTCTTCTCCTGGCTCCAATCCTTCCCGCCGCCGCGCCAGTAGCGCTGCAGGATGCCGCAATCCGCCGTGTGCAGCGTGGAATCGGGGAAAGAGAGGGAGGGCTGCAGGCCATCCAGCAGGCCGGGGTACATCTGGGTGATGGTCAACTGCTGGATCGCGCCGCCGGAGCCGCCGTTGCCCACGGTCCACTTCGGCACGCCGTGGCGCTCGATGAAGCGCTCCTTCAGCATCATCAGGGTCTCGCCCTGCAGGACGGCGTTGCCGTGCAGGTTGTTGACCAGTTCGGTGGCGACCATGTGGGCGAAGCCGCGGGCCAGGTAGAGATCGCTGAGCGCGGCCTCCGCGGTGTTGGTCCCCTGGTTGTACTTCGCGCCAGCGCCGCCGCCGAAGCTCACCGCCAGCCGGTGGTTCCAGCCCCGCGGGTCATCCAGCGTGGCGATCCGGTAGATCGTCCTGTTCAGCGTCCCGGACTCGACCCGCACCACGTAGGGCACGGTCGCGCCATCGATGGTTCTGGTGGTCGCCAGGTCCGCCGGGCGGTCCGCGCGGTTGGCCAGCGGCCTGAACGCGCCGCCGGTGGTCCGGTAGAACCAGTCGACCCGTTCCGGCGCGTTGCAGTCGCCGTCGATCGCCTTGCCCAGCCCGCTCTCCTCGGTGCGGCACTCGTAGGGCATGATGTGCGGTCCCGACAGGATCGGCCCGCTGATCGTATAGTTGGTGACCGCCAGCGTCGCCTTGGCTCCGGCGGCGCTCGCCGCCAGAGTGTTGCGGCCTAGCGCCAAGCCGGACACGACGCCACGCAGGGTGTGGCTGGCCGCGTCGAGCTTCAGGTCGCCGGAGACGTCCTTGCCGTTCAAGGTCAGCGTCACGCCGCCGGTCGCGCCACGCACCTCCACCAGCGCGTCCCCGCCGCTGACGAACTGCGGCCGCGACGAGAGCGTGTGGATCGAAAGCGCGGAACTCTTGGCCGCCGCCCCGTGGGTCCACCCGCACGCCATCGCCAGCGCAGCGAAGACCGCCGCGCCGACGCGTGCCCCTCTTTCCCTGTCCATCGCCCGTCCTCCCCGCGTTTTCGGCAAGCTTGTCTGCTTGCGGGCGTGGAGGCAATCGCCGCCCCGTGTGGGAACACCGATGCCGCAGGAGAAATGGTGGGCGCCGCCCGTTCAGGCGCGCATGTAGGAGGCGCGGTCGGCGAACACGACGGTCTCGCTGATCACCGTCTCTTCCAGCACCTTCTTGAACACCGGGAACGCGGGGTCCCTCATCAGGGCCTGCAGCGCCCGGTCGTAGTGCTGGAAATCGTCCAACTCCCACAGGTCGATGACGTTGCCGAGCCGCCCGGAACGCTGCACGAAGGCGCCCGAGAGCTTCCAGCCCTGGCCTTCAAGGAACGGCACGGCGGTCTTCTCCATGGCCTCCAGGAACCGGCCGAGGCCGGCGGCGTGGATCTCCAGCGTGACGTGGATGTAGACGGACATGGGCCTAGTCCATCGCCTGGCCGATGGCGGCCGCGATATGCCGATGGGTGTTCTGCAGCGCCAGTTCGTTACGCCCGAACACGATCTGGAACCCGGGCGGGGCGTTTTCGAGGTTGTGCTGGCCCTGCCTGGAGACGCTGTAGTCCTCGGTGCTCACCACCTGGACGATGTAGTCGTGAGCGCCGAGGAAGGTCTCGTCAGGGATGGCCGCCGGCACATCTGCGCCGCGATGCACGGAAAGCAGGGTCATGCACTTGCCGACGCTCTCGCCCGGATAGAGCCGGTACATCCCGATCATGCTGCCGCCGCCTTCCATGGGCGCGCCGTAGACGATCGAGTTGGGGAACACGAAGTGGCTGCCGCCATAGGGCAGTTCTGGCCATTCCGCCTCGTCCTTGCCGACGCAATCTGCGTAGCCGCGGTTGGTGAAGAACACCCGGTAGTGCGGCCCGAGCGTGTCGCACAGGGCGACGTTGCTGATCGTCGTCTCGCCGAAGGTCGTCGTGTGCAGGGCCTTGAAATGATAGGCCTCGCCGTAGGTGTCGAGGCAGTATTTCCAGTTGGCGTCAGTATCGAGCCGATCCTGCTTGATGGGCCTGGCGCCGCCGAGGTTGAGCGCCTGCAGCTGCGGGCCCATGTCGCCCAGCCAGGCGGGAACGTCGATCTCTTCCTCGCCGGCGTAGGCCTTGACGAAGATCATGCCGGCCCATTCGCCGACCGGGACCCGGACGAGGCTTCGGGTGGCGCGGTCCACACCGTCGAAGGCCTCCTCTCCGGGGAGAGCCACGAGCTTGCCTTCCGTGTCGAAGCTCCAGGCGTGGAACGGGCAGGCGATGAGCTTGCGGCGCTGGCACTCCGTGACCAAGCGCGCGCCCCGGTGGGTGCACATGTTCAGGAAGGCGCGGACCTTGCGGTCCTGGCCGCGCACGATGAGGATCGCCGGGCCGGCGGCGTCGAACGTGAACGTATCGCCCGGCTCGGCGACGTCCAGAGAGAGGCAGGCCAGGAGGGGCAGCTTGCCAAACAGCGCCCCCTTCTCCGCCTCGAAACGCGCGGGATCGGTGTACTCGCTGGGGGAAACCGCCAGGGGCGCGTTCGCGAGATCCGTCGTCCCGCCGTGCGCCAGGTGCGAGACAACCCGTCGCTCCAGGTCACGCATGGTATCGGGCTTGCGGGTCGTGGTCTTCTCGGCGTGCAGCACGGTGGTCATCGGAGTCCTCCGTAGATAAGTCGCGCGCCCGCCCAAGGGACGGGCGCCGCCGGCTAGTACTTCCAGGTCACTTGCAGTTGGACGGTGCGCGGCAGGTTGGGCGCCGCGGCCAGGTCCGAGCGAATTGCCGCCGGCGTCCCGGTGCCGGAGCCGGAGCTCGGCGCGTCGCCGATGAAGGTGGCGACGTACTTGTCCGTCAGGTTCTTGCCGATCAGGGCCAGCTCCCACCGTGCATCCTTGGTGCGCAGGCGCACGGAGGCGTCCAGGGTCGAATAGGACGACTGCTTGGCGAAGGGGTTGCCGAACGGGTTGCCGAAGTAGTCGCTGGAGTACTTGAGGTTGGCGCTGGCGCCGAACACGAGCGAGTCTGTCAGATCGTGCTCGTAGTTGGCCTCGAGCGCGCCGGTCCATTGCGGCGCGAGGGAGGTGCGGTGTCCGCTCAGGTCCTGCACCGGACTGCCGCTGGCGTTGATCGTGCAGCCCAGCGCCGGCGTCTGGCCACCCCAGCACGGCGCGTTGGGGAAGCTCTTGTAGCGGGAGTTGTTGTAGGCGAGCGCGCCACGGAGCACGAGGCCGCGGACGGCGGGCGGCGCCCACTCGCCCTCGAACTCCAGGCCCTTCACCGTCGCCGAGGCGGCGTTCTCCGTGATGAACACGATGTGCGGCGCGTCGAAGAAGTCGATCTGCAGGTCGGTGTATTCATAGTCGTAGGCGTCGAGCGCGATGCGGACCGTATGGTCGGCGAGGTAGGCACGGACGCCGCCTTCGAAGCCCTTCACCTTCTCCGGCTCGAAGGCCAGGTCACCGACCGTGGTGGTCACCGAATCCAGGGCGCTGCCGGAGAAGCCGCCCGATTTGTAGCCGTGCTTGTACGCGACGAAGGCGGTCCAATCCTGCGAGGGCTTCCACGTGAGGGTGGCTTCGGGTGAGAGGTTGTCGAAGGTCTGGTTGGCCGCCAGCACGTGGTTCTGGCGGAACGCCGCCTGGAACGGCGGGACGACATAGGGCTGGGTGAAGGTCGAGTCCTTGGTCTCGTGGGTGTAGCGCGCGCCGACGTCGAGCTCGACCTGCGGCGCGATCTTCCACTGCACCTGGGCGAAGCCGGCCATCGTGTTGCCGTCGGTGTGGGAGACCTTCTCGAGGGTGACGTACTGATTGGTGGCCGGCGCGGCGGAGTTCGCCAGAGCGCCGGGGAAGATGATCTGCTGGTGGAATTGGAGCTTGGTGCTCTGCAGGAAGACGCCGGTCATGAAGTTCACCGGGCCCTCCAGCTTCGTCTGGGCGCGGATTTCCTCGGAGAACGCCTTGTATTCCGATCTCTCGAAGCCCCAGGTGCCGCCGTTGGCCGCGCCGGTGAAGTCGTAGTCGCCGAGGAAGTAGTTCGTGAAGTGGTGCAGCCCCGTGACGGAGGTGATGTCCACCTTCTCACCGGTGTAGACGGCGTCCGCGCTCAGCGCGTAGGCGTCGTAGTCCTGGTAGAGCTGCCCCCCGTGGCGGTTGAGGATCGGGTTTGTGGCGGCGATGTCCGCCGGCACCGGGTTCTGCTGCATCTTGCGGTTGGTGTCGCAGATCTCGGTCGGATTCACCTGGGTGTGGCCAAGCGGGCACGAGATCAGTTCGTAATTCCAGGTGGCGTCCTTGGTGCGGTAGCGCGTGACGCTGCCCTTGGCCGTCAGGCTGAACTGGTCCGAAGGCGTGTACTTGGCGGTGAGCCGGGCCGAGAAGTCCTTTTCCTGCGGCAGGTCGCGCACCGGCGCCGGCACCGGATGGACGGTCGCCGCGAAGACCTTGGCCACGTCGAGCGTGGTCAGCGTGGTGGCCGGCGCGATGTTCTCCATGTAGGCGCCGGTCTGGTCGGCGAAGCGGATGGCGAGCCTGACGCCGAACTGGTCGGTGACCGGTCCGGAGAGCACGCCTTCCAAGTTTGCCGTCTTGCCGTTGAACTCGTAGCCGGCGCGGGCGATGGCCTCGAAGTGATTGCCGGGGTCGGCGGAGCGGAACGACAGCACACCGGCGGTCGCGTTCTTGCCGAAGAACAGCGCCTGGGGACCGCGCAGGACTTCGACCTGCTGCATGTCGAAGAAGCCCTCGTTGATGATCCGGCCCTGGCCGTAATAGACGCCGTCGAGGTTCACCGCGACCGACTGCTCGATGCCGATCGAGGTGAAGGTCGAGCCGATGCCGCGCAGGCTGATCGTTGCGCCTGAGCCGGAGTTGCCGCGCACCACGCTGAGCTGCGGGATCGAGGCCGAGATGGCCTCGATGCTGCGCAGGCCGAAGTTGTCGAGCTTGGCCTGGGAGATGGCGGTGACCGCGACGGGGATGTTCTGGATGTTCTCCTCGCGCTTGCGGGCGGTGACGATCACCTCCTCCAGCGCCGTGGGGGCCGCCGCAGCAGTGCTCGCGGTTGCGGGAGGCGCCGCGTCGGCGGCGCTAGCCGGTGCGCCGCAGAGCAGCGCGGCAGGCGCGGCGCAGAGCAGCAGCCAGTAGCGTGAGGCCGTGCGCGCGCCTTCGAATCCGTAGGTCATCTCGGTTCCCTCCCCAGAGGTGTCTTGGCTTGTTGTTGTTCGGATCGCGGTGGCTCGGGGCCGCGTCAGTCGAAGACCGGCGGGAATGGCCGCCCCAGCTGTTCGCCGATGCGCGCGCCGCCGTATTCGCCGGCGGAGATCAGCCGCAGGCGGTCCATCCGCCAGCCGTCGGCGGTGCGCACGAAGCGGTTCTCGTAGCGGCCCCAGCGGTGGCAGTCGGCGGTGGACGGGTAACCGCTGAACCGCTGCCAGGAGTACATGTAGCAGTTCAGGATCACCCGATCGGGCGTCTGGAAGATCAGCTCTTCATTGGCGATGTGGTGACTGCCGCTCACCGTCACGGCTAGGGCGCCGCAGAGGAAATCGGTGAGCGCCTGGCGGCCGCGCAGGACGTAGTCCTCGCTGCCCGGAATGAAGCTGGCCACGCAGTCGTCGACGAAGAGCGCCGCCATCGCCACGCCGTTCAGTTGATCGGCATGCCGGCAGTAGGCGTACATCGTCTCGAGGACGTCGACGCGGTCCTGCAGCTTGCGGACCTGAGCTTCCAGCGACGCGGCAGGCGCGGCGGCGGGACGGTCTTGGAGGGCCTGGGACATGGAGATCACCTCACCTTCAGCCAGACCGTCTTGGTCTGGGTGTAGTGTTCGAGGGACGGCGCGCCGAGGTTGCGGCCGTAGCCGGACTGCTTGACGCCGCCGTAGGGGATGGACGGGTAGACCCGCTGGTAGGTGTTGACCCACACGGTGCCGGCGCGGATCGCCTGGGTCATCCGGTGCGCGCGGCCCACGTCGCGGGTCCAGACGCCGGCGGCCAGGCCGAAGTCGGTGTCGTTGGCGATGGCGACCGCGTCCTCCTCGGTGTCGAAGGGGATCACCGCCATGACCGGCCCGAAGATCTCCTCGCGGGCGACGGTCATGCGGTTGTCGACGCCGGTGAAGATGGTGGGCTGGTGGAAGTAGCCGGCCTGGCCGTGACGGGAGCCGCCGAGCGCCACCTCCGCGCCTTCCTTGCGGCCCAGCGCCACGTAGCGGCTGACGCGGTCGAGCTGCTCCTTGGAGACCAGCGGACCCATCTGGGTGTCGGCGGCGAAGCCGGAGCCCAGGCGGATGTCGCGCGAGTTCGCCACCATCTGGGCGACCAACTCGTCGTGGACGCCGCGCTGAACCAGCACGCGGGTCCCGGCCGTGCACACCTGGCCGGAGTGGCCCCAGACGGCGCCTGCGGCGGTCTGGGCGGCGGCGTCCAGGTCGGCGTCGTCGAAGATGATCTGCGGGCTCTTGCCGCCCAGTTCCATGCTGACCCGCTTCAGCGTCGGCGCGGCGGCGGCCTGGATGCGGCGGCCGGTGTCGCCTGAGCCGGTGAAGCCGATGGCGTCCACCAGCGGGTGCGCCACGATGCCGGCCCCGGCGACCTCGCCCAGGCCCTGCACGACGTTGACCACACCGGGCGGAATGCCGGCGTCGAGGCAGAGCCGGGCCACGACGATGGCCGCGAGTGGCGTCTGCTCCGCCGGCTTCAGCACCACGCTGTTGCCGCAAGCCAGCGCCGGCACGATGCCGGCCGGCGCGGCCGAGGGGCCGTTCCAAGGCGTGATTACACCGACCACGCCGACGGGCTCGCGGATCTCCTGCACCACCACGTCGGGCGGGCAGGCGGGCGTCGCGCCGTGCAGCTTGGTGGGCCAGCCGGAATAGTAGGCGATGGCGTCCTGGCCGAACTTGACGATGAATTCCGAATAGGCGCGGACCAGGCCGCCGTCGATCACGTCGAGGTCCATCAAGAGGTCGCGGTTCGCCTCGATCAGCTCGCCCAGGCGGCGCAGCCGGCGCTCCTTCTCGAGCGGCTCCAGGTTGCGCCAGCGGCCATCATCGAACGCCGAGCGCGCCGAGCGCACCGCGCGGTCGACGTCCTCGGGGCCCGCGGCGGCGCAGCGGGCGAACTCACGGCCGGTCGCCGGATCGTAGACCGCGAAGGTCTCGCCCGAGGCGGAGCCCACGGTCTCGCCGTCGATGACGTGGCCGAAGCCGCCCTCGGCAAGAAACGCACGCGTCGCCGGCGCCAGTGGCCAGTCGTTGGACGTTTCTCGGAGTGCGGTCGTCGTCTGCATAACGTCTGCCCAGGTTAAGTCGGCGGCTCAGCGTCGAGACGCGAACCTTCGTTCGCTCCGCCTCGCGGCGAAACGTGACTGTGGATGTCGAAATACTTTTCAGAGTCCGCGCGAGACTTGCTTTTTCGGCGCGGAGACTTGCCAGAACGCGGGTTTCACGCCACTACGGATTGCGGAAGAGATCCTTCATCGCGGGTTTCCTCCTAGGTTATTTCTTATGATGATCATCATGTGACCGCTGTTATATGACAAGCGTTTTATAAGGGTGTCAATGCCAGTTTTCGTCGATCACGAAGAACGTCGCCGTCAGGTGGTCGCCGTCGCCTCCCGGCTCATCGCCGAGGCTGGCCTCGACGCGGTGACCGTGCGCGACGTGGCGAACGCGGCAGGTTGCAGCACGGCGATCGTCTCGCACTACTTCCACAACAAGAAGGAGCTGCTGTTCCTCACCTACGAAGCCAGCATCGAGCGGGCGACGGAGCGCTGCGACGCGGCGCTGGGGCGGGACGGAACCGACCTGCGCGCCTACCTCGCCGCGATCATGCCGTTGGACGAGGAGCGCCTCATTGAATGGAAGATCTGGGTCGCCTTCTGGGCCAAGGCCATCTCCGATCCCGACATCGCCGCGGCCCAGCGTAACTGCGTGCGGCGCACGCGGCACAATATCGGCAAGGTGCTGAATGCGCTGCGCGATCGAGCCGCGCTGGCGGAGTCGCTCGACGGCGAGGAGGTCGCGCGCCGGTTGCTGGTGCTGATCATGGGTATGGCCATCCAGGTGATGTTCGACGCGGAGGACTGGCCGGTCGAGCGGCAACACGATGTGATCGACGCCGAGCTGGTTAAGCTGTTCCGGCCCGAAGCGCTGCCCCGCGACGTCGCCGCCTAGCCGGTGAAGGACGGTCCGGGCGGCTGAGGCCGAAGGGGCTGGGGCGGCGCCCCCGCCGCGCTGTGCCTGGCCCAATCGATCAGATAGGCGCGGATGGCGCGGGTGTCGTTCGCGTCGATCACATCGGCGAAGCTTGCCATGCCGGCGGTGCGATAGGCGCCGCGCAACACAATCTCGTCGAAGGTGGCGAAAGTCTCGGGGCGCATCCGGCGAAGGTCCGGAAACGGCGTGCGCTCGCCGACCAAGCCATGGCAACGCCCGCAGTTGGCGCGGTAGAGGTCGCCGCCCTTGGCCACCAAAGCCGCTGGTTGGGCCTCGCCAGCCATGAAGCTTGCAAGCTTCGGCGCCGGCGGCGCCACCGGCACGGCGCCCCCGTCCAGCTTCAGCACGATGAGGCGGCCTGAGTTGTCGTAGACGGGCTGGCCGTTCGGGCGCGGCCCCGCGTCGACGCCGTTCCAGCCCGCGGCCACGGCGATGTACTGCTGGCCATCGATCCGGTAGCTCATCGGCGGCGCGGCGAGGCCGGTCCCCACCTGAATGCGCCGCAGCCGGCCTCCGCGCCTGGCGTCATAGATGTCGATGTAGCCGTCGGCCGTCCCCTGGACCACCAAGTCGCTGGCAGTGACCAGCACGCCGCCGTTCATCACCTCGGATTGCGGGACCGTCCAGACGCGCCGGCCGGTCTTCGGGTCCCAGGCGATCAGCATCCCCCCCGTGGCGCGCTCCACGTCGGCGGGCGCAAGCGAGCTACCGTCAGCGCCGCGGTAAAACCAGGTCCCGCCCGCCGGGTCCCAGACCCAGCCCAGATCGCGCGCGGGGATGTAGACCAGGCCCGTTCTTGGGCTGTAGGCCATCGGCTGCCAGTTGTGCCCGCCGTAGGGCGAGGGGAACAGCAGGGCGCGGCCCTTGCGGTAGTCGGCGGCAGGGCTTTCCACTGGGCGGCCGGTCTTGAGGTCGACATGGTCGGCCCACGTCACGCGGACGTACTTCTCGGCGGAGAGCAGCTCGCCCGTAGCGCGGTCCAGCACATAGAAGAAGCCGTTCTTCGAGGCCTGCATCAGCACCTTGCGCGGGCGGCCGGCGACCGTGAGGTCTGCCTGCACCAGGTTCTGCACGGCGTCGAAGTCCCAGCGGTCCCCGGGCGTGGTCTGGTAGCTCCAGACCAGCCGCCCAGTGTCGGCGTCGATCGCCAGGATCGAGCAGACGAAGAGGCTGTCGCCCGAGCCGACGCCGGGCTCGGCGTTGCCGGTGCCGACATAGATCAGGTTGAGCTGCGGGTCGTACGAGAGCCCATCCCAAGGGCCGCCGCCGCCTCCGCGTTTCGTCCAGTCGTGCTTCGGATCCCAGGTCGGGGCGGCGCGCTGGAGTTCCGGCTGCTCCTGACCCAGCTTCGGGTCGCGCGGCACCGTGTAGACCCGCCAGGCGAGCTTGCCGGTCTGAGCGTCATAGGCCGAGACGAAGCCGCGCGCGGCGAAGTCGGCACCGCCGTTGCCGATGATCACCTTGCCCTTCACGATCCGCGGGGCGCCGGTGATTGAGTAGTTTGGCTTGTGATGGGTTGTGTCGGCCACCCAGACCGGCTTGCCAGTGTGAGCATTGAGCGCGATCAGGCGGCCGAAGGCGCCCACGTAGACCTTGTCCTTCCAGAGCGCGACGCCGCGGTTCACCGCCTTACAGCAGCCCTGCCGCAGCCACTCGCGCGGGACTTGCGGGTCATAGGCCCAGAGCTTGCGGCCGGTCCGGGCGTCGAAGGTGAACACGCGGCTCCACGTGGAGGTGACATAGAGCACGCCATCGGCCTCCAGCGGCGTGGCCTCGACGCCGAAATCCGTGCTCTCCAGCGGCGCCTCCCAGGCGAGTCCCAGGCGCCCGACATTGCCCGCGGCGATCTGCGTCAGGGGCGAGAAGCGCTGCTCGGCGTAGGTGCGCCCGTTGGTCAGCCACGAGCCCGCATCAGAGGCGGCGTTCAGCAGGCGCGCGTCATCGTTCCGCCCGCAGCCGGCCAGCAGCGCGGCCCAGAGAGCCGCTAGGATAATGCCCCCGCGCATCGACCTATGACTTGGTCCGATAGTCGCCGAACGCCTCGTCGCGGGCGGACAGCCCCTTGCTCACGTCCTCGCGGATCTTGCCGAAGGTCTCGCGGCTGGAGGCGGTGGTGAGCGCCAGGGCCTGGATCTCGGCGCCGGCCCGGATCGCCGCGCGCAGGCCCATCAGCTCCATCGCCCGGTGTACGGACCGCTTGTTCATCTGCTGCACGTCGGTGGGTATCTTGGCGACGCGTTCGGCCATCTTCAGCACCTCGGCGTCCAGCCGATCAGCCGGGAAGGCGCGGTTGGCGAAACCAACGCGGACGGCCTCCAGCCCGTCGATGGCGTCGCCGGTCAGCATCATCTCCATCGCGGGCCGAAGGCCGCAGAGCCACGCGTGGAACTGGTTATCCGGCGGGCTCATCATGCGCACCGGCGGGTAGCCGATCTGGGCGTCCTCGGCGACGTAGACCAGGTCGCAAGCCGTCGCCAGCTCAGAGCCCCCGGCCAGGCACCAGCCGTGCACCTGCGCGATGACGGGTTTCGCCAGGTCCCAGACCCGGAAGCAGCCTTCCACCACATGCCGCGACCAGTGCCCGGCGCCGGCGGCGGTGTGGAACGGGTAGGGTGGGCGGGTCCCCCCAGCCAGGTCGTACCCCGCCGAGAAGCAGGAGCCGGCGCCGCGCAGGATGGTCACCCGCACGTCCGGATCGAGGTCGGCGGCCTCCAGGGCGGCAAAGATCTGGCCGCGCAGGTCGTTGGAGAGCGCGTTGCGCTTCTCCGGCCGGTTCAGGGTCAGCCGCCGCACGTGGGGCGCGGGGTCGTCGATGATCAGGATGTCGGACATGGTCCTGGGCTCTCCGGCAATTCGGGAACGCGGGCGAGCGGCCCGGGCCCATTTGAGAAGTCGCGCACCGAGCCGCGGCGCCGTTGCGCCCCGGCTGCGCGATGCGGCTGAAAAGTGTAGCAGACGCCAGGCCGGCCCATGTCGGCGGCGGTCGCGAAACGATCCACGTCCATGGGCCGCGAGGCGGCCAGCCAGACGGCGCGGCGCAGCACCAGGACGGCTTCCGCGGTGGCGTGCGGCAGGTCCCCCAGGTTGCGGGTCCGGAATTCGTCCGGCCGGGGACCGGCAAAGGCGGCAGGTTCGACGATCACGCCGTCCTGCAATCGCCAGGTCAGCAGCGGCGCGCCGTCACATAGGAGCTTGGCCAGCAGGCCGCCCTCTTCCGGATCGTCCACGATGGCGTCGTAGCGGCGAGCGCCCAGGCCGCGGGCCGCCTGGGTCACCGCCAGCCCCGCCATCTCGAACATATGCGTGCATTGCTGGAGCGGATCGCTGAAGCGGTAGATCGCAATAGGGTCGGTGGAAAGCGGCAGGCCTGCGAGCGCGCCAAGCGCACCGCCGGCCAGGGGACAGGTTGACCAAGGATAGCGCACGGCCTGACCGCTTGCGCCGGTCACCGCGTTGCCATCGTGCTCCACGGTCACCACGAAGTGGTGGAAGTCGTCCTCGATCTCGGCCACTGAGCGCCCGGGCTCGGTGACGATCCGGATCGCCCGGCGGTAGCTCGGGCTCATTCCGCCGCGGCCAGGGCCGGCGTGCGCATCGGCGGCTGGCCGTAGAGCGTCGTCCGCTGGCGCAGGTCGCGTCCAGCCGACGCCGCAGCCCGCTGCAGATCGGCCACCGAGGTCTCCTGGCCATGCGCCGCGCCGGCCGCGCGGCTGATCGACTCGTTCATCAGCACGCCGCCCAGGTCGTTGACCCCCGCGGCGAGGCAGGCGGCGGCGCCGTCCAACCCGAGCTTCACCCATGACGCCTGGATCGAGCCGATAGCGCCGTGCAGCGCCAGCCGGGAGACGGCGTGCATCAGCACCGCTTCGCGCCAGGTCGGCCCCTGCCGCGCCTGGCCGCGCAGGTAAACTGGCGACTGCATGTGCACGAAGGGCAGGGGGACGAACTCCGTGAAGCCGCCGGTGGCGAGCTGCAGGCCCCGGATGGCCAGCAGATGCGCCGCCCAATGGTCCAGGCGGTCCAGGTGGCCGAACATGATGGTGGCGGTGGTCTTCAGGCCGACGCGATGGGCGGTGCCGACCACGTCCAGCCACTCTTCGGTCGTGACCTTGTCGGGGCAGATCTGGGCGCGCACCTCGTCGTGCAAGATTTCCGCTGCGGTGCCTGGCAGCGAGCCCAGGCCGGCATCCTTCAGCCGGCGCAGGAAGGACTCGACGGACACGCCGAGCGTGGACGCGCCGTGGCTTACCTCCAGCGGCGAGAAGGCGTGGACATGCATGGCCGGCTGGGCCGCCTTCACCGCCTGCAGGATCGAGACATAGGTCTCGCCGGTGTAGCGCGGATGGATGCCGCCCTGCAGGCAGACCTCGGTCGCGCCTTTGGCCCAAGCCTCGCGGACGCGTGCGGCGACCTCCTCCAGCGGCAGGTCGTAGGGCCTGTCGCGTGTGCCGGCCTTGGTGGAGGTCTTGGAGAAGGCGCAGAAGCTGCAGCTGAAGGTGCAGATGTTCGTGTAGTTGATGTTGCGGTTGACGACGTAGGTGACATCGTCGCCGTTCACCTCGCGGCGCAGCCGGTCGGCGGCCTGGACGACGGCGTCTGCGACCCCACCGCGGGCCTCGAACAGCCGGACGATCTCCCCGCCACCGAGGGTTTCACCACGCGAAGCCTTCGCCAGCACGCGCTCCAGGGCCGGTGAGGTTACGACGGCCGGCGCCAGCCCCAGTGGTCTTGCGGGTGAACCCGGCGCGGTGTGGGCGACACCCGGGCTCCAGTCGGCGTCTCGCGCCAGCCCTTCGGAGTCGGCCAGCCGCCGGATGATCTTGGCGACGGTGGGATCGAACCAGCGCGCGGCGTTGCGCACGAACGCCGGATGGGCGGTGAGCCGTTCAACGAGCGGCCGGCCCGCCGTGTCGCAGTCCGCCGCCAGCGCCTCGATCTCGGGCCACGGCGCTTCGGGGTTCACGTGGTCGATGGTGACCGGCGAGATGCCGCCCCAGTCGTCGAGCCCGGCGTCGATCAGGGCTGCAGTGCGGCCGGGGTTGAGGTTCGGCGGCGACTGCACGGTGACTTCGGGATCGAGCACCAGGCGCGCCGCGGCGATCGTCCAGACCAGCTCCTCTTCGGACGGCTCCGGCGCGGCCGCCATCCGCGTGCCCGGCTTGGCGCGGAAGTTCTGGACGATCACCTCCTGCAGGTGGCAGTGGGCGCGATGCAGGTCGCGCAGGGCGAACAGGGCGTCGAGCCGCTCCTCGCGCGTTTCGCCGATGCCGATGAGGAGGCCGCTGGTGAACGGGATCACTGCCTCGCCCGCCGCGGCGATCGAGGCCAGGCGCAGGGCCGGCTGCTTGTCCGGCGAGCCGAGGTGCGGGCCCCCGCGCCGGCAGAGCCGTTCGCTGGCGCTCTCCAGCATCAGGCCCATGGAGCCGGAGACCGGGCGCAGCTTGGCGTAGTCGTCAGCGGTGAGGACGCCCGCGTTGATGTGCGGCACGAGGCCGGTCTCGCGCAGGACGCGACCCGCGACGTGGGTGAGGTATTCGACCGTGGTCGCGAAGCCGAGGTCCGCCAACGCCTCGCGGGCGGCGGCGTAGCGAAGCTCCGGCTTGTCGCCGAGGGTGAACAGCGCCTCCTTGCAGCCGGCGGCGGCGCCGGCGCGGGCGATGTCCAGCACCTCGTCCGGCGAGAGGTACGCGGCGGCCAGGCGGCGGGGCGGCTTGGCGAAGGTGCAGTAGTGGCAGACGTCCCGACAGAGCTGCGTGAGCGGGATGAACACCTTGCGCGAATAGGTCAGGCGTTCGGGTCCGCGGGCGTCGCGGACGGCGCGGCTTGCCGCCGTGAGTTCGTCGAGCGGTGCAACCAAGAGGCAGTCGGCAAGCTTGCGGTCGCTCATGCGGCAGCTCCCGCGGGCAGGGTGAGGGCGCGGGCGAGCGCTGCGGCGCGGCCCGCGTTTGCGGACGCGGTGAGGCGATGAAGGTCGATGCCTCGATCCACATCTAGGCTGAGGCTGGCCAGCGCAGGCGAGGAGACCGCCAGCCCCAGACCCGCCGCCGCGCCGCAGTGGCGACAGAAGCTGTCGCGCCCGAACGTCAGCGGCAGGGCGAGCCCGGCCGGCTGGACGATCGCGCCCGTGCCGCCGTCCGACTGCGAGCGCACGATCACTACTGTGTCGTCGGCGGCCCTGGTCGCGGCGTCCTCGAGGTCGGCGGGATGCAGGCGGGGCAGGTCGCCGGGAAGAAGCGCAATCGGGCCGGCGGGGTCCAGGTCGGCCAGCCGCTGCCGGGCGGTCTCGAAGGCGGCGTTCAGGCCTCGCGGCTCGCGTTCGAGGATCACGACGGCCCCGGCTTCGGCGGCCAGGCGCGCGAGCGCCGGCGTGGGAGTAACGACGTAGGTCCGCTGCACCACTCGGCAGACCGCCGCGGCGGCCAGCATGTCGGCGAGCATGGCCTCGATGAGGGCCGCGCGGCTCTCGCTCGAGAGCGTGGCGGCGAGCCGCGACTTGGCCTCGGGCCCGCCGCGAACTGCGATGACCAGGCGCAGGCTCATGGCACAGCCATCTGCACCTGGGCCGGAAGCGCCAACTGGGCGGCGAAGGCCAGCGTCTCGCGCGCCAGGCGGATGCGGTCCGCATCGTCGTGCATGACACTGGCGGTGACCAGCGGTTCCAGTGAGAGCGCGCGCAGGGCGGCGGCTTCCTGGCTGTCGGCGGTGTCGATCACCAGGCCGTCCAGCAGGCCGCCATAGTGCCGGGCCACCGCCTGCACGCCCGGGGTAACCCCAAGTTCCGCCATCAGCTTGGCGGCCGGCCCCTTCAGCGCCTTGCCTCCGAGGATCGGCGACACTGCGACGATGGGCGCCGTCAGGTCCGCCAGCGCCTGACGGACGCCGGGCACGGCGAGGATCGGGTCGATGCTGAGATAGGGGTTCGATGGACAGAGAATGACCGCCGCCACGTCCAGGCGCGCCAGGGCCGCCTGAAAGCCGGGCGAAGGACGGGCGGTTTCGACCCCCTCAAAGCGCACACCCGTCGCCACCGGCCGGCACTGTTCGCCCACGAAATAGCTCTGGAAGCCGAACTCGCCGTCGGCGGTCTGCACAATCGTGCGCATAGGCTGGTCGGACATCGGGATGACCGGGTGGCGGATGCCCAACGCGGCGGTGAGCGCCGTGGTGATGTGCGACAGACCCTCGCCGGCCGCGAGCCTGCGCGTGCGCTCGATATGCATAGCGAGGTCATGGTCGCCAAGGTTGAACCAGGCCTCGCCGCCGAGCCGCTTCAGGGCGGCCATGAAGTTCCAGGTCTCCCCCGCAAGGCCCCAGCCGCGCTCGCGGTCGGAAAGGCCGGAGAGCGTGTAGGCCACGGTGTCGATATCAGGGGAGACGTGCAGGCCCAGGTGCTCGAAATCGTCGCCCGTGTTGACGATGATGCTGAGCTCGTCGGGGCTCAAGATCTGCGTCAGCCCGAACGCCAGCTTAGCGCCGCCGACCCCGCCGCAGAGCGCAATGACATGACCGCTCATCGGAACAGGTCCTTCTCCAGCGGGCGCAGAAGCTCGCCGATTCCGGCGGCCTCGTCGGCGTCGTAGACAGCGCCGCTGACGACGGCGGCGGGAATGCCCTCCGCGGCTTCCCCGATGACCAGCGACGCCGCCGCCGCGATCTCGTCTGCGACGCCGATGACGGTCGCCTGCAGCTCGCGTCCGAACAGGTCGCTCTCGCCGCGCCGGTCGCGCAGGGGCTTCATGCCCGATACGCCGATCGCCGCGCCCGTAGTGCCCATGCGCCAGGCGCGTCCCAGGCTGTCGGAGACGATCACCGCCAGGCGCACACCGAAGCGCGCCTGCAAGGCTTCGCGGAGCCCGCGCGCGCTGGCGTCAGGATCCTTGGGCCACAACAGGACCGCGGGGTCACCGTCCGAAGCGACGTTGGAAGCGTCGATGCCGGCGTTGGCCAGCACGTGACCCGTGCGGTGGCGCGCGATGATCACGCCAGGGACGACGCGCATCAGCTCCTGGGCCTCGGCGGCGATCAGCTCGACCACCGCGGGGTCCTTGTCGGCCTTGGCCGCGGCCTCGCGCGCGGGCGCGCCCGGGCTCACAGAGGCCAGCGCCACGGCGCGGTCCTCGACCTTGGAGACCACCTTCTGGGCGACCACCACGACATCGCCGTCGTGCAACGGCTCACCGGCCTCGGCGATCGCCGCGATCAGGGCTTCGGCCAAGTCGTCGCCGGCGGCGAACAGCGGCAGGCCGGCGATCGGGGTGACGGAGAGGCCGGCGGGCGCGCCCTTTCGCCGGCCGGCGATGCGCACGCCCGACTGGGTGAGCTTGTAGCGGCGATTGAGCTGGATCAGAACCGAGGTCATGGCCTCGGCGGCCGCCGAGTTTGCCAGCGGACCGACGTGCCAGCTCTTCAGCCCGAGTTCGGTCAGGAGGCTTCGAACGACCTCGACGGCTTCCGCGTCGTCGCCGGCCACCAGCACGTCGCCGTCCACCGCCCCGCCCGTCGCCAGCTTCTCGGCGCCGATGGTCTGCAGCGCCGAGACCACGCGCACGCTTTCGCCCAACGCCGCCTGCGCCTCGATGGCCGCCGAGCCCGCGGCCGGTAGCTGCACCGTCCCGACCTTCGGCGGCCGCAGCGGGACGGTGGCGTCGACAAGGATCTTGCCCTGGGCCGCGACGCGGATTTGCGCCAGCGTCTCCGCATGGGCGGCGTAGGGCACGGTGAGGATGCAGATCTCGGCGTCCGCGGCCGCTTCGGCGAGGCCGGCGCCGGCCGCGTTCCCGCCGCAGCGCACGGCGAGTTCGGCCGCGAAAGCCTGAGCCTTGGCCGGATCGCGCGAGCCGATGACGACGGCGTGCCCGCGGGCGGCCAACCGGCCGGCCAGGGCGGCGCCAAGCGCACCGCTGCCGCCGAGGATCGCGATCCTGGTCAACGCCAACTCCCTCCGTCCCGGCTGGCCGGGATCTTGGCGGAAGGCCAGCATGCCCGCCGCTTATTTCGTGGGTGGACTATAGACTCTTATAATCATTATGATCAATCTGCATGCAACGATAAGATTGGAGGGACGCATGGCCCAGCCGCCCATCGCTGAGGGGCTGTTCGAAGTCATCGACGGCGAGCCACGCCTGATCGGCGGCCGTCGGCGCGCTGACGGCAAGGTCGTGTTCCCCAAACCCGAGGGGCCAGAAGGCGAGAACTACGACGCCCTCCGGCTCTCGCCTGAGGGCGTGCTGTGGTCGTTCACGGTCCAGCGCTTCCGCCCCAAGTCGCCGCCCTATGCGGGCGATGACGACGAGAAGAGCTTTAGGCCCTATGCCCTGGGCTACGTCGAACTGCCCGGCCAGGTGATCGTCGAAAGCCGCATCGAGACCAAGGATTTCGCCGCCCTCAAGGTCGGCATGCCCATGCGCCTGACGCTTACGTCGTTCCGCAAGGCGGGCGGCGAAGTGCTCAGCTACGCGTTCCAACCGGCCGGCTGAGGGAGATCGCCATGACCGACGTCCACATCATCGGCGCGGGCATCCACCCGTTCGGCCGCCACGACGACAAGAGCGGCCTCGACCAGGGCGTGTTCGCCGCGCGCGAGGCGTTGGCCGACGCGGGCCTGGACTGGGCCGACATGCAGTTCGGCTTCGGCGGCTCGTCCGCCGCCGGCAACGCCGACGCGGTGCTGCCGAGGCTGGGCCTGACGGGCGTGCAGTTCATCAACGTCGCCAATGGCTGCGCCACGGGCGGCTCGGCGCTGCTGTCGGGCTACTGGGCGATCAAGTCGGGCGAGTTCGACCTGGGCCTGGTGGTCGGCTTCGACAAACACCCACGCGGCGCCTTCAATCCCGATCCGGCCGAGTGGGGCCTGCCGGATTGGTACGGCGAGGTCGGCCTGATGCTGACCACCCAGTTCTTCGGCAACAAGATCAACCGCTACATGAGCCTGCACGCGATCACCGCCACGACGCTGGCGCGGGTCGCGGAAAAGGCGTTCCAGAACGGCGCCAGGACCCCGCACGCGTGGCGGCGCGAGCCGGTCGGCCTGAACACCATCCTGAATTCGCAGATGGTCTCGGACCCCCTGACCAAGTTCATGTTCTGCTCGCCGGCAGAAGGCGGCGCAGCGCTGATCCTCGCGTCGGACCGAAAGATGCGCGAGCTGGGCCTTGCGGGCCCGAAGGTGCGCGGCGCGGCGGTGCGGACGCGCGTCAATGGCTCCTTCGAAGTGTTCTCCTCGTCGCTCGACGTGGAGCGCGGCCCTTCCCCGACGCAGCTCGCGTCCAAGGCGGCCTACGAGATGGCCGGCGTCGGCCCGTCGGACATCCATGTGGCGCAGATCCAGGACACCGAATCGGGCGCCGAGGTCATGCACATGGCCGAGAACGGCTTCTGCGCGGACGGCGAGCAGGAAGAGCTGATCGCCGAAGGCGCGACCCAACTGGGCGGCAAGCTGCCAATCAACACCGACGGCGGTTGCCTGGCGTGCGGCGAGCCGATCGGCGCCTCGGGCCTCAGGCAAGTCTACGAGAACGTCCAGCAGCTGCGTGGCCGCGCCGACGGCCGGCAGGTCGAAGGCGCGCACCTCGGCTACAGCCAGGTCTATGGCGCGCCCGGCCTCTCCGGCGTCGTGATCCTCGAGGCCTGATCCCCACCATCTCGCCGGAGCCAAGCCCGTGATCTTCGAACACAGCGACAAGACCAAGGCGCTCATGGCGCGCGTGCAGCGCTTCATGGACGAAAACATCTATCCGAACCTGGAGACCTACCAGCGGCAGGAGCACGACGGGAACCGCTGGAAGGCGGTGCCGATCGTCGATGAGCTGAAGGTGAAGGCCAAGGTCGAAGGCTTGTGGAACATGTTCATGCCGCCGCACAGCGGCCAGACCCACGTAGACGACAGCTTCGTCTTCGAGGGCGTGCAGCTGACCAACCTCGAGTTCGCCGCCATCGCCGAAATCCTGGGAAAGGTCGGCTGGGCCTCGGAGGTGTTCAACTGCTCGGCTCCGGACACCGGCAACATGGAAGTCCTGATGCGCTACGGCACGCTGGCGCAGAAGGAACGATGGCTCAGGCCGCTGATGAACGGCGAAATCCGCTCGTCATTCCTGATGACCGAGCCGGCCGTGGCTTCGTCCGACGCCTCGAACATCGAGACCCGCATCGAACGAGACGGCGACGACTATGTGATCAATGGGCGCAAGTGGTTCTCGTCTGGCGCAGGCCATCCGCGCTGCGGCGTCTACATCCTGATGGGCAAGACCGATCCGGGGGCGCGCGCCCACAGCCAGCAATCCATGGTGCTGGTCCCGGCGGGAACCCCCGGCGTGACCATCGAGCGCGCGCTGCCGGTGTTCGGCTATGAGCACGCCAGCCACGGCGGGCACATGCAGGTGCTGCTGGAAAACGTCCGTGTGCCGGTGGAAGAGGCGCTGCTGCTGGGCGAAGGCCGCGGCTTTGAAATCGCCCAGGGCCGGTTGGGACCGGGCCGCATCCACCACTGCATGCGGATCATCGGCGCCTGCGAGGTGGCGTTGGAGAAGATGTGCCAACGGCTGCTCAGCCGCGTCGCGTTCGGCAAGGCCTTGGCTGAGCACTCGGTCTGGGAGCAGCGCATCGCCGAGGCGCGTATCGACATCGAGATGTGCCGGCTGCTGTGCCTGAAGGCGGCCTACATGATGGACGTGGCGGGCAACAAGAGCGCGCGCGCCGAGATCGCCATGGTCAAGGTCGCCGCGCCGCGCATCGCCTGCAAGGTGATCGACGACGCGATCCAGGCCCACGGCGGGGCAGGGGTCACGGCCGACTTCGGCCTGGCCGAGCTCTACGCGTCGAACCGCATTCACCGCATCACCGACGGCCCCGACGAGGTGCACGCGCGCACAATCGCGCGGATGGAGCTCGGCAAGTACGCGCCGGCGCCGGCCACCCGCCAGGCCGCCGCCTGAGCCGGCGGGGAGGAACTCGGCCATGCACACCGCAGCTCCGGACGCCGCCTTCCGCGATGAGGTGCGAGGCTTTCTCGACAGCGCCCTGACGCCGGACATCCGCGCCGCCCAGGCGCGGCAGGCCGGCGTCTTCTCGGAGGGCGAGCTCTGCCGGCGCTGGCACAAGGTGCTCTACGAGCAGGGCTGGGTCGCGCCATCGTGGCCGAAGGAATATGGCGGCCCGGGCTGGTCGCCAATGCAGCGGTTCATCTACGCCGACGAGTGCGCGCGGGCGAACGCGCCGGTGCTGCCGGCGATGGGGCTGCAGATGTGCGGCCCCGTGCTGATGCGCTACGGCACACCGGCGCAGAAGGCCTTCTTCCTGCCGCGCATGCTTTCGGGCGAGCACTATTGGTGCCAGGGCTATTCCGAGCCGCAGTCGGGTTCGGACCTGGCCTCGCTGCAGACCCGCGCCGTCCGGGACGGCGACCACTATGTGGTGTCGGGCACGAAGCTGTGGACGACGCACGCCCACTTCGCCAACTGGATGTTCCTGCTGGTCCGCACCCAGGCCGACGGCAAGCCGCAGGCGGGGATCAGCTTCCTGCTGACGCCGATGGACGCGCCCGGCCTCTCAGTTCGGCCGATCATCTCGATCTCCGGCGAGCACGAGGTGAACCAGGTCTTCTTCGACGACGTGCGGGTTCCGGCGGCGAACCTGGTCGGGGAGGAGAACCAGGGCTGGGCCGTCGCCAAGTACCTGCTGGAGTTCGAGCGCGGGGCAGGGGCCCAATCGGCCCGCCTGAAGACAATGCTGGACGCCGCGCTTTCGATCGCCCGCCAGCAGGGCGGCGATGACACGGCATTCCGCAAGCGCTGGACCGGAATCGACATCGAGCTGCAGGCGCTGGACCACGCGGAGCGCCAGGTGGCCGCGGTGCTGACCGCCGGGCGCAGCGTCGGCGACACTATCGCCTCGCGGCTGAAGCTGACCGTCAGCACGCTCCTGCAGCAGATCACCGAACTGGCGATGGACGGGTTGGGCCCCTACGCGGCCGCGGATCAGCGGGCCGCGCTGGGGATGGGCGCGAACCAGCCGCCGGTCGGGCCGGACTACGCGCTGACGCCGACCGCCAAGTACCTCAACAGCCGCGCGGCCACGATCTACGGCGGCTCGAACGAGGTGCAGCATAACATCCTGGCCCGCGTGCTGCTCGGCGCCTGATCGGCGCACGAACCGTATTGACCATCATCATAATCATCATCATAATCTGGCTCAACGAGACGAACGCGACCGGACGGCCAGCGCGGCCGCGCGGGGCGACAAAGGTCCCGGAGGAAACCACGTGAACGCGATCGTCAAGGAATTCAAAGTCATCGACACGGACACCCACGTGATCGAGCCCTACGACCTGTGGACGACGCGAACCCCGAAGAAATACGCCGACAAGGTCCCGCAGGTTCGCTGGGATGCGAACATGAACGAGGACGCCTGGTATTTTAACGGCGAGCGCACCGGGGCGGCCGCGGGCGCCGCGATGGCCGGCTGGCACGAATATCCGCCGAAGCGGCCGCAGAAGCTGGAGATGGTCGACCCGTCGCTCTACCAAAACACGGCGCGCCTGAAGAAGATGGACGAATACGGGATCTACGCCCAGATCCTCTACCCCAACGTGTCGGGCTTCGGGGCGGGCAAGTTCCTCGGGCTAGGCGACAAAGAGCTGATGCTCCTCTGCGTGCAGGCCTACAACGACTGGCTGACGGAGTGGTCCGCCGCCGACCCGAAGCGTCTGATCCCGCAGTGCGCCCTGCCGTTCTGGGACCTGGACCAGACCGTCGCGGAGATGCAGCGCTGCGCCAAGCTGGGCCACAAGGGCGTCATCTTCTGCGCCGAGCCGGAGACCTTCGGCCTGCCCAAGCTCACCGCGCCGCACTGGGACCGCCTCTGGGCCGCGGCCCAGGACCTCGGCATGCCGATCAACTTCCACGTCGGCGCCGGCGACATGTGGTACTTCGACATGATGGATCCCTCGGTGAAGCCGCACGCGGCCTTCGCCTCGATGGGGGCCCTATTCTCCCTCGACCTGGCCCAGACCATCGCCCAGATCATCTGCGGCGGCGTCTGCCACCGCTTCCCGAAGCTCAACTTCGTGGTGGTGGAGAGCGGCGTGGGCTGGATCCCGTACCAGCTGGCCAGCCTCGACTACCAGTGGCTGAACTGCGGCGCGCACAAGGAGAACCCGGAATACAAGCTGCTGCCCTCGGAGTTCTTCAAGCGGCAGATCTACGGCTCGTTCTGGTTCGAGAAGGCGACGCTGAAGCCCACGATCGACATCCTGGGGGCCGACAACATCCTCTACGAGACCGACTTCCCGCATCCCACGAGCATGAGCCCGGGCCCGGCCACGTCGGCCACCTATCCGGCGCTCTACATGGAAGAGGCGTTCGAGGGCGTCGACCGCAAGGACGTGGAGAAGATCGTCCACGGCAACGCCGCCCGCATCTACCACCTCGACTAACCTCCCTCGAGGCGCCTGCGGCCGGGCTCGCGCCCGGCCGATCTTTCCCGTTGAGCGGGCCGGTGGCGGCCCGGCGGGAGCCAAGGGGAGACGGGATGGCCGACTATTTCGATTTCAGCGGCAAGGTGGTGCTGGTCACCGGCGGAAGCCGTGGGCTGGGCCATGAGATGGTCAGGGCGTTCGCCGCCTCGGGCGCGGACGTGATCATCGCCAGCCGCAAGCTGGACGCCTGCGAGGCCGTAGCCGAGGAGGTGCGGGCGTTGGGTCGCAAGGCGCTGCCCGTGGCCTGCCACGTGGGCCAGTGGGACGCGCTGCCGGCCCTGGTGGAGGCGGCTTACGACACTTTCGGCAAGGTCGACGTGCTGATCAACAACGCCGGCATGGCGCCCACCGCGCCACGCTCGTCGGAGGTCACCGAGGAGCTGTTCGACAAGACGGTCGGCGTTAACTTCAAGGGCCCGTTCCGGCTCTCCGCCCTGATCGGCGACCGCATGGTGGCGGCGGGCTCGGGGGCGATCGTGAACGTCTCCAGCCTTGCAGCCGAGAAGCCGAGTTCCACCTATCCCGTCTACGCCGGCGCCAAGGCCGCACTGAACATCATGACCCGCGACCACGCCATGGAGTTCGGGCCCAAGGTGCGCGTCAACGCAATTCAGTGCGGCCCGTTCTGGACCGATATCGCGAAGAGCTGGCGCGAGGAGGCCGACCGCAATTCTCCCGCCGCGGCGGGCCGCATCGGCCGCCCCGAGGAGATCGCCACCACGGCGCTCTACCTGGCCAGCGACCGTTCGAGCTTCACCACCGGGGCGGTGATCCGCCTCGACGGCGGCGTTCCATGAGCGAGCCCGCGCGCAAGTACCTCGGCGAGACCGTCGAGGTGAAGGCCGCCCATCGGATCGATGAGGGGCGGCTAACGCAGTTCCTCGGCGACACCGTCGCGGGCTATGCGGGTCCGCTGAAGCTGAAGCAGTTCGAGGGCGGGCAATCGAACCCGACCTACCTGTTGACGACGCCGGCGGCGAAATACGTCCTGCGCCGCAAGCCGCCTGGCGTGTTGCTGAAGTCGGCCCACGCGGTCGACCGCGAGTTCCGGGTCATGCGCGCGCTCTACGAGACCGGCTTCCCAGTCCCGGAGCCGCTTGCGCTCTGCGAAGACCCAGACGTCCTCGGCACCGCCTTCTACGTCATGCGGCACGTGCCGGGCCGGGTGTTCCTGATCAGCGCCATGCCGGACCTGACGCCGGCGGAGCGGGCCGCTGTCTACGATTCGGCCAACGCGACCCTCGCGCGGCTGCACAGCGTCGACCACGTCGCGCTCGGGCTCGAGGATTTCGGACGCTCCGGCAACTATTTCGGCCGCCAGGTCGGCCGCTGGAGCCAGCAGTACGAGGCCTCCAAGACCGAGGACATCGCCGAGATGGACCGGCTGGTCGAGTGGCTGCCGAAAGCGCTGCCGCCGGAGGGCGAGACCCGCCTTATCCACGGCGACTATTCGTTCCACAACCTGCTCGTGGCCGCAGACCGGCCGCAGGTCGCGGCGGTGCTGGACTGGGAGCTCTCCACCACCGGCGATCCGATGGGCGACCTGACCTACCACGCTATGGAGTGGTACCGGCCGCACGACGGCGACGCGCGCGGGACCCTGATCGATCAGGACCTGGCGGCGCTCGGCATCCCCAGCCTCGAAGCCTACGTCGCGACCTACTGCGAGCGCGTCGGACGCCGCCCGCCCGAGAACCTGGGCTTCTACAAGGCTTTCAACCTCTTCCGGGTGGCCGCGATCGTGCAGGGCATCGTCGGCCGCGCGCGCGCCGGCAACGCCGCCGCCGAAGGGGCGAGCCGCCAGGCCGCCCGCGTGCGGCCCTTGGCCGAAGCCGCATGGGCCTATGCCCGCGAGGCGGGAGCTGTCTGATGCGGAGCAGGAACCGATGAGCGCCATGCCCTCAGCCCAGCGCCAGTGGCTGGTCGCCGGACGTCCGGTCGGACGACCGCTGAAGCCCTCCGATTTTGAGCTCGCGACCGCGCCGGTCGCCGCGCCCCGCACCGGCGAGGTGGTGGTCGCGACCCAGGTGCTCAGTTTCGATCCGGCCCAGAAGAGCTGGATGGAGAACGCCGCCAGCTACAGGCAGCCGGTGGAGATCGGCGGGCCGATGCCCGGTTCCGGCGCGGGCGTCGTCGTCGCCTCGGCCGACCCGGACTTCGCGCCGGGCGAGGCGGTGGTGGGCGATCTCGGCTGGCGGGAATATCCGACGCTTTCGGCGCGAGGCCTGCAGAAGATCCCCGCCGGCGTCAGCCCCGAGGCCGCCCTCAGCGTGCTCTGGGGCACCGGGCGCACGGCCTACCTGGCGCTGATGAAAGTCGGCAAGCCGGTGGCGGGCGACACCCTGGTGATCTCCGGGGCCGCCGGCGCGACCGGATCGCTGGTGGGACAGATCGGCAAGATCGCAGGGTGCCGCGTCATCGGCATCGCGGGCGGGCCGGAGAAGTGCGCCTGGCTGGTTGACGAACTGGGCTTCGACGGGGCGATCGACTACCGCAACGAGAAGGTGCGCCCGCGGCTGCGGGAACTCGCGCCGGGCGGCGTCGACATCTTCTTCGACAATGTGGGGGGGACGATCCTGGACGACGTGCTGGCGCGTCTCGCGGTCGGCGCGCGGGTGGTGATCTGCGGCGGCATCTCCCGCTACAACTTCGACCCCCGCAGCCCCGAGATGCCGGCCGGTCCGCGCAACTACTTCAACGTGGTGTTCACCGGCGCGACCATCCAGGGCTTCCTGATGACCCATCACGAGCCGGACTTCCCGCAGGCGGATGCGCGGCTCGCCGAATGGCTTCACGCCGGACGCATCAAGGCCGCACCAGACCTGCAGCGCGGCTTCGAAAACGCCCCGGCGACGCTGATGCGCCTGTTCGAAGGCCGCAACCGCGGCAAGCAGCTGTTGCAGCTCGCCCACTGAGGTTCGCAAGCGGCGCCTTGCTACCTGTGAGTGATTGACATTCGCATAATCATCATCATGATCATCCTTTAATAACGTAGTTTGGGGAACGCGCTCGGAACGGCCACAGCTACGCCCCATGCGCAGCCTGGAGGATGCAGAACGGCGCATGCCGTTCCGTCGCTTCACGTTCCCATCGGTCCCCAAGTCCAAGCGTCGTCCCAGCCGGGACGGAAAACGAAACGACGGGGGAGAAACACGATGCGCCGGGCCAACAGGCACAGCCTCAAGCAACATGCCGCGATCGCCGTCCTGGTCGCCGCGGGCGGGCTCCTCGCCACGCCGGCCCTGGCGCAGACCAAGGGGGCTCCCGCCGCCGGCGGATCAGGCGTCAATGCGGCCGCCGCCGCGCCCTCCGCCAGCGACGGCGCGGCGGTCGGCGAACTGATCGTCACCGCGACGCGGCGCGAGGAAGCGCTGAGCAAGGTGCCGATCGCCGTCACCGCGGTGGATGGGGAGACGGTCAAGGCCGCCCACATCGTCAACTTCAGCGACGTGCCCTCGCTGGTGCCCGGCGCCGCCTTTATCGCGACGAAGGGGCAGAGCACGGCCAACGTGATGATCCGCGGTCAATTCGCCACGAACGACGCGCCGGCGCTCGAGCTGCCGGTCGCCATCTTCATGGACGACATCTACTACGGCTCGCTGGCCTCCTTCGACGCCGACTTCTTCGACGTCGGCCAGATCGCGGTCCTGCGCGGGCCGCAGGGCACCACGTTCGGGCGCAACGTCGTCGGCGGGGCGCTGCAGATCACCAGTAACAAGCCGAGGCTCAACGACTCATCGGGCGAGATCAACCTGACGCTCGAAACCTACAATCGCCACAACGCGTCGGGCGCCGAGACGCAGGGCTACTTCAACATGCCGGTCAATGAGCACACGGCGGTCCGGCTGGCGTACAGCATCCGCGACGTCGACGGCTACATGCATAACGTGCTGACCGGCAGCAACCTGTCGGACCAGAAGAGCTACGCCATCCGGCCATCGCTGCTCTGGCAGCCCAGAGACGATTTCAGGGTCACGGCCTTCCTGCAGTTCAACCACGAGAACATGTTCGCCAGCGGCTACCAGTTCTTTGGCCAGGGCTCGCTGGTGGCGAAGTCAAAGGCGGTGTCGTCCGACCCCTGGGACACGTTTCAGGACGTCGACGGACACAACCGTCGCGACATCTTCGCCGGCCAGGTGCGAGCCGACTGGGACCAGTCGTTCGGCACGATCACGGCCATCACGAGCTATCGGAGCTTGAACTCGGACTATCTCGACGATGGCGACTCCGGTCCGCTGCCGATGAACAACAACTCAATCAATGCCAGCCGCGAGTTCCAATTCAGCGAGGAGGTTCGCCTGACCTCGCCCAGCGGCCACAGGTTCGAGTACGTCGCCGGCGCCTATTACAGCTTCGAGAACCTGCGCAAGGCGATCACCTTCGGCTTCAATGGCACGGTCCCTGGCCAGTTCCTGGGCGTGCTGACCGGCGGCAAGCTGCAGAACGAGACGGTGACGGGCGATGCGCACGTCAACTCGATCGCCCCCTTCGCCGAGGGCAAGTTCCACGTCACCGACCAGGTCGCGCTGACCGTCGGCGGCCGCTACACGGTCGAGGACAAGAACGGCTACACCAACCACGCGAACGGGTCGGTGTTCTACGGCGCGCCCTTCAACGCGAGCTTCTCCAAGACCTGGAGCGCGTTCACGCCGCGCGCGATCCTCGAATGGACGCCGTCCGACGGGATGCTGTTCTACGGAAGCGCTTCCACCGGCTTCAAGGGCGGTGGCTGGTCGCTTACCAGCACAAGCGCCGCTGCGGCGGTGAAGCCGCTCGCGCCGGAAAAGAGCACCAGCTACGAGGTCGGCGCCAAGGTGCACCTGTTCGAGAACCGTCTCTCGATCAACACCGACTACTACTGGGCGACCACCCGCAACCTGCAGGTTCGGACCCTGGTGAACGGCGTGCTCACCGACACCAACGCGGGTTCGGAGCGCGCCAAGGGTTTTGAGCTGGAAGCGGTCGCCACGCCGGTCGATCACCTGAGGTTGGGCCTGAACTACGCCTACAGCTACCCGGTCTATTCCTCGTTCAAGGGATGCACCGCCGCAGGTTTCGACTGCACGGGCAACCCGATCCCGTTCGTGCCCAAGAACGACTTCAAGATCATGGGCGACTACACCTGGGACGCGTTCGGCGGGTCGCTCACCGCCCACGCCGACGCTCAGTGGGCCAGCTCCACCCAGGTCTCCGCGCTGGGCTACAACGCGCCCGCCAACAGCGGTCAGCCGATCGGCACGACCCACACGGCGAAGGACGGGATCCTGAACGGCTATCTGTCCTATCAGCCGCAGGACGCCAAATGGCGGCTGCAGCTCTGGGCCAAGAACCTGACCAACCGCTGGTACATGGCCGCGCCGTCCAACTACTATTTCTACTTCCTGACGACGGCGGAGTTCGGCGCCGGTCTGCGCGAGGTCGATCGCGGCACCATCAACCCGCCGCGCCAAGTCGGCGCGACGTTCACCTATCGCTTCCAGTAGCTTTGCCTGAGGATAGCCAGCGGCGCCGGAGGGGCGTCGCGGGCGGTCCCAGCCCGAGACGCCGGGCTCCGGCGTCAGTCAGGTCAGGTCGATCATGTCCCAGTCCGGCTCCAAGTCCGGCCCGCGCGAGCCGTCCCTTCGCTACAGCTGGTTCGCGCTCGCGATCCTCTTCGTCCTGGCGCTATCCAACTACATCGACCGCACGATCCTCTCGATCATGCAGGTGGCGCTGAAGCGCGACCTTCATCTGAGCGACACCCAGCTCGGGACGCTGACGGGCCTCTCGTTCGCGATCTTCTACACGACGCTGGCGCTGCCGGTGGCGAGGCTTGCCGACCGGGTCGCGCGCAAGTACGTGCTGGCCGGGGCTCTGACGGTCTGGACGGTGATGACGGCGGCCAGCAGCCTGGCCGGCGGCTACGTTTCGCTGCTGGCCTGCCGCGTCGGCGTGGCGGCAGGAGAGGCGGGCTGCGTGCCGGCCACCCATTCGCTGATCTCCGACTACTTCCCCCGGCACAGGCGGGCGACGGCGATGGCGGTCTGGGGCCTGGCCCTGCCGCTCGGCGGGATGCTGGGGTTTGCGGTGGGCGGCCAGCTCACCGCCGCCGTCGGCTGGCGACGCGCCTTCCTGTTCGTGGGTCTCGGCGGCCTGGTGCTGGTTCCGGTGATCCTCGCCTTCCTTGTGGAGCCGAAGCGGGGCCGGTTCGACGGCGCGCCGGCGGGTGAGCGGTCCGGTCCGGTCCGCACGACGGCTGAATCCCTGCGGCTGCTCTGGAACCTGCGGTCCTACCGCTACCTGGTGATCGGCGAGGCTCTGCAGGCGTGGGCCCAGAACGGCATGATGTCGTGGAATGCGCCGTTCTACAGCCGTGTGCACCACATGCCGCTGGCCCAGCTGGCGACGTGGCTCGCGCTGATCACCGGTCTCGGCGGAGCGGCCGGCACCTTCCTGGGTGGCGCGCTCGCCGAGCGGATGGCGAAGACGGACGTACGCTGGTACATGCGCGTCCCCGCCATCGCGGCCTTCCTGACAGTCCCCTTTGCGCTGGGGCAGTACTTCGCGGGCGACGTCTACCTGTCGCTGATCCTGGCGATCGTCCCGGCCACCATGGTCAACGTCTACATGGCGCCGGGGAATGCGGTCTCGCAGTCGCTGGTGCCGGCCGACATGCGGGCGTTCACCTCGGCGGTGTTCGTGCTGGTGGTGAGCATCGGCGGCCTGGGCCTGGGCCCGACGGTGATCGGCGCCCTGAGCGATCTCTTCATCCATCGCTTTGCGCTGGGCGACGCCTCGCTGCGCTACGCCCTGCCGACGGTGGTCGTGCCGGCGACCGCGGCGGCGCTGCTCTTCTGGCGATCGAGCACGCACCTGACCGCCGAGCTCAAGCCGCTGCATCGCGTGGTCGAGCCCAATCTCCCAGTCGTGGAGGAGGGCTTGGCCGAGGCCGTGTCGCCCGCCCGCTGAGCCGCCGTCAGCGGCTCAGCGCCACTGCACCTTCTCGCCCACCTTCAGCGGCCAGAAGGCCTTGAAGTCCTCGACGATGTGCCGCAGGTGCTCGCGCGCCAGCCGTTCGGCCAGTACTTCGTCGCCGGCGATGATCGCCTCGGCCATCTCCCGGTGGTCGTGGACGATGCGCTTTTCCAGCTCGCCGCGTTCGATGGTGGTCAGCACCTGCTCGGTGACGATGTAGCCGACCGACTGGATGACCAGCGACAGCACCGCGTTGCCGGCCAGGTCGGCCATGATATCGTGGAACCGCAGGCCCTCCTTCACCGCCCAGGAGTGGTCCTCCTCGAGGAACGGGCTCAGCGCTTCCTTCACGCGCGCCCGGTCGGGATTGCGGGCCGCGAGCCTGGCCAGCGCCGGCTCGGTCTCGATCCACGCCTCCAGGAGCTGGTCGTAGTTCGCACCGGCCATGTGCAGATGCAGGGTCAACGTGCGCGAGAGATTGCCGGGCAGTACGCGTCCGACCACGGTGCCGGCGCCGGGACCCGGCCGGATGGCGATCAGACCCTGGACTTCCAGGAGCCGCAGCGCCTCGCGCAGCGACGAGCGGCTGACGCGATATTGCACCAGCATCTCGGATTCGAGCGGCAGGCGATCGCCGGGCTTCAGCTGCTGGGAGACGATGTCGCGCACGATCTCCAGGGCCACCAGCTCGGACGTCTTGAGGTTGCGCCGGGCGAGTTCCCAGTTCACCGGCCTGCGCAAGCTTCGCTCCGGGTCCTTCTCTTCAGACGCCATACGCCCAAACCCTCCCGGACTCCCCTCGGGAGGAGCCTCGCCTGGCGCCTTGCTCGCAGTCGCTCAATCACTTTGCAACCCCCGCAGGCGGCTTGCGCGAAGGTTGACACAGTCTGGGGCGAGTTCATAATGATGATTATAACGGACAAGGTTTCGGCTGTCGGCGCTCCGGGCTGAAAACGAGATCGTCCGGACCTAGGGAGAGCGCCCGATGCGGCGCCTTACGTGACGATGCCGAGCCCTCCTGGCGCGCCGACGCTATCTCCGCCGTTGCAGGGGCGCACCCCGGGCCCGCGGCAGGGGCCGCTGGCCGGGATCCGCGTCACCGACTTCTGCTGGATGGGCGTCGGCGCCTGCGCCACGCGGCTCTTGGGCGACTTCGGCGCCGAGGTGATCCGCATCGAGGACCGTAACCGCCTCGACATGCCCAGGCGCCTGCCGATCTACAAGGGCGAGCCGCGCACCTACGGCGAGGAAGACGCCAAGCCCGACCCCAACAAGGGTGGCCTGTTCAACAACTACAACCGCAACAAGCTGGGCGTGACGATCAACATGCGCTCGGCGAAAGGGCGCGAGTTGGCCGAGCGGCTGATCGCGTCGTCAAGCGTGGTCACGGAGAACTTCGCGCCCGGCGTGATGGAGCGCTGGGGCCTCACCTACGAGCGCCTGCGGCAGCTTCGGGCCGACGTGATCTATGCCCGCATGAGCGGCTTCGGGCACACCGGTCCGCACGCGGAGTACCGCAGCTACGGCCCGGTCGTGCAGGCGGTGAGCGGGCTCTCGCACATCTCGGGCCTGCCGGGCCAGGAGCCCTCCGGCTGGGGGCTTTCGTACATGGACAACGAGGCGGCGTTCTTCAATTCGTCGGCGCTGCTGATGGCCATCTACCATCGCAACCTGACCGGCGAGGGCGCCGAGATCGACGTCTCGGCGGTCGAGGCGGGGATCAACCTGCTGGGCCCGGTGCTGCTGGACGTGGCGGTGAACGGCCGCTCGACGCGGGGCCCGGACTTCCCGACCGGCAACCGCCTGGAGCACCCCGACGCGGCCCCGCACGGCGTCTATCCTTGTGCGGGCGAGGACCGCTGGATCGCCATCGCGGTGTTCGACGACGCCGAGTGGCGGGCCCTGGTGGGCGTTATGGGCGAGTCCGCCTGGGCCTCTGAGGCGCGCTTCGCGAGCCGGGCCGCAAGGTTCGCCAACCAGGACACGCTGGACTCTCTGATGGCCGCCTGGACCCGCGACAAGGACCGCCACGACCTGATGCATCGGCTGCAGGCGGCGGGCGTGGCCGCCGGCGCCGTGCAGACGGCCGAGGACACCAACGACCACGATCCGCAGATCGCCAGCCGGGGGCTGTTCTTCGAGATGGACCACCCGGTGATCGGCGAGGCGCGGTTCGAGGGCACGCCGATCAAGTTCTCGCAGACCGTCCAGGAGAACTGGCGCTCGGCGCCGCTGCTGGGCGAGGACAACGACTACGTCTTCAAGACCCTGCTGGGCATGGACGAAGACGAGTACGCGGCGCTGGACGCCGAAGGAGTGTTCTGACCATGGGCGCGGACGCAGGCGGCGGGGTTCGGCCGCATCCCCTGGCGGGGCTCAAGGTCATCGAGATCGCCGAGGACATCGGCGGCGAGTTCACCGGTCTGCTGCTGGGCCAACTGGGCGCCGAGGTGGTGAAGGTGGAGCCGCAGGAAGGGTCGCCGACGCGCGGCGTGGGCCCGTTCGCGCACGGTCGCACCGACCCTGACACCAGCCTCAACTTCTGGTTCTACAACGGCAACAAGCAAAGCGTCGTGAGCGACCTGCGCACGCCGGCGGGGCTGTCGGCCCTGAAGCGGCTGCTGGCCGAGGCGGACATCCTGATCTCCACCCTGCCGCCCGCACGCCTAGCGGAGCTGGAAGTGGATCTGGTGGGCCTGACCCGCGCCTATCCGCGGCTCATCGTGCTCTCCGTCACCGCCTTCGGGCTGACCGGCCCATGGGTGGACTACAAGTCCTCGGACCTGGTGGCGCTCGCCGCCGGCGGTCCGCTGATCAGCTGCGGCTACGACGACCATTCGATCCCGCCGATCCGGCCGGGCGGCAACCAGGGCTACCACACCGCCGCCAGCTTCGCGCAGATTGGGGTCATGCTGGCGCTCTTGGAGCGGCAGAAGACCGGCAGCGGCCAGCTGGTCGACGTTTCGATGCACGAGGCGTGCGCTGTGAACGTCGAGCTCGCCAACCCCTACTGGTTCTATCCGAAGGTGAACGTGCAGCGGCAGACCTGCCGCCACGCCCAGCCGTCGCCCACCCAGCCGGCGCTGTTCCGCTGCGCCGACGACCGCTTCGTCTACTTCGCCCTGATCCTCGCCGACCCCAAGCCGTGGGCCGCGCTGGTGGCGTGGATGGAGTCCAAGGGGATGGCCGCGCAACTGAGCGGGCCCGAGTTCTCCGACCTCGCCTATCGCCAGGCGCGGTTCCATGAGGTGCAGGAGCTGGTGGAGTGCTTCTTCCTCGTGCAGACCGCCGAGGAGGCCTACAAGGACGGCCAGGCCGCCGGCCTTCCGATCGGCGTCCTGAACGCGCCGGAGGATCTGTTCTCCGACGAGCACCTGCAGGCCCGCGGGTTCTTCAGCGAGGTCGAGCATGACGGCGTCGGTCCCGTGACCTATCCCGGCCCGATCTACCGCTTCTCCTCGTTCGGGCAGGCGCCGCGGGTGCGCGCGCCGAACCTGGGCGAGCACACGGCGCAGGTCCTGGGCGAACGGATCACGGAGGCGGCGCAATGATCGACGACGAGATGGCCTTCGCGGGCCGCGACAAGGCCGCGGTGGTGGGCATTGGCCAGACGGCCTTCTCGCGCGACTCCGGGCGCAGCGTGCTGTCGCTGGCCACCGAGGCTTCGCTGAAGGCCATCGCCGACGCGGGCCTGACGGTCGACGAGATCGACGGCATCGTGCGCTGCGAGCAGGACACGGTCAGGCCCTACAGCCTGGCCGCCGCGCTGGGCGCGAAGAACCTCGCGTACTGGGCGGACACCGGGCCCGGCGGCGTCGCGCCCTGCATGATGATGGGCCTCGCGATGGGCGCGGTGATGTCGGGGCAGGCCAAGGCCGTGCTCGCGTTCCGGTCGCTGAACGGCCGCTCGGAGACCCGGCTGGGCGGCGGCGGCCAGCGCATGGAGGCCGAGCTGGTGGGCGGCTTCGGCAGCTATGACGAATTCTACCTGCCCTATGGCCTGCAGACGGCGGGGCAGACCTTCGCGCTGATGGCGCGCCGGCACATGCT
>JBJMQX010000038.1:0-16951 GCA_045802455.1 Phenylobacterium sp. | reverse complement strand
TGGAGCGGGTGCGCGCCGGGCAGCCGGTGACGCTGACCTCGGACCTCTATGGCCGCAGCGTGAAGTTCCATGGCCGGGTTCGCGGCCTGACCGGCGGCACGGGCTCGGCGTTCTCGCTGATCCCGGCGCAGAACGCGTCCGGCAACTGGATCAAGGTGGTGCAGCGCCTGCCGGTGCGCATCGATCTCGACCCGAAGGAGCTGAAGGCGCACCCCTTGCGGGTCGGGCTTTCCATGAAGGCCTCCGTCGACGTCGCCGGCCCGCGCTGAGGCCGCCGCCATGGCCAACGCCTCCGCACCCGCGATGCCGGCGCCGATGACCGGCGCGCTGCTCGCGGTCACCTCGATCGCGCTCGCGCTCGGCACCTTCATGCAGGTGCTGGACACCACCATCGCCAACGTCTCGCTGCCGACCATCGCCGGCAACTTAGGCGTCAGCTCCGACCAGGGGACCTGGGTGGTCACCGCCTTCGCCGTCGCCAACGGCGCCTCGGTGCCGCTGACCGGCTGGCTGATGGGCCGCTACGGGGTGGTGAAGACCTTCGTGGGCTCGGTGGCGCTGTTCACCATCGCCTCGTTCCTCTGCGGGATCAGCTGGAACCTGCCGTCGCTGATCGCCTTCCGGATCCTGCAGGGCGCGGTCTCCGGGCCGATGATCCCGGGCTCCCAGGCGCTGCTGATCATGATCTTCCCGCCGCAGCGGCGCGGCACGGCGCTGGCCATCTGGTCGATGACCACGCTGGTGGCGCCGATCTGCGGGCCGATCCTCGGCGGCTACATCTCCGACAACATCTCCTGGCCGTGGATCTTCCTGATCAACCTGCCGGTGGGCCTGATCTGCTCGATCGTCTGCTGGCGCAACATGAAGAGCCGCGAGACGCCCACCCGCAAGGTCCCGATCGACGGGGTGGGCTTCGCCCTGCTGCTGGTCTGGGTGGGGGCGATGCAGGTGATGCTCGACACCGGCAAGGACGCCGACTGGTTCAACTCGCCGGCCATCGTCGTCGAGGCGATCGTGGCGGTCGTCGGCTTCGCGGCCTGGCTGATCTGGGAGCTGAACGAGCGCTATCCGATGGTCGACCTGACGCTGATGAAGAACCGCAACTTCGTGCTGGCGCTGGTCTGCTCCTGCCTGGGGTTCGCGGTGTTCTTCGCGACCAACCTCCTGCAGCCGCTCTGGCTGCAGACCCGGATGGGCTACATCGCCACCTGGGCCGGGCTGGTGGCGGCGCCCTCCGGCGTGGTGGCGGTTTTCCTGACGCCGTTCGCGGCGCGGATCATGAACCGCATCGACGCGCGCTGGACCGCGAGCCTGTCGCTGGCCGCCTTCGCCGGCTCCTACTACCTGCGCTCGCGGTTCACCTCGGATGTGGATTTCTACGCCCTGGTGATCCCCATGCTGGTGCAGGGGATCGCGATGAGCACCTTCTTCGTCTCGATGGTGACGATGGCTTTGAACGGCGTGCCGGGGCATCTCGTGCCGCAGGCCTCGGGCCTCTACAACTTCACGCGGCTTTGCGCGGCGGCGTTCGCGGCCTCGCTGGTGACCACCTCCTGGGACCGCTCGGCGGCGATGCACCAGACCAGGCTTGCCGAGGTGATGAGCGCGCACGACCCGACGTTCACGAGCACGCTCGCCAGGCTGCAGGCCGCCGGGCTGTCGGCGCAGCAGGCGCTGGCGGCGGCGACCAGCCAGGTGACCAGCCAGGCCTACCTCTTGGCGACGGTCGACCTCTTCCGGGTGTGCGCCTGGCTGATGGTGCTGGTGATCCCGCTGGTCTGGTTGACCCGCAAGGCGATGTCCTCCGGCGGGGCAGGCGCGGCGGCGGCGGACTGAGGCGCTAGGTTGACGCCTCGATCGTTTTTCTGATCGTCATGGCCGGGCTTGTCCCGGCCACCCATAAACGCAGGGGGTGCACGGTGAGGCTCGCCAAGCACAGCTCCACCTTGCCGCATCGGTGCGTATGGGTGGCCGGGACAAGCCCGGCCATGACGAGCAGTTATTGGGATTCAGGGGGTTGATTGGGTCTTCTGCCTACGCCGTGGCGGCTTTGAGCTTGCGCCAGACGGTCATGCGGGAGACGCCGAGGCGGCGGGCGATCTCCACTGGGCCGACGCCGGCGCGTTGCAGGGCGCGGATCTCCTGGGTGGCCGCGAGGCGCCGCCGTCGCGAGCGCGGCCCGGTGTCTACCGCGGCGACGGCCTCCAGGGCCGCGCGCAGCGCGGGTCCGCCGGCGCCCAGGCTGCAGAGCTCCGGCTCCAGGACGTAGAGGCTGGCGCCGCGCCGCTCCAGGCGGTCCAGCACCTCGAGGATCTGGCGCCCGCCGTCACCGAGCTGGTCGAGCCGCGCCACCGCCAGCTGGTCGCCCTCGCCGATGAACTCGAGGATCGAATCGAGCAGGCTGCCGCAGGCGTCCGGGTGCTCGGCGCGCACGACCTGGCAGCCAGCCGCGGCCAGCGACGCCTGTTCCGGCGAGCCGTCGGGTTCGTGGAGCCTGAGATAGCCGATCCTGAGCATGGCGGAGCATCCGGGGAGGGACGCCGCAGGGTCCCAAATCCAACGCGCCCCGCCAAGCCGCCGAAATGTTAAATCCAGGCAATACTTACCGCGGACGAGCGCAATTCAGGCGGGATTGTGTTCGATGGGCGCCGAACTCGCGGCGACCTTGGAAGAATTGCCCATGTACCGTCGCAAAATGTACTCATCATCGATTGTGTGGCCGACATGGAATTTGTAGCCGCCGACCTGGACGAACCCGAGACGGGCGTAGAATCGCAGGGCCTTGTGGTTCTCCGACCAGACCCCGAGCCAGATAGCGCGGGGCCCGTCGCGTTCCAGCCAGGCGGCGGTCTCGCCATAGAGGCGCTCGGCCAGGCCGCGGCCCTGCCAGGCTTTCGCGAGGTAGATGCGCTTCAGCTCGCCGCAGGCCGGCGTCACCTCGGGGTGGGGCAGGGCGCAGGGTCCGGCGGTGGCGTAGCCCACCACCTCGCCGCCGGCCTCGACCAGCCACGACGCTGTGGCGGGATCGGCGAGCCCGGCGCGGGTGCGCTCCACGCCGTAGGCTTCGGCCAGATAGCGTTCCAGGTCCGCCGTCGGATACTGGTGGCCGAACGTCTCGATGAAGGTCGCGACGCCGATGTCGGCGAGTGCCTCGGCGTCGTTAGGACCCGCGCGCCGGATCAGGGGTTCGGGGTCTGGCATCGGGGGCGGCGAACTGAGGTAGGATGAGGCATGACCATCGCGCTCTACACCCATCAGGACATGTTCGACCACCGCCCGGGCGAGCACCATCCGGAACGGCCGGAGCGGCTGAAGGCGGTGACCGACGCGCTGAGCGACAGCGACCTCGACCTGGCGGTCAACGACGCGCCCGTAGCGGAGGCCGCCGACCTCGCGCGGGTCCACCGGCAGGCCTACCTCGACGCGATCTTCGCCGCCCAGCCCGGCGATCGCCGGGTGAAGCTGGACGCGGACACCTTCATGTCGGCCGGCAGCCTGAACGCGGCGCGCCGGGCGGCCGGCGCCGTCGTGGCCGCCGTCCGCGACGTGGCCGCGGGCAAGGCGGGCCGCGCCTTCTGCGCCGTGCGCCCCCCAGGACATCACGCCGAGCCGGCGCTGCCGATGGGCTTCTGCATCTTCTCCAACGTCGCGGTGGCCGCCCGCGCCGCGCAGGCGGCGGGCCTCGCCAAGGTGGCGGTGGTCGATTTCGACATCCACCACGGCAACGGCACCCAGGCGGCCTTCGACGGTGAGCAGGGGCTGTTCCTGGCTTCCATCCAGCAGTGGCCGATGTGGCCAGGCACCGGCCATCCGTCGGAGAGGACGTCGCCCAACATCGCCAACGCCGTGTCGCCTGAGGGCGCGAGCCGCCAGACCTGGCGCAAGGCGTTCGAAAGCCTGATGCCGAAGGTCGATGCGTTCGGGCCGGACCTGGTCATCATATCCGCCGGCTTCGACGCCCACGTGCGCGACCCGCTGGGCGGCGGCGGCCAGCAGCTGGAGGCCGAGGACTTCGCCTGGGCGACCCGGGCCATCGTGGACGTGGCCAACCGCCACGCCAGGGGTCGGGTTGTGTCCTCGCTGGAGGGCGGTTACGACCTGCAGGCACTGGGGTCTTCGGCCCTCGCCCACGTCAGGGCGCTGGCCGAGGCGTAGGGGACGAGGACGGGCCGGCGCTTGACTGCTGCAGCACCTGACGCGCCGCCGGTGCGCCGGCCCGGCGCAATCGTCCTGGCGCGCCACGGCGAACCGGCGCTGTCGCGCAAGGTGCGGCTCAGCGCCCAGCAGTACCGCGAGTTCTGGGCCAGCTACGAGGTGCTGGGCATCCTGCCCGGGCAGACGCCGCCGCAGGCGCTGATCGAGTTCGCGCGCACGGCCGGGACCCTCGTCACCTCGACGCGCCTGCGCTCCATCGAGAGCGCCCAGGCGCTGGTGGGCGAACGCGCCTTCGACCGCCACGACCTCTTGATCGAAGCGCCCCTGCCGCCGCCGCCGTTGCCGAGCTGGATCAGGCTGTCGCCCAGGCTCTGGGGCTTCCTGGCCCGGTTCTGGTGGTGGTTCTTCAACCATCACGAGGGACAGGAGACGCGCGACGCGGCCGTGCAGCGGGCCGAGCACGCGGCGGACCTGCTGACCGGCCTGGCTGCGGGCGGCGAGGACGTGGTCGTCCTGGCGCACGGCTTCTTCAACTACATGATCGGCCGCGCCCTTCGCCGCCGCGGCTGGCGACTGACGTTGAGCGAAGGCTACAAATACTGGTCGACGCGCCGGTTCGAGCGGCCCTAAGAGACCCGCAGGAGCGAGAATTTGTCCGAACCCTCCGACATCGCGGGCCTCACCTTCGAACAGGCGCTGGCCGAGCTGGAGCAGATCGTCGCGCGCCTGGAATCCGGCCAGGCGCCGCTCGACGACTCGATCAAGATGTACGAGCGCGGCGCGGCGCTGAAGGCGCACTGCGAGGCCCGGCTGGAGGCCGCGCGCCTGCGGGTCGAGAAGATCGTGATGGGCGCCGGCGGAGCGCCTGGGGTCGAAGCCGCCGAGTTCAGCTGATGCCGGGGTCCCAACAGGGCGCCGCCCCGCTGGCCAGACGCGTGGCCGAGGCCGCCGACCTGGTCACTGTGGCGCTGGACGAGCTATTGCCGCGCGCCGACGGGCCGGAAGCGCGGCTGACGGAGGCCATGCGCTATGCGGCGCTCGGGCCCGGCAAGCGGCTGCGCACCTATTTCGCCCTGGAGACCGGGCGGATGTTCGACCTGGCGGACCGCTCGGTGCTGCGAACGGCCTGCGCGCTCGAGTGCATCCACGCCTACAGCCTGATCCACGATGACCTGCCGTGCATGGACGACGACGACCTGCGCCGCGGCCGACCAACCGTGCACAAGGCCTATGACGAGGCGACCGCCGTGCTGGCCGGCGACGCCTTGCAGACCGCGGCCTTCGAGATCCTGGCCCATCCCGACACCTGCTCCGACGGGGCGCTCAGGGCCGAGCTGGTGCTGAAGCTGGCCCAGGCCGCCGGCGCGCGGGGCATGGCGGGCGGCCAGATGATCGACATCGTGGGCGTGCGCGACGACCTGGGCGGGGTGGCGCGGATGCAGCGGCTGAAGACCGGGGCCCTGATCGCCTGCGCCTTCGAGCTGCCGCTGGTGCTGGCCCGCGCCAAGGATTCCGAACGCCACGCCATGCTGGCCTTCGCCCACGACCTGGGCCTGGCCTACCAGATCGTCGACGACCTGCTGGACGCCGAGGGCGACGCCGAAGAGGTCGGCAAGGCGGTCGGCAAGGACGCCGCCATGGGCAAGGCGAATTTCGTCACCCTGCTGGGCGTCGAGGCGTCCCGCGAACGCCTGGTCCTGCTCGCCGACCAGGCCAAATCGCACCTCGAACCATTCGGCCGGGCGGCGGATTTCCTGCGGGCCAGCGTCGATTTCGTGTTAGAGCGCCGCACCTAGTCCCCGCCGGCCGGTCCGCGTCCTACATGTCCTCCACGCCTCTTCTCGACACCGTCTCCGAGCCGGCAGACACCCGCAGTTTCTCCATCTCCGAGCTCCGCCAGCTGGCTGACGAGCTGCGCGCGGAGACCATCGAGGCGGTCTCGCAGACGGGCGGCCACCTGGGCGCAGGCCTGGGCGTCGTCGAGCTGACGGTCGCGCTGCACCACGTCTATGAGACGCCCAAGGACATCCTGATCTGGGATGTCGGCCACCAGGCCTATCCGCACAAGATCCTGACCGGCCGCAGGGACCGAATCAGGACGCTGCGGCAGGGCGGCGGCCTCTCCGGCTTCACCAAGCGCGCCGAGAGCCCCTACGACCCGTTCGGCGCGGCCCATGCGGCGACCTCGATCTCGGCGGCCCTGGGATTCGCCGCCGCCCGCGACCAGAAGGGCCAGGACAACAAGGTGGTGGCGGTGATCGGCGACGGCTCGATGAGCGCCGGCATGGCCTACGAGGCGATGAACAACGCCTGCGAGACCACCAAGCAGCTGACGGTGATCCTCAACGACAACGACATGTCGATCGCCCCGCCGGTCGGGGGCATGAGCGCCTACATGGCCCGCCTGGTCTCCGGCGGCGGCTACCGCTCGATCCGCAGGGTCGGCAAGTCGATGGCCCAGGTGTTCCCGCGGCCGATGCGCGAGGCGGCCCGCAAGGCCGAGGAGTTCGCCCGCGGCATGGTCACCGGCGGGACCTTCTTCGAGGAGCTCGGCTTCTACTACGTGGGGCCGATTGACGGCCACGATATGGACGCCCTGGTCCACGTGCTGCAGAACGCCCGCGGCATCGTCGACCGCCCGGTGCTGGTCCACGTGGTGACCCACAAGGGCAAGGGCTATGCGCCGGCCGAGGCCGCCGCCGACAAGCACCACGCGGTGGTCAAGTTCGACGTGGTGACCGGCCAGCAGGCCAAGCCGGCCCAGGCGGTCGCGCCCCACTACACCAAGGTGTTCGCCCACGAGCTGATCAAGCGGGCCGAGCTGGACCCCAAGATCGTGGCGGTCACCGCGGCCATGCCGTCCGGCACGGGCCTGGACCTGTTCGCGGAGCGCTTCCCCGAGCGGATGTTCGACGTCGGCATCGCCGAGCAGCACGCGGTGACCTTCGCCGCCGGCCTCGCCGCCGATGGGATGAAGCCGTTCGCGGCGATCTACTCGACCTTCCTGCAGCGCGGCTACGACCAGGTGGTGCACGACGTGGCGATCCAGCGCCTGCCGGTGCGCTTCGCCATGGACCGCGCCGGCCTGGTGGGCGCCGACGGGCCGACGCATGCGGGCAGCTTCGACGTGGGCTTCATGGGGGCGCTGCCCGGCATGGTGCTGATGGGCCCGGCCGACGAGGCCGAGCTGGCCCACGCCATCGCCACCGCCGTCGAGATCGACGACCGGCCGAGCGCCTTCCGCTATCCGCGCGGCGAAGGGGTCGGCGTGGCGGTCCCGGCGCTGGCCGAGCCGCTGGAGATCGGCAAGGGCCGCGTGGTCCGCGAGGGCTCGGCGGTGGCCATCCTGTCGTTCGGCACGCGGCTGGCCGAGAGCCTGAAGGCGGCCGACCTGCTGGCCGCCCGCGGCCTTTCCGCGACCGTCGCCGACGCCCGTTTCGCCAAGCCGCTGGACGTCGACCTGGTGCTCCGGCTGGCCCGCAACCATGAGGCCCTGGTCACGGTGGAGGAGGGCGCGGTCGGGGGGTTCGGCAGCTTCGTGCTGCAGGCGCTGGCCGAGCACGGGGCGTTGGACCGGGGGCTGAAGGTCCGCACCCTGGCGCTGCCGGACATCTTCCAGGACCAGGACAAGCCCGAGGCGATGTACGCCCAGGCGGGCCTGGACGCCGAGGGCATCGTGCGCGGCGTGCTGGCGGCGCTGGGCATGGACAACGCCGTGGCGAAGGGCTGGCGGGCCTAGGGTCTGATCCGCTGAGCTGCAATTGCGGCGCGCGGCGCGATCCACGAGCGGATCGCCGACAGCCATCCACTGCCCGCCGCCGCCGCATCTGCGGGCGCCTCCAGTTCGTAGCGCCGGAAGAGGGCGCCGAAGGCCAGCAGCAGGGCCGCGAGCGCGAACGGAAGGTGGCGGGGGATCAGGATCGGCTGGAGGTAGGGCAGGACCAGGAGCCCGGTGATGGCCGCGCACGTCCAGCCGTCCAGGCCTCGCCGCCAGGCGCGGGTGACCAGCGGGAGGATCGCGAGCGCCAGCATCGGCGTGTCGTAGGACAGTGAATAGGGAATGGCGAGCAAGGCTCCGGCCGCCAGCAGGCCCAGGCGCAGGTCCAGCCGCCCGTCGTCGCGGCCGCCCGCAGCCTGGCGGAACACGCGGATGACCACGGCCAGCACGCCCAGGCTGACGCCGGCCTGCAGGGTGGCGGCCAGAGCCGCTGGAAGGCCCGCGGCCAGCAGCGAGACGTAGGGACCGACCGCGAGCTGGGCGATGACCGCGTGGCCCTGGCCGATGAAGCGGCCGAAGATCTGCGCGATCTGGGCGTAGTCGTTCCAGACCGCCGCGCCCGGCCAGACGAGGGAACTTGCGACCAGCGCCAGGACGGTCGCCGCCGCCGCGGCCATGGTGCGCCATTGGCCGGCGGCCGCGAGCGCGAAGGGGAACAGCACGCCCAGCTGCGGCTTGACCGCCATAAGGCCGAGGCACAGGCCGGCCAGGATCGGACGGTCCGGCCACAGGTAGGCCGCGGCCAGGAACAGCACCGCGACGAAGGCGCCGATCTGGCCTGAGAACAGGCTCGCGCTGAGGAAGGGCAGGGTGAGGGCCGCGATCGCCGCGAACGCCTGGAGCCGCGTCCCGGCGGCGAGGTCGGGCGCCGTGCGCCTCGCCAGCAGGAAGATCAGGCCGAAGTAGAACGGCAGCGGGAGCAGCGACCACCAGGCGACCGCGGGGCCATAGCCGAGGTCGCCGAGCAGTCGCAGGGGCAGCAGCACGAAGGGGGGATAGACGAACCAGGTCATCTTCGAGGCGGCGTGTCCGGAGACGACGCCGCGCCAGAAGGCCGGGTCGTAGACGCCGGCCAGGTCGCCGTGGCGGGCCCGCTGGGCCGCCTGCCAGAAGCAGATGAAGTCGCCGCCGAAGCGCTGGGCGGCGCCCGGCTCCTGAAGGTAGCGCGCCAGGTTGACGCCGGTCTGCAGCGCCAGGACCAGCGCGATCAGCAGCAGCAGGTTCCTTTGCAGGGCGCTCACCCGCCCATCCCTAAGGCCGGCTGAGTTCCTGTCGGCTTAACGAGGAGCCTAGGAGGCCGGGGTCGGCGCGGCCGCTTCGCGATCGGCCCTAAGCTTGCCGCCGTCGACGCCTGTCAGGGTCACACCGGTCGCGTCGAACTGCACATTGATGTCAGCGACGGGGGCGTAGAACCGGTCGGGGCCGTTCTGCTGCAGCGGATTTGGGGCGAGTCCGGTGACCTGGCCCATCAGCTGGCCGCGCGGATCGCTGGTCACGGTGATCTTGCGGCCGTCCGGCATGCGGTAGACGCCGACGTAGCGCGCCAGTGTCGCGTCCGGCAGCTTCACCTGTCGCGCGACCAGCTTGCGCGCCGGCGGCAGGACATAGGGGAAGCCGTCGGTGACCAAGCGCGGATAGTAGGAGAGGTGGGTCTCGCCCGCGTAGAGCTGGGTCTTCAGGATGACGCCCGGCTGGTTCTTCAGCACCGCGGCCAGGCTCTGGAATCCGTCGACCATGCGGTTGTCGCCGCCGATCGCGCCGGCGCTCTCGTCGGAGCCGACTGTCAGGTACACCCTGCGCCCATGCGCCTTGGGCGCGGCCGCGGCCACGCGGGCGACGACGCCGGGATCGGCCCAGACTGAGGGGGAGCCGATGATGTAGGCCGCGAAGGCGTCGGGGTTGTCGGCGAACACATTGGCCGCGAAGAGGCCGCCCAGCGAATGGCCGAACAGCACGGCGCGGTTGGGGTCGGCGGGGTACTTGGCCTCGATCAGCGGCTTGAGGTCCTCCAGCAGGAAGGCCTCGAACGCCGCCCCGCCGCCGCCGATGGGCGGCATCGTCGGGGCGGCCGTGAACTTGTTGTGCGTCAGGTCGAGGTTGCGGAACAGGACCCCGGTGGGCTTGTAGCCGACGCTGACGATGATCGCCGGGGCCATGGCGCCGGTGGCGGCCAGCAGCGTCCCCTGGGGCCCGGCGATGCCGTAGCCGGAGTCCAGCGCATAGATCGCCGGCAGCTTCTGCCCGGGCAGGAACACCGTCGCGGAGGGCACGCTCACCCAGAGCTCGAAGTCGCGATTCAGCCGGTCCGAGTGGACGGCCAGGTGACTGATGCTCGGCGGCAGGGCGGGCGTGTCCGAGACAACGGTGAGCGGGGCGGCGGCCGCGCCCGAGCTCGCGCCCGCGGCCAAGGCCAGGCCCATCAGGGCGGCGGCTATCCTGCGCATGCTTGTCTCCCCGCGGCTAAGTCGCTCGGAGGCTACGCGCGCGCTTACAACTGTCAACTGCCGGGGCGGCGCAGCCGCCGCCTAGAAGGGCCAGAACTTCTCGGCCAGGGCCTGGCCGGCGGGCGTCTTCTGGACCCGGCTGATGTCGCCGCGGCCGCCGTAGCTGATGCGGGCCTCGGCGATCTGGGTGTGCTTGATGGTGTTGGAGGACGAGATGTCCTCCGGCCGCACGACCCCGGCCACGGTGAGCTGGCGCACCTCGGCGTTGGTGCGCACCTCCTGGGTGCCCTGGATCACCAGGTTGCCGTTCGGCAGCACGGCGGAGACCACCGCGGCGATGGTCAGGCTGATCTTCTCCTGCCGGTTCACCGCGCCCGAGCCGTCCTGGCTGGTCTTGGTGCTGGTCGAGAGCGCGTTGGCCGGGTCGTAGGCGCCCGGCAGGATCTTCCCGAGGCTGGTTTCCAGGCCCAGCAGGTGGGGGATGCCGGCGGTGACGCCCGAGGTGCGCGCCGTCGAGGTCGAGTTGGTGGTCTTGGCGCTGTCGTCGATGTCGATCTGCACGGTCAGGATGTCGCCGACCTTGTTCGCCCGCTGGTCGTTGAAGAAGGTCCGCGCGCCGACCCGCCAGAGCGAGTTGGCGCTGGCCGGCTGCGGCGCGTCGCGGGCGATGATGTGCTGGTCCATGGGCGCCAGCGCGGCCGGATAGCCGACGGGGGCGAGCTCCGGGCCGTGCACGGCTTCGCGCACCGTGGTGCAGGCGCCGAGCGACGCCAGCGAAAGCGGAGCCAGGACCATGAGGGCGGCGGCGAGACGGGTACGCATGCGACTTCGATCCTTCAGCGGGCGGCGTAACGGGCGGAGGGGCGGGCGGCCTTGAGCTGGTCGGCGGCGGGGCCCACGACCGCCTGGCCGGGGCCGGTGACGAGGGCCTGGATGACCTTCTTCGAGGTGGTGTTCTGGATCGAGACCAGCTCGCCGACGCCGGCCGAGCCCATGGCCTTGCCCTGCATCTCCAGCGACACGCCGCCGGCGTCGTAGCCGACCGAGATGATGTCGCCGGACTTGATCACCTGGGCGACGCCCACGTCGCGGCCTTGCGCGACGGCGCCGGCGCGCAGCGGCCGCTTGGCGGCCTGGCCAATGAGGGCGTCGGCGTCGCCGGGCGCGTCGGACGGCGCGGCGGCGGCCTTGGTCCAAACGAGGTCGGAAGGCTGCACGATCTCGCCGGCCGAAAGGTTGCGGGCATAGGTCAGCACATCGACGTTGCCGCGGGCGGCCTGCCCGACGGCGGCTCCGCTCAGGGCCGGGCCGCCGTGCACGACGATCCGGCGCAGGCCCTCGGCATTGGCCCAGTCGAGGCCGGCGCGGCGGGCTGCGGCCTGCACCGAGGCGGCGTCCAGCATGACGCTGGCGCCGGCGCGCGTGGCCACCGGCACGCCGGCTGCGGGGCCTGCGCCGTCGAACAGGTCGCCCAGGGTGACGAGGCCGTCGGCGTTGGCGGTGTCGGCCTTCAGGGTCACCGGCCGGCCGGCCAGCGCCGGGCCCGCGGCGGCGAAGAGGGCGGTGGCGAAGAGGAGCGCGCGCATGGCCTACGACTTCACCTGGTTGGCGACGCCCAGCATGTTGTCGGCCGTCGAGATCACCTTGGAGTTCATCTCGTAGGCGCGCTGGGCCACGATCAGGGCGGTGATCTCGGAGACCGGATCGACGTTCGACGCCTCGGTGTAGCCCTGCAGCAGGGTGCCGAAGCCGGGCTGGCCGGGCGTGCCGGTGGTGGGCGCGCCGGAGGCCGCGGTCTGCAGGAAGAGGTTGGAACCCTGCGCCGAGAGGCCGCCCTCGTTCATGAAGGTGGCGAGCTCGAGCGTGCCGACCACGTTGGGCGTCGCCGAGCCGGGCTGGGTGACCTGCACCTGGCCGCTCTTGGAGATGCTGACGTCGGTGGCGTCCTGCGGGATCGAGATCGCCGGCTGGATCAGGTAGCCGTCCTGGGTGACCAGCTGGCCCTGGTCGTTGACCGCCAGGTTGCCGGCCCGCGTGTAGGCGATGTCGCCGGTGGGCTGCAGCACCTGCAGGAAGCCGCGGCCTTCGATGGCCACGTCGAACTTGTTGCCGGTGGCGGTCATCGCCCCTTGCGTGCCGATCCGGTAGACGGAGCCCGCCTTGACGCCGGCCCCGACCTGCACGCCGGTGGGTACGATGGTGCCCTGGTCGGACGACTGGGCGCCGGCCTGCTCGAGCGTCTGGTAAAGGAGGTCCTGGAACTCGGCGCGCTGCTTCTTGAACGCGACGGTGTTCATGTTGGCGATGTTGTTCGAGATCACCTCGACGTTCATCTGCTGGGCGGCCATTCCGGTGGCCGCGGTGCGGAGAGCCTGCATCGGTTAGTTCCTTACTCCTGGGCCCGGCCGAGCCGCGCGACGGAATTGCGCGACAGCTCCTGCTCGGACGCCATCATCTGGGCGGTTTGCTCGTAGGCCCGGCTGACCTCGACCATCCGGGTGATCTCGACGATCGGATTGACGTTGGAGCTCTCCAGCATGCCCTGGCGCACCTTGGCGTCGGTCGCCGACGTCGGCTGCTGGTTGGAGGTGTTCTGGTAGAGGTTGTCGCCGGCCTTATCGAGCGCGCCGAGGTTCGCGAACTTGAAGACGCCGATCTTGCCGACCCGCTCGGAGCCCTGGCTGACCGTGCCGTCGGGAGCGATCGACACCTGGCCCTTCTGCGGATCCAGCGTGATCTCGCCGCCGCCGTCGTCGGAGACCGGGTCGCCGGCCTGGGTGGTCAGGCGGCCCAGGTCGTCCATCCGCAGGTGGCCGTCGCGGGTGAAGCGCTCGCCTGACCTGGTGGTGACCTTGAAGAAGCCCTGGCCCTCGATGGCCATGTCGAAGGGCGCATCGGTGCTGCGCAGCCCGCCCTGGCCGAAATTGCGCGCGACGCCGTCGGCGGCGACGAACTTCACCGGCCGGGGTCCCTGCAGGGTGAACGCTGGAGGCCCCGGGTGCTCCTTGGTCATCAGGCTCTCGACCTTGAATCCGTTGGTGTCCGCGTTGGCGATGTTGTTGGCGACGATGTCCATCTCGCGCCGGAGCACGATCTGCCGCGACAGGCCGACGTAGAGGGCGTTGTCCATCGAAGTACTCGGCGAAATCCCTGGGCGCGCTTGGGGCGACCTTTTCGCAATGGGGGAGTGCAAGCTTCGGGCCAACTCAAAGCCCAACGAAATCAACGGACAATAAAGTTAACGGCGGCGCGGCGGCGGAATCTGCCGGGCAGGCTTCGCCACCCTTTGGGACCGGTTAAAAACCGCCCGTTAACCAAAAAGGCCGATTGAAGGAGGTGATAGGTATCTAAGGAACGCGCGCGTGGCCGAGGACAAGGTCAAGGAAGCTCCCGAGGAGGAGCTGCCGGAGGGCGAGGAGGCCGAGGCCGCCGCCCCGGAAAAGAAGAAACTGCCGATGAAGCTGATGCTCATCGCCGGCGCCGCGGCGCTCGTGGTGCTGGGCGGCGGCGGCGGCGCGGCGTTCATCTTCCTGAAGCCCAAGCCCGACGCGGCGCACGCTGGCAAGGACGCCAAGAAGGGCGGCAAGAAGGACGAGAAGAAGGGCAAGAAGGACGAGAAGGGCGGCCCCGGCCAGATCAAGGAAGGCCCCGACGGGGTGCTCTACTACACCATGCCCGACGTGGTGGTGAACATGCAGACCGCCGACGGCCGGCCCACCTTCCTGAAGCTGAAGCTCACCCTGGAGCTGCCGGACCAGGCGACGGTCGAGCAGCTCGACCCGAACATGCCCAGGCTGCAGGACATGTTCCAGACCTTCCTGCGCGAGCTGCGCCCCGAGGACCTCTCCGGAAGCCAGGGCTCCTACCAGCTGCGGATGGAGATCCTGCGCCGCGTCAACCTGGTGATCGCGCCCTCCAAGGCGAACGCCGTCCTGATCGAGGAGATGCTGATCAACTGAGCCCAAGAAGGGCTCGGCGATCGCGTGCAGCATGGCCGACGAAGACGAAAATCCCACCGAAGGCGCGGCCGAGCTGGAGGCCGGCGAGGACAGCAACGCCTGGCCCGAAGGCGCCGCCGACGGCGCCTCCGAGCGCATCCTCAACCAGGACGAGATCGACAGCCTGCTGGGCTTCGACCTCTCCGAGGAGGAGGGCGCCGAGCGCACCGGCATCCGCGCGATCATCAACTCGGCGCTGGTCTCCTACGAGCGCCTGCCGATGCTGGAGATCGTCTTCGACCGCCTGGTTCGGTTGATGACCACCTCGCTGCGGAACTTCACGTCCGACAACGTCGAGGTCAGCCTCGACAACATCTCGTCGATCCGGTTCGGCGACTACCTGAACTCGATCCCGCTGCCGGCCATCCTTTCGGTGTTCCGGGCCGAGGAGCTGAACAACTACGGCCTGCTGACGGTCGATTCGAACCTGATCTACTCGATCGTCGACGTGCTGCTGGGCGGACGCCGCGGCACGGCGGCGATGCGCATCGAGGGCCGGCCCTACACCACCATCGAGCGGGTGCTGGTGCAGCGGATGGTCGAGGTGGTGCTGGGCGACGCCCGCGAGGCGTTCGAGCCGCTGACGCCGGTGACCTTCACCCTCGACCGCCTGGAGACCAACCCGCGGTTCGCCGCCATCGCCCGGCCGGCCAACGCCGCCATCCTGGTCAAGCTGCGGGTGGACATGGAGGACCGCGGCGGCCGCATCGAACTCTTGCTGCCCTACGCCACGCTCGAGCCGATCCGCAAGATGCTGCTGCAGCAGTTCATGGGCGAGAAGTTCGGCCGCGACAACATCTGGGAAAGCCACCTCGCCAGCGAGCTCTGGACCACCACCATGGACGTCCGCGCCGTGCTCGACGAGCAGCAGGTGCCGCTCCGCCAGATCCTCGAGCTGAAGGTGGGTGACACCATCATGCTCAACGCCACGCCCGACAGCCTGATCGAGCTTCGCGCCGGCGCGGTCCCGCTGACCCGCGGCCGCATGGGCCGCCGCAATTCCCACATCGCCGTCCGCGTCGAGGCGCCGCTGTCGCCGAACGCCCGCGCGGTTGTCACGAGGACCAGCGAATGAGCCTGATCGGTCTCGCCATGAACCTGCTGCTGGCCGGCTTGCTGGGCGCCGCCCTGGTGCTCGGCCTGCGGCTCAACCGGCGGCTGAAGGCGCTGCGCGACAGCCACGACGGCTTCGCCATCGCCGTGCGCGAGCTGAACGCCGCGGCGGAGCGGGCCGAGCAGGGCCTCGCCGACCTGCGCGCCGCCACCGACGAGGCCGTCGACACCCTGGCCGACCGTATCGACAAGGGCCGGGCTCTGGCCGCCAAGCTGGAGCGGCTGATCATCGAGGCGCCCAGCCCCGGCCGCGAAGCGCCCGCGCCGCGCGACGAGGCGCAGGACAAGCGCCTGGGCGCCCTCTTGGCCGCCGCCCGCGAAGGCCGCGGCCGTTCCGAACGACCGGCAAAGCCCGTCGAGCGCGCCGCGCGCGCCGAGCCCCTTACCCTGCGCCCCCGCGCCAACCCCGAAGACGACCTCTTCGAAGACCCGCCGCTGCGCCTGCAGCAAGGAGGCCGCCGATGAAATCCATGCCCCGCATCCTGCCGCTGGTCGGCATCGCCATCGGCGGCGTGCTGGCGGTCAATGCGCTCGCCGGCGCCCGCGACCTGCCGGGCCTGTTCTCCAACGCCAAGGCCTTCGCCGAGGAGGCCGCCAAGGGGACCAAGCCTGCGAAGGGCGCCAAGGGGGCCAAGGCGGGCGATCCGGCCGCCGCCACCGGCGATGCCGCGAACGTCGCCGCCCAGAGCGCCCTGCCGCCGCCCAGCATCAAGCCGCAGGCGGTCTGCGCGCCGACCGCCGCCGAACTCGCCAAGGAAGCCGGGCTCTCGCCGGCCGAACTGCAGGTGCTGCAGAACCTGGGCGCTCGGCGCGGCGAGCTCGACCAGCGGGCCAACGACCTCGACACTCAGATGGCGCTCCTGGCCGCCGCCGAGGCCAAGCTCGACGCCAAGGCCAGGGCGCTGACCGGCCTCAAGGCCGACGTGCAGAACCTGCTCACCCAGGCCGACGGCCGCGAGGCCAGCGAGGTCGACCGGCTGGTCAAGGTGTTCGAGGCCATGAAGGCCAAGGACGCCGCGCCTCGCCTGACGCTGCTGGACGATTCCGTCCGCCTGCCGATCGCCGCCAAGATGAAGCCGCGCGTGCTCTCCGCGATCATCGCCCAGATGTCGCCGGGCGAGGCCAAGAGGCTGACCGAGTCGCTCGCCAAGCGCTTCGCGGCCGCCCAGACGCTGGCCCACAACGCCATCGCCCAAGCCGATCCCGCGACACCGGCCGCCGAGACCGCCACCGCCGACGCCTCGAAGGCCAAGGCCGCACCGGCAAAGCAGCCCGCCAGGGCCCGGCCCCGCAAGAAGGCGCCGGTCTCCAAGCAGGCCTCGGCGGACTAGCCGCCTGCCGCCGATGCGCTGGCCGGGCCGGCCGCGCCCGCCGCCCCGGCCGCGCCGCCAGCCGCCCCGCCGGCGCCGAAGGCCGGCTGAGCCGATGAGCCTGCGCCGCGCCCTGCGTTCCGGCGTCGCCGC
>JBJMQX010000037.1:0-31143 GCA_045802455.1 Phenylobacterium sp. | reverse complement strand
GACCGCGTGGCCAACGCCACCATACACCGCGCCCAGCACCGTATTCGGCCCGTTCCAGATCTTGCCCACGAGATCGCCGACGGCCGACCAGCCGCTCAGCGGGCGCCGCTTGGGCGCGTTCGCCAGGGTTGCCTGCTCCGACAGCGACAGCAACGGACCGCCGCCGCCCGGCGAGGAATCGTCAGCCGCGGACTTTCGAAACATTCTCGCCGCGCTCCGCCTGACGGAAGGCCGCAGCATGGCGCAGGCCCCGTACCCCGTCAAGAACAAAACGAGAACTTTGAATCGCCGTGCGACGACTGGCCGAATTGGCGTAGCCGCCTCCACCTCAGCTCGCCGCGATATAGGCCTTCAGTCCGTCCGCCTCGGCCTCGACTTCGCTGATCTTCGACTTCACCAGGTCGCCGATCGAGACGATGCCCACCAGCCGCTCGTTCTTGCAGACCGGCAGGTGGCGGATGCGCCGGTCGCTCATCCGCGCCAAGAGGGCGTCCACCGTCTCGCCCGGATCGGCGTAGAGCACGTCCTTGGTCATGATGCTGGAAACCGGCTGGCCCAGGGTCGCCGCGCCATGCTCGGCCATGCCGCGGACAACGTCGCGTTCGGAGACGATGCCGGCCACCCGCTCGGCGTCCAGCACCACCAGGGCGCCCACGCGCCGGGAATGCAGCAGCCCCGCCACCGCCGCGATGGTTTCGCTGGGGGCGACGGTGAACACGGTGTCGCCCTTGGACCGCAGGATCTGTGAGACAAGCATCGGAGCTCCCTCGCTTTCTCTCCGCTTCGCCGCGAGCGTCGCCCAGAACAGCGTTCTCTTCAAGGCACGCGCGCGTGAGCACGCCCTGAGGAACGCTTCAGTCAGACGGAAGGCGCCAGGCGTCCGAATGGGCCGATCAGCAGCACCCCGGCGACGAAGCCGACCACATGCGCCTCCCAGGCCACGCCGGCCCCGCCGCTCCCCGGCAGCCACGAGCCGCCGATCAGCGCGATTAGGAGGTTGATGGCGAGCCAGGCCCCGCCCAGCGCCAGCACCGGGCGCGAGAACAGCGGCCCCACGCGGCCGTGGCCGCCCAGCAGCCGCGCGACCGCGCCGACCAGGCCCGAGACGGCGCCCGACGCGCCGACCACGCTGATCGCGGCGCTGCCGGGATGCAGCGCGGCCACGCCCAGGTTGCCGATCGCGCCGGTCAGCACATAGAAGGCGAAGAACAGCAGCCCGCCTTCCACCTTAGGGCCGAAGAAGCGCGCCAGCGGCGCGGAGAAGGCCAGCGCCAGCCCCGCGTTCATCAGCGCGTGCATCCAGCTGCCGTGCAGGAAGATGGCGGTGATCAGCGTCTCCCAGCGGCCGGGCGTCAGGTTGGCCGGCGAAAAGGCATAGGCGGCCTGGATCGCGTCGGCGGGAAAGCGGGTCTGCAGCGCATAGCCGCCCAGGATCAGCACCACCACGGCCACCGCCTGCCAGGGCGCGTTGAACACCGGCTCGTGCGCCTGTGGACCGCCGCCGCCGGGCTGTGGCTCCGGGCCCGGTTCGGGTTTAGGGGCCCACGGCTGGGCCGGCGTCTCTTCGAAGCGGGACTCGGTCATACCCCTCATTTAGGCGTATTGCCGCACAAGCGCGACACCGCCGCCTTCCCGCCTTGCCCTCGCCATGAGCGTTCGCGATGGTGCCGCCCTCTTGTCGGACACCTTCGGAAACCCTCCATGATCCGCCCCCTGCGCGCGAGCCTGCTGCTCGCCGCCGCGCTTACGATCTCCGGCGCCGCTGTCTCCTACGCCCTTCCGCTGCCGCACATGCCGCACTTCGGCGGCGAGTCCGGCGCGCCCCAGGCCCGGCCGAAGCTCGCGCCCGGGGAGTGGCCGCAGGCCAGGTCCGACGTGGCCGCCGACCCCGACATCCGCTTCGGCGCCCTGCCGAACGGCATGCGCTACGCCATCAAGCGCCAGACGATCCCCGCCGGCGAGGCTTCGGTCCGCCTGCGCTTCGACGCCGGTTCGCTGATGGAGACCGACCCGCAGCAGGGCCTCGCCCACTTCCTCGAGCACATGGCGTTCAAAGGCTCCAAGGCGGTGCCCGAGAACGAAATGGTCAAGATCCTCGAGCGCCACGGCCTGGCCTTCGGGGCCGACACCAACGCCTCGACCAACTTCGACGAGACGATCTACAAGCTCGACCTGCCGAAGACCGACGAAGACACCGTCGACACCGCGCTGAAGTTGATGCGCGAAGCCGCCTCGGAGCTGACCATCGCGCCGGAGGCCGTCGACCATGAGCGTGGCGTCGTGCTCTCCGAAGAACGGACCAGCGACAGCCCGGCCTTCCGCGTGTTCAAGGACCGGCTGAACTTCATGCTCCAGGGCCAGCGGATGCCCAACCGGGTGCCGATCGGCAAGGTCGACGTCCTGCAGCACGCGCCGGCCAGCCTGATCGCCGACTTCTACCACCACTACTATCGGCCCGAGCGCGCGGTGCTGGTGGTCGTGGGCGACTTCGACCCCGCGGCCATGGAAGCCAAGATCAAAGCCCGCTTCGGCGACTGGAAGGCCGTTGGGGCCGCCGGCGTCGAGCCCGACCTCGGCCGGATCGCGCCGCGCAAGCCGGAGGCCCGCCTGGTCGTCGACCCCGGCGTGCGCACCGACCTGCAGGTGGCCTGGGTCCGGCCGCCCGACCTGAAGCCCGACCGCCTGGCCAAGCGGCGCGACGACATCGTCGAGCAACTCGGCTTCAACGTGCTCAACCGCCGGCTCTCGGCGCTGGCCCGCTCGCCCACCCCGCCGTTCATCGGCGCGGCGGCTTTCAAGACCGACTACGGCCACTCGGCCGAGGTCACCATGCTGAACCTCGTCACCACTTCGGACGGCTGGCGCTCCGGCCTGGCCGCCGTCGACGCCGAGGAACGGCGCGCTGTGCAGTATGGCGTGCGCCAGGACGAGCTCGACCGCGAGATCGCCGAGGTCCGCGCCCAGGCCCAGGCCGCCGCCGCCGGCGCCGCGACCCGCAGGCCCGCCCAGATCGCCGACGACATCACCGGCTCGATCGGCGACCAGCAGGTCGTCACCAGCCCCGCCCAGGACCTGGCGTTCTTCGAGGCCACCGTGAAGGGGCTCAAGGCCGACGCGGTCTCCCAGGCGCTGAAGACGGCGTTCGCCGGCCAGGGCCCGCTCCTCTTCATGGCCTCGCCCAAGCCGGTGCCCGGCGGCGAGCCGCAGCTCCTGGCCGAGTACGCCTCCGTCGAGAAGCTCGCCGTCGCCGCGCCCACTGCGCCGCGCGAGACCGCCTGGCCCTACCAGAGCTTCGGCGAGCCCGGAAAGGTCGCCGATACCAAGGAAGTCACCGACCTCAACACCGTCTTCGTGCGCTTCGAGAACGGCGTGCGGCTGACCGTGAAGCCCACCAAGTTCCGCAACGACGAGGTGCTGGTCAGGGTCAATATCGGCCACGGCCTGCAGCAGCTCCCCAAGGACCGCCAGAGCCTCGCCTGGTTCGGCAACGCCTTCATCGAAGGCGGGCTGAAGAAGATCGACAACGAGGACACCGAGCGCGTGCTGGCCGCCAAGACCTATGGCGCGCGGTTCTCGATCGGCGACGACGCCTTCGTGCTCTCCGGCTCGACGCGCACCGACGATGTGCCGACCGAGATGCAGGTGCTGGCCGCCTACGTCACCGATCCGGGCTGGCGCGGCGAAGCCTTCAAGCGCCAGCAGGAGGCCGGGCGCACGGTCCACGACCAGATGGAGTCCACCGACGGCGGCGTCCTGAGCCGCGAGCTTTCCGGCCTGCTGCACGCCGGCGACCGCCGCTTCACCTATCCGGGCCGCGAGGACATCGCCAAGGCGCAGCTCGCCGACCTGCAGGCGCAGGTCGCCCCGCATTTGGCGTCCGACCCGATCGAGGTCGTGGTGGTGGGCGATATCACGGTCGAAAAGGCCGTCGAGGCCGTGGCCCGCACCTTCGGCGCCCTGCCCGCCCGCGGCCCCGACCAGCCGGTCGCCGACGCCCAGAAGCGGATCGGCTTCCCGGCCGCCACCGCCAAGCCGGTGGCGCTCACCCACAAGGGCCGCGCCGACCAGGCCATCGGCTATGTGGCCTGGCCCACCAACGACCTCTGGGCCAACCCGCAGCAGGCGCTGGAGACCGACGTCCTGGGCGAGGTCATGGACCTGCGGCTCATCGACGAGCTGCGCGTCAACCAGGGCGCGACCTATTCGCCGTCCGTCAGCTACGCCCACAGCCTGACCTGGACCGGATGGGGCTATCTGGCCGCCAGCGTGGAGGTGCCGCCCGCCAAGGTCGACGGCTTCTTCCGCGACGTCGCCAAGATCGCCGAGGACCTGCGCACCAAGCCGGTCAGCGCCGATGAGCTGGAGCGGGCCAAGAAGCCGCGCCTTGAGCGCCTGGAGAAGAGCCGGGTGACCAACCAGTACTGGCTGTCGGAGCTCTCCGGCGCCCAGGCCGAGCCGCGGAAGCTCGACTTCATCCGCCACATCGTCCCCGGCACCGAGAAGATCACCGCCGCCGACGTGCAGCACGCCGCCCAGCTGGTCCTCAACGACGCCAGGGCCTTCCGCATCGAAGTCGCGCCCCAGGGCAAGCCCGCGAAGGCGGACTGAATCCAATTCCTTCTCCCCTTGCGGGAGAAGGGCAGCCGAAGGCTGACGGATGAGGGGTCGATAGACCTCTCGGAATGAGCACAGCCTCACGGCTGCCGGACGTTCAAGGCCTTGAGAAACCCCTCATCCGACCTGCTTCGCAGGCCACCTTCTCCCGCAAGGGGAGAAGGGCTCGTCTGCCCTCAGGCCGCCTTCAGTCCGTCGCCGAAGACCGGGACGTCCTCGGCCGGCAGGTAGGCGCGGCCGCGGATGGCGTCGGAGACCTTCTCGGCGATCATGATGGTCGGCGCATTGGTGTTGCCGCCCACCAGGGTCGGCATGACCGAGGCGTCGACGACCCTGAGTCCCGATAGCCCCACGACCCGGCACTCGGCGTCCACCACGGCCATGGCGTCTCCCGCCGCGCCCATGCGGCAGGTGCCGACCGGGTGGTAGATGGTCTCGGCCGTGCGCTTCACCCAGGCGTCGATCTCGGCGTCGGACTGGACGGCCGCGCCGGGCGCGAATTCGCCGCTGACGTAGGGCGCCAACGCCGGCTGGGCGGCGACCTTGCGCATCATCTTCACGCCCTGGCGGATCGCGCGCCGGTCCTCCTCGGCCGAGAGGTAGTTGGCGAAGATCGCCGGGTCCGCCAGCGGGTCGGCGGACTTCAAGCCTACGCGTCCGCGGGACTCCGGCCGCAGCTGGCAGACGTGGAAGGTGAAGCCGTCCTTGGCGACGGAGACCTTGCCGTGGTCCTGCATGATGGCCAGCACCGTGTGCACCTGCAGGTCCGGCCGGTCGAGCTCGGGCCGCGAGCGCAGGAAGGCGCCGCTTTCCAGGAAGTTCTGCCGCCCGACGCCCTTGCCCAACAGCATGTAGCTGAGCCCGACGCCGAGCGTTTTGATCAGGCCCTTGCGCATCGAATAGGCGGTGATCGGCTGGGGGCACTCCCAGCTCATGCAGACGTCCAGATGGTCCTGCAGGTTGGCGCCGACCCCCTTCAGCGGATGCACCACCGGCACGCCGTGAGCCGACAATTCCTCCGGATCGCCGACACCGGAAAGCTGCAGGATGTGCGGCGACTGCACCGCGCCGGCGCAGAGCAGCACCTCGGCGTCGGCGTGGATGATCCGCTTCGCCCGGGTCTTCTCGTCGTAAACCTCGACGCCGGTGGCGCGGCCGTTCTCGATCACGATGCGGGTGGTGCGCACGCCGGTCAGGCAGATCAGATTGGGGCGGCCAAGCGCCGGGTGCAGGTAGCCTCGCGCGGCGCTCCAGCGCTGCCCGTCGTGGATGGTAAGCTGGTAGGGCCCGAAGCCCTCCTGCTGAAGGCCGTTGAAGTCGTCGGTCAGCGGGAAACCGGCCTCCGCGCCGGCCTTGATCGAGGCGGAATAGATCGGGTTCGGCGTCGCCGCCGTGGTCACCTTCAGCGGCCCGTCAGCGCCATGGTAGGCGTCGGCTCCGCCCTCGAACGCCTCGGAGCGCTTGAAGTAGGGCAGCACGTCGGCATAGCCCCAGCCGGGCAGCCCCATCTGGCGCCACTGATCGTAGTCGCGCGCATGGCCGCGGATGTAGATCATGCCGTTGATCGAGGACGAGCCGCCCCAGCCCTTGCCCCTGGGCCACCACAGCCGGCGGTTCTCCAGGTTGGGCTCAGGCTCGGTCCAGAAGCCCCAGTTCGCAGGCCCCGCCTTGCCGATCAGCCCGCCGACCCCGGCCGGCATCCTGATCATCAGCGAGCCGTCCTTGCCGCCCGCCTCCAGCAGCAGCACCCGCTTGGCGCCGTCTTCGCTCAGCCGGTTGGCCAGCACGCAGCCCGCCGAGCCCGCGCCGATGATGATGTAGTCGAACCGCTCCACGCCGGGCCTCCAAGCAACTGGCGGCCGCGAACCTGACGCAGGCGTCATCTTCTGGCAAGCGGGACCTTAGGCGAAGGCGGGCTCCGGCGGCGGCATCAGCGGATCGTCGCCGTATTTGTTGGGTCCCGTCGTTCCCTTCAGGCAGCCCATCTCCACGAAGGCCCAAATGGAGAAAGGCAAGCTGAGCAGCGCGAGCGCGGCACCAGCGGCCTGGGCGCCGGGGTCAGCACTCGTTTCGATAAATTGCGCCGGAAGAGTCAACAAGAGGGGCACGCCGACGAACAGCAGCAGCCACCATGCCGACTTAGCGCGATCATGCAGGCGCCGCGCCGCGTTCGCCAGACTGGCCACGACCGCCGCCAGATAGACCGGAAGGAAGAGCAAGGCGACCAAAGGGGCCACGGACGCCATGGCCATGGACAGCACCGCGCCGACCACGATGATTCCCCAGATCGCAAGCGTCGTAAGCCAAAAGCGCTGCCGGTTGGAGCGCCCTTTGAACGACAGGTAAGAAAGAACTCTCTGCATCTTCACCCCCTAAGCCCGCCGTAATCTTGATCCCCTTTTGTTCTAACGGTCAAGCTTTGAAAGCGGCCCATGCCGATCCGAATCCTTATCGTCCCTTCCACGCCGGCGGGCGCTTCTGGGAGAACGCCAGCGGGCCCTCGACGAAATCCTCGCTCTTGTAGAGCGCGGCGACCGCCGGATAGCGGTTCTGGCCCTTCAGCGCGGCTTCCAAGCTGGGCTCGTCGAGGCCCCTGTAGACGGCCTCCTTCGAGGCGCGGATCGACATCGGGCCCAGCTCGCAAATCCCTTTGGCCCAGGCCCGCGCCGTCGCCATCAGGTCGCCCGGCGCGGTCACCTCGGCGACGAAGCCCAGCTCCTTGCCCTCGGCCGCCGACACCCGCCGCGCGGTGAGGATCATGGACATGGCCCGCTTGGTCCCGATCGCCCGCGGCAACTGGTGCAGGCCGCCGGCCAGCGCCGCCAGCCCGACCCTGGGCTCCGGCAGGGCGAACACCGCGTTCTCCGACGCCAGGATGATGTCGCAGGCCAGCGCGATCTCGAAGCCGCCGCCCATGGCCACCCCGTTCACCGCCGCGATCAGCGGCTTGGTCAGGTCGAACCGCGAGGTCAGCCCCGCGAACCCCGACGGCGGGCTCCCCATCTTGCCGCCGCCCGCCTGGTGCTTCAGGTCGTTGCCGGCCGAGAACGCCCGCTCGCCCGCGCCGGTGACGATCGCCACCCACTGCTCCGGATCGTCCCGGAAGGCGTCGAACACCTCGCCCAGCTCGAAGTGCGCCGGCGAATGCAGCGCGTTCATCACCTCGGGCCGGTTCAGCGTGACGACCGTCACCGGCCCTTCCCGCTCCACCGTCACGAACTTGTAGGCCATGGCGTCCTCCCGTTTTCGGCACGCTCGGCGCGTGACGCGCGGTCGGTCAAGCCTCCTTGAGCTCGCGCCGGTAGCGCTTCCAGTTCTCGACGTAGTGCGCCGCGCCGCCAGCCAGCATCATCGCCTGCTCGGGCGAGACCTCGCGGACCACCTTGCCGGGCGCGCCCATCACCAGCGAGTTGTCCGGAATCTCCTTGCCCTCGGTGATCAGGCAGTTGGCGCCGATCAGGCAGTTCTTCCCGATCTTCGCCCCGTTCAGGATGATCGAGCCGATGCCCACCAGGGTGTTGTCGCCGATCGTGCAGCCGTGGAGCATCACCATGTGCCCCACCGTCACGTTCGCGCCGATCACCAGCGGGTCGCCGATGTCGGTGTGCAGCACGCTGGCGTCCTGCACGTTGGAGTTCTCGCCGACCTCGATCACCGCATTGTCGCCGCGCAGCACGGCGCCCCACCAGACCGAGGCGTTTTTCTTGAGAATCACTCGCCCCATGACCACGGCGGAAGGCACGATCCAGTATTCGTCATCATTTGGTAATTCAGGCGTCACATTGCCCAAGTTGTAGACGCTCATCCCCTCGCCCCGATTCTTGCGACATTCCGTCCGTTTAACGCATCCGAAACCCAGTTAGGATCATTCTAGTCGGGCGATTCGAGGGGGCGATAGTCATCCTTGATCCCGCCGTGGGCCGGTCACGGTCCACGCCTCGCGCTGGATGGAGTTGATGGCGCTGAGCTTGTGGTTCTCACGGGCGATCCCGCCCGGACCCGCACAGAATGGCGAGCCGCCAGGCCGCGCACGCCGTCACTTAGAAAGACCAGTTCACCCGAAGGGCGCTCGCCACGCGAGCCGCCCTTTTTTCTTGCCCCAGGTGCCGGGGCCAACGGAGGCTTTTGATGAGCAAGCGAGCCCTGAAGCGACAGCTGCGCGAAGGCGCGTTCGACGCCGGCCAGTTCGAGGGCGACGATAAGATCCGCAGGCTCCCCATAGACAGGGGCTGGTCCCCGCTTCCGCATCATCACTCCAACGACGACCGCGAGCAGGCCTATCTCAAGACCATCAAGGCGAAGTCCCCCGGCCAGCAGCTGCTGATCGACGCCATCGACGCCAAGAACCTGGTGCTGGCGCTGGGTCCGGCGGGCACCGGCAAGACCTATCTCGCCATCGCCAAGGCGGTTGAAGCCCTGGAGAGCGGCTCGGTGGGCCGCATCGTGCTCTCGCGCCCCGCCGTCGAGGCCGGCGAGTCGATCGGCTTCCTGCCCGGCGACGCCGAGGACAAGCTCGCGCCCTACCTGCGCCCGCTCTACGACGCGCTCTCGGACCGCCTTTCCATGAAGCGGGTCCGCGCCCTGATGGCTGAAGGCGCCATCGAGATCGCGCCCGTGGGCTTCATGCGCGGCCGCACGCTGAACAACGCCTTCGTAGTGATCGACGAGGCGCAGAACTGCACCTATGTGCAGCTCAAGATGCTGCTCACCCGCCTGGGCTGGCACTCGACCATGGTGGTCACCGGCGACCCGAACCAGTCGGACCTGATCCCCGAGCTCTCCGGCCTTTCGCCCGTGGCCGCGAAGCTGGAGGCGGTCGGCAACATCTCGGTCGTGCGCCTGGGCGACAAGGACATCGTGCGCCACCCGCTGGTGGCCGAGATGCTGGGCGTTCTCTAGCCCTAGAAGATAAGGTTGCGGACGATCGCCCAGCGGCCGTCCGCGCCCTTCTTCCAGAGCGTGATGTAGGGGCCGCTGCTGGTCGTCGTCTTGCCGGCGGCGTCGACACTGGTCACGCCGCCGTGGCCCCATTCGATCACCAGGCCGCCGGCCGCCGCGCCGAGCCCGTCGGTCTGCACGCCGCCCTTCAGGATCTTCCGGCCGCCGGAGAGCTGCTTCCTGTAGAAGTCGGCGACCGCGGCGCGGCCGACGATGGTCTGGCCGTTCGGCAGCACGAACACGCCGTCTGTCGCGTAAGGTTCGGCCACCCGCTCGGCGTCGCCCGCCTGCATGGCCGGGAACCAGTCGGCGTTGGCGCGCGCGATGGTCGGACGGGCTGAGGAAACGTTCCCCGCTGCGGCGGCCGAGCCGGCCAGGGCGAGGAAGAGAGCGGCAATCAAGGATACGCGGAACATGGCGGCCTCATAGCGCAGTGCAAACGGCCGGGGAACTCCCCGCCGGCCCGCCCGCTATGCCGCCCGGAGGCGAGCCATGAGCCCTGATGAACCCGTCGCCACCGGCGACCGCCGCGAGACCGTCCACTTCGAGCGCGATCCCGACCAGCTGGTCCGCGCCCGCTTCCTCCACAAGCCCGACGGGCCGCCGCCGCCGGACGAGCACACCGGCCGCGTCGATGCGGGCGCGGAGCCCGTCGAGGCCGGCCCGCCCATCGAGGACGTGGCCGTCGCGCCGGACGAACCGTCAGCCTGGGACGCCCGTCCGCCCGACGACGATCAGAACCACGAAAGCGGCCCCGGCCATTGAGCCGCGCCAACGCTTGACGCACCCCAGCTCCGCCGTATAGATAGTTAGGCGACCTAACTATCTATCGAGGCTACATGTCCACGACCCTTGCCGAGCCGGTGTCCGCCACTGCCCTGGCCGAAGCCCTGCGCGGCCCGCTGCTGCGCGTCTCCCGCCGGCTGCGCCAGGAAGGCCAGAAGGCGGGCCTGACCGCCCAGGAGGCGGTGATCCTCGGCTACCTGAAGAAGAACCCCGGCGCCGGCGTCTCCGAGCTCGCCGACTTCGAGCAGATCTCGCGGCCGACCATGTCCAGCCACGTCAAGCGCCTGGAGGCCGCTGGCTGGATCGCCCGGACGGACGACGCGCAGGACGGCCGCCGCCAGGGGCTGACCATCACGCCCGCCGGCCTGCGCAAGCATGCCGCCGCCCAGGCGCACCGCAATGACTGGCTGGCCGCCCGCCTCGTCCGCCTCTCGCCCGCCGAGCGCCAGGCCCTGATGGCCGCCGCCGCCGCCCTGCTGCGCCTGGCGAGCGCCGAGGCATGACCAGCCGCGCCGACGAGATCCTGGTCGAGGACGTCCTGGACGAGCCGGGCGCGGACGCCGCGGCCATCCTCAATCCCGACGACAAGGGCGCCACCCTGCGCGGCTGGGTGATCCCCGCGATCATCGGCTCGGCGATGCTGATGCAGACGCTGAACGCCACCTCGATCAACAACGCCCTGCCGGCGATGGCGCATGCCCTGCATGTCGAGCCCCTGCGGCTCAACCTCGCCATCACCATGTACCTGCTGGCCTCGGCGGTGTTCCTGCCGATCTCCGGCTGGATGGCCGACCGCTTCGGCGCCAAGCGCATCTTCATGATCGCCATGGTGCTCTATGCGGCCTCGTCCGCCGCGTGCGGCCTCGCCAACAGCCTGCCCGAGCTCGTCGCCTATCGCCTCGCCCAGGGCTGCGCCGGCGCGATGATGGGACCGGTCGGACGCCTGGTCCTGCTTCGCACCACGCCCAAGAACGAGCTGGTGGGCGCGATGTCGGTGGTGACCATGCCGGCGCTGCTCGGCCCCGTGGTCGGCCCGGTGCTGGGCGGCGCCATCGTCACCTTCGTCTCCTGGCGCTGGATCTTCTTCCTGAACCTGCCGATCGCCATCGCCGGCGTCCTCCTGGTCCGCGCGTTCGTGCCCAACGTGAAGGAGCAGGACGTCAGCCCGATAGACTGGCCGGGCATCCTGCTCACGGGGTTCGGTCTGGCGGGCCTGATCTTCGGCTTCGAGAACCTGGGCCGGGACGTCATGCCGCCCCTGGCCGTGGTCGGCCTGTTCGCCGGCGGCTTCGCCTGCCTGGCGCTCTATTGGCTGCACGCCAGGCGCAACCCGCACGCCATCATCGACCTCTCGATCTTCCGCATCCCGACCTTTCGGGCCTCGGTGCTGGGCGGCGCCTTCTTCCGCCTGGTGCCCGGCGCGACGCCCTTCCTGCTCGCCATGATGCTGCAGGTGGGCTTCGGCATGACCGCCTTCGCCGCCGGCCTGATGACCTTCATCTCCGCAGTCGGCGCCCTGGTCATGAAGACCACCGCGCCGCCCATCCTGCGCCGCTTCGGCTTCCGCGCCGTGCTGATCGTAAACGGCCTGATCTGCGCGGCGACCTACATGATCTACGCCTTCTTCCGGATCGACACGCCGCACTGGATCATCATGGCGACCCTGGCGATCGGCGGCTTCTTCCGCTCGCTGCAGTTCACCAGCTTGAACGGCATGGCCTACGCCGACCTCGAGCAGGCGCAGATGAGCCGCGGCACGACGACCGCCTCTATGGCCCAACAGTTCATGCAGTCGGTGAGCGTGGGCCTCGCCGCCGCCCTGCTCCACGCGATGATGACCGCGCGGGGCGAGACGCACCTCACGGGCGCCACCGTCGCCCCGGCCTTCGCCATTTTCGGCGCGGCGACCCTGGTCTCGCTCTGGTGGTTCTATCGCCTGCCGCCGGACGCTGGCGACGAGATGAACAATCGGGTGCGGGCCTAACCCTCGACCTCGGTCTCCGGGCGGTCGGCGCCCTCGGAGAGCTCCTCGCGCCAGCGGCCATCGGCGTCTTCCCAGTTGATCCCGGTGGTGTCGCCCGCAATCCGCTGCTCGCCGGCCGCGCGCCGCGCCGCCGCCAGCGCCGCGTCATGGCTGCGGAAAGTCTCCGAGTAGGTGCCGTCCGCGGTGTAGGCCCAGCCGCCGTCGTGCTCGACGATCCGATAGGTGATGTGGCTCATGGTTGACCTCCGCTGACCCTGCCCGTGAACATGGGCCGGCGGGAGCCGCGCGACAATCGCCGCTCATCCGCCGCGATTTCATCTGCGAAATCAGCCAAAACCCGCGCTACGCCGAGTGCAAAGACCTAGCATGGGCTCTTCCCGCTCCCTAAGGTGGCGCAAATTTTCGCCCTCTCCGAGCGTCTTCCGCATGAAATTCGTCCTCGTTTTCGCCGCCTTCCTGTTCGTGGCGGCCGCGCCCGCCTGGGCCGCCCCGGCCCACCACGCCAACGCCCAGACACCCAAGGCCAGGCCCGCGGGCGCGTCGCATGTGGCGCTGCCCACCGACGTGCGTCCCGACCGCTATGACATCCGCATCCGCCCCGACGCGCCGAACCTGAAGTTCTCCGGCCAGGAGATGGTCGCGTTGACCGTCACCCGGCCCACCGACCGCATCGTGCTGAACGCCGCCGATATCGCCTTCCAGAAGGCCTCGCTGTCCGGCGAGCCCGCCGCGCCGCAGATCGTGCTCGACAAGGACCAGCAGACCGCCGCCTTCGTGTTCGGCCACAAGCTGGCGCCCGGCCGCTACACCCTATCGCTCAGCTTCACCGGCGTGATCTACGAACAGGCGTCCGGCCTCTTCGCCCTCGATTACCAGGGCGCCCAGGGCAAACAGCGGGCGATCTTCACCCAGTTCGAGAATTCCGACGCGCGCCGCTTCATCCCCTGCTGGGACGAGCCTGGCGTGAAGTCGGTGTTCGCGCTCACGGTCGAGGGCCCCGCCGGCCAGATGGCGGTCTCCAACATGCCGGCCGTCTCGACCGTCCCGGGCTCGAACGGGCGCGAGACCACCCGCTTCGCCGACACGCCGAAGATGAGCTCCTACCTGCTGTTCTTCGCGCTCGGCGACTTCGAGCGCCTCCATCGCATGGTGGGCAAGACCGACGTCGGCGTGGTCGTCCGTCGCGGCATGACCAGCCAGGCCCAGTTCGCCCTCGATGCGGCCACCGAGCTCCTGCCCTTCTACAACGACTATTTCGGCGCCCAGTACCCGCTGCCGAAGCTCGACTTCATCGCCGGGCCCGGCCGCAGCCAGTTCTTCGCCGCGATGGAGAACTGGGGCGCCATCTACTACTTCGACTACGCGCTCCTGGTGGACCCGAAGCTCACCACCGAGGCCGACAAGCAGAACATCTATGTCGATATCGCCCACGAGATGGCCCACCAGTGGTTCGGCGATCTCGTCACCATGGCCTGGTGGGACGACCTCTGGCTCAACGAGGGCTTCGCCTCCTGGATGGAGAACAAGGCCACCGACCACTTCCATCCGGAGTGGAAGATCTGGCTGCAGACCAAGGCCGGCGAACAGGGCGCCATGCGCACGGACGCGCGGGCCGGAACCCACCCGGTGATCACCCCGATCAAGGACGTCTTCGCCGCCGCCAACGCCTTCGACGGCATCACCTATCAGAAGGGCCACGCGGTCATCCACATGCTGGAGGACTACGTCGGGCCTGACGTCTTTCGCGCCGGCGTGCGCAACTACATCGCCCACCACGCCTACGGGAACACCGTCACCGACGACCTCTGGCGCGAGATCGACGCGGTCTCGCCGAAGAAGATCACCGGCATCGCCCACGACTTCACCCTGCAGGCCGGCGTGCCGCTGATCTCCATCGACTCGCCGGGCGGGAAGGGCGTGCGGCTAACCCAGTCGCGGTTCGGCGCCGACGCCCAGTCCAAGGCCCCTCGCACCTGGCGCACGCCGGTGACGGTGGCGAACATCGGCGAACCCTGGAAAGTGGTGGTCAGCGCCGGCAAGCCGGCTATCGCGCCCGACGCCGTGACCCGCAACGGGCCTGTCGTGAACGCCGGCCAGACCGGCTACTTCCGCAGCCGCTACGCCCCGGAAGTCTGGGAGCCGGTGATGCGCATCTACGGGCAGCTGAACCCGGTGGACCAGCTCGGCCTGATCTACGACAGCCGCGCGCTGGGCGAGGCGGGCTATGCCCCGATGAGCGACTTCCTGTCCGTTGCGAGGAAGGCCCAGGACTCCAGCGACACGGTGGTGCTGCGCACGCTGGCCCAGCAGCTCGCCGCGCTCGACGACATCTACAAGGAACGCCCGGGCCAGGCGGCCTACCGCGCCTTCGCCCGCGCCCGCCTGCAGCCGGCGTTCGCGCGCCTCGGCTGGGACAAGAAGCCCGGCGAGCCGGACAACGACGCCCTGCTTCGCCGCACCCTGCTTGGCGCCCTTGGCCAGCTCGATGATCCGGCGGTGGTCGCAGAGGCCCGCCGACGGTTCGCCGGCCTGGTGGCCGATCCCGCGAGCCTCACGGGCGGCACGCGCCAGGCCGTGCTGGCCATCGTCGCCCTCCATGCCGATGCGGCTGCCTGGGATCAGCTTCACGCGATGGCGCAAAAGGCCACTGACATCACCGACAAGACCCGGCTCTATCGGTACCTTGGGGCCAGCCAGGATCCGGCGCTGGCCGACAGGGCGCTGGCGCTCGCACTCACCAAGGACCCCTCGCCCACCGACGCGCCGGAGATCATCTCGGGCGTCGCCAACGTATTCCCCGAGAAGGCCTGGGATTTCGTCATGGCGCACCGCGCGCAGGTGGACCCGCTGATCGAACCGACCAGCCGCACCAGCTATTTCACCGGCATCGCCTCGCAGTCCCGCGACAGGGCCATGCTCGCCAAGCTTCAGGCCTTCGCCGCCACGGTGCCGGCCTCATCCCGCGGCGAGGTCGACAAGGCGCTGGCCTCAATCCGCTATGTCCTGGCGGTCGCCGAAAAGCGCCTGCCCGAGGCCGACCGCTGGATCGCGGCCCACCCGGGCTAATCGCAGGGCGCCGTCGCGCCGCTGGCGAGGTCGATGCGGAAGCATTGGCGCTCGCCGGTGTCGCAGTCCTCCACGAGCAGCGAGACCTCGTCGTCCTCATTCGCCGTGAGGTGCCGCGCCTCGACGAACGCCAGCGCCGCGTCCTCGAAGCTCACGCCTTCCAGCATCAGGCTGCGCGACGGCGCCTCCTCCACGCCATGCACGGAGAAACGGCGTTGCAGGCTGGCTTCGCGCGTCGGCATGAGGCTCTCCTCCTCCGCCTGCGCAAACGTCCGAGTAGGGAAAAGGATTCCTAGGCCGCGGCGCGCGCCGGGTAGATCCGCGGCCGGAGCGGCTTGACGCGCAGCGACAGCCCCGGCGCGACGCCTGCCGGCGCCCCGGGTCCGCGCGCCTCCAGCTCGAACACCCGGCCCTCGATCAGGCAGTCGATGCGCGCATCGGGGCCGCGGGCGGCCACCGCCCTGACCTCGGCGGCAAGCCCCGCGCCGTCGGCCGGCGCGAATGCCACTTCGTCCGGGCGGAAATAGACCTCCACGGCGCCCTGCGGCGCGCCCTTCGGGGCCTTGCTCTCCCAGTCGGCGATCGTCAGGCGGCCGTCCTCGACCACGCCCGGAAGCCGGCAGGCGGCGCCCAGGAAGTCGTAGACGAACGGATCGGCGGGGTTCTCGTAGACCTCGTTCGGCTTGCCGACCTGGATCAGCCGCCCGTCCTTCAGGATCGCCACCCGGTCCGCGAGATCGAGGGCCTCCTCCTGGTCGTGGGTCACGAACACAGTGGTCACGCCCGCGCGGTCGTGCAGCTCGCGCAGCCAGCGGCGCAGCTCGCGGCGCACCTGGGCGTCCAGCGCCCCGAACGGCTCGTCGAGCAGCAGCATGCGGGGCTCGATGGCGAGCGCTCTGGCCAGCGCCACGCGCTGCCGCTGGCCGCCGGAGAGCTGCGCCGGGAAGCGCTTTCCCAGATCCTCCAGCTGAACCAGCTTCAGGAGGTCCGCCACCCGGTCGGCGATCTCCGAGCGGGCCGGCCGGTCGCGCCGCGGGCGCACGCTCAGCCCGAACGCGACGTTTTGGGCCACGGTCATGTGGCGGAAGAGCGCATAGTGCTGGAATACCATGCCGACGCGTCGGCGGCGCACCGGCAGCGACAGGAAGTCCTCGCCAGCGAACCGCACCTCGCCCGCGTCCGGTTGCTCGAGGCCGGCCAGCACCCGCAGCAGCGTCGTCTTGCCCGAGCCGGAAGGCCCCAGGAGCGCCAGGAACTCCTTGTCCCTGGCCTGCAGCGACACCCCGTTCAGCGCCGGGAACCGCCCGAAGCTCTTGGTGATGCCGCTGATCTCCAGCGCCAGGGGCTGCTCGTCAGTGGCGGCGGGCGGCTGAAAGTTCACCTGAGTGGCGCCATTCGAGAGCGGTCTTGAGGACCAGGGTGACGAGCCCGAGCGAGGCCAGGAGGCTGGCTGTCGCGAAGGCGCCGACGAAGTCATAGTCATTGTAGAGCACCTCGACGTGAAGCGGGAGCGTGGTGGTGAGGCCGCGGATGTGGCCCGAGACCACCGAGACGGCGCCGAATTCGCCCATCGCCCGCGCGTTGCACAGCAGGACGCCGTAGAGCAGCGCCCAGCGGATGTTCGGAAGCGTGATCCTGAAGAAGGTGGTGAAGCCGCCGGCGCCCAGCGTCAGCGCCGCCGCCTCCTCGTCCGAGCCCTGGTCCTGCATCAGCGGGATCAGCTCGCGGGCGACGAACGGGAAGGTCACCAGAATGGTCGCCAGCACCAGGCCGGCGGTGGCGAAGATGATCTTGACGTGATGGTCCATCAGCCACTCGCCGAACCAGCCCTGGGCCCCGAACAGCAGCACCCAGACGAGGCCCGACACGACCGGAGACATGGAGAACGGCAGGTCGATGAGCGTCAGCAGCACGCCCTTGCCGCGGAACTCGAACTTGCTGATGCACCAAGCCGCCGCGATCCCGAAGGCCGCGTTAAGCGGCACGGCGATGGCCGCCACCAGCAGGGTCAGCCGCACCGCCGTCACCGCGTCGGGGTCGCGGATGGCGGCCAGGTACTTGCCAACCCCCTTGGCGAAGGCGTCGTGGAACACGGTGGCCAGCGGCAGGATGACCAGCAGGCCCATCACTGTGGCGGAGGCCAGCACCAGCAGCACCGCCAGCCCCGGCAGGCGCGACTGGCTGAGCGGCTTGGCCACGCCGGCTGTCGCCTGGACGGTCATCGGCGGCCCCGCCCGGCCAGGAACAGCTGCGCCGCGTTCAGCACCACCAGCGTCGCGAACGCGATCACCACCATCGCCAGGCCCACGGCCGCGGCGCCGGCGTAGTCGTACTGCTCCAGCTTGGAGACGATGATCAGCGGCGCGATCTCGGTCTTCATCGGGATGTTGCCGGCGATGAAGATCACCGACCCATACTCACCGGCGGCCCGGGCGAACGCCAGGCTGACGCCGGAGATCAGCGCCGGCGCCAGCGTCGGCAGGACGACGAGCACCGCCCGTTGCAGGGCGTTCGCGCCCAGCGTCTGGGCCGCCTCCTCGGTCTCGCGGTCGAGGTCCTGCAGCACCGGTTGCAGCGAGCGGACCACGAACGGCAGGCCGATGAAGGTGAGCGCGATGAAGATGCCGAGCGGCGAATAGGCGGTCTTGATCCCAACCTTGGCGGCGATCGCGCCCAGCGGGCCGTTCGGCGCATAGATGGCGGTGAGTGCAATGCCGGCGACCGCCGTCGGCAGCGCGAACGGCAGGTCGACCAGGGCGTCCAGGATGCGCCGCCCGGGGAACGAATACCGGGTCAGCGTCCAGGCGAGCAGCAGGCCCAGGGGCGCGTTCAGCAGCGCGGCCAGGGCCGAAAGCCCGAAGGAGAGCTTCAGCGACGCCGCCACCCGAGGCGCGCTCAGCGTCCGCCACACCCCGTCCAGCCCCAGTTCCCAGGGCCGAAACGCCAGCGCCGCCAGCGGCAGGACGACGATGGCGCCCAGATAGAAGAGGGTGATCCCCAGCGACAGGCCGAAGCCCGGCAGGATCGAGTGCTCCTTCAGCGAACGGCGCAGCCGCCTTGCGCGAGGGGCGCCGCCTCGGCCGCCAGGCGGAGCCAGGCTCGGGAAGAGAGCCTCGTCGGTCATGCCATCAGCCTTGCGGCTTGTAGATCTGGTCGAACAGGCCGCCGTCGGCGAAGTGGGCCGCCTGGGCCTTTTTCCAGCCGCCGAACGCCTGGTCGATGGTGACCATCGGGATCGCCTTGAAGCTCGCGGCGTACTTCGCCACGGCCGACGCCTCGCGGGGCCGGAAATGGTGCTTGCCGACGATATCCTGGGCCAGCGGGCTGTAGAGGAAGTTCAGGTAGCCCTCGGCGATCACCCGCGTCTTGTGGCGGTCGACGTTGCGGTCCACCAGCGCCACCGGCGGCTCGGCGAGGATCGAGCTCGACGGGTAGACGATGTCGTAGTTCGCGCCGAACTCGTCGATCGTGAGATAAGCCTCGTTCTCCCAGGAGAGCAGGACGTCGCCGATGTGGCGCTGGGCGAAGGTGGTCGTCGCGTCGCGCGCGCCGGCGCCCAGCACGGGCACATTCTTGTAGAGCCGCGTGATGAAGTCCTTGCCGCCGGCCGCGCCGCCCTGCTTGGAGCCGAACGCATAGGCCGCAAGGTAGCCCCATCGGGCGCCGCCGGATGTCTTCGGGTTGGGGGTGACGACCCCGACCCCCGGCTTGATGAGGTCAGGCCAGTCCTTGATCTTCCAGGGATTTCCCTTGCGGACCAGGAACACGATCGTCGAGGTGTAGGGCGTCGAGTTGTTCGGCAGCCGGGTCTGCCAGTTGGCCGGCAGCAGCTTGGCGCGCGCCGAGATCTCGTCGATGTCGCCGGCCAGCGCGAGGGTGACCACGTCGGCCTCCAGCCCGTCGATCACCGCCCGGGCCTGTTTGCCCGAGCCGCCATGGCTCTGCTTGATGTCGAGGGCCTGCCCGGTCTTGCCCTTCCAGTAGCTGGCGAAGGCGGCGTTGATCTCCTTGTAGAGCTCGCGCGTCGGATCATAGCTCACGTTGAGCAGCGTGACGGGCTTGGCCTGGGCCGCCGCCTGGCCGCCGAGCAGCATTGGCGCGGCCGCCGCCGTCGCGCCGAGCGCAGCGCCGGTGGCGACGAGTCCTCGGCGGGTGATGTTGGTCTGGCTCATCTCAGGGCTCCGGAAGCGCGAAGGTCAGAAAGCGAACTGAGAGCGGAGCGAGACGACGTTCACGTCTTCCCCGATGTTGGCGCCGGCGGTGTTCAGCCGGTTCACGCGGGTCCACTGGTAGTCGAGCAGGAAGCGGATGACGGTGTTGGGATACCAGTTCACTCCGACGGTGGTGATCTTCTGCTCCCCGCCCCGAATGCCGCCCGCCGGGATCGCCGCGCCGGCGAGCCCGGCGCGGTCGTTCAAATCGAGCACACTATAACGCCCCGCGAGTTCCCAGGCTCCCCAGGTCCCGAGCCTAGGATCGAAGACCTTCGCCGGGCGGATTCCGACGAAGCCGCCGTTGGCGTTGGTCCAGCCGTGGCGCTCGCCGGTGATCGTCCAGGCGCCTTGCAGGTACCAGCCCGAGAACGAGGGATCGAAGGGCGAAACGGCGGGCGCGGTGGCCGTCCGGTTCACGTCGATCCGGTACCACTCGCCGGCGCCGTAGACGTTCCTCCAGCTTGCGCCGGCTTCCAGCCCGTAGGCCGTCAGCCCGTCCGAGGCGATGGCGCCGGTGTCGACCAGCCGCACGCCGCTGACCCTCAATTCCGGCCGCTCCTGCAGCCGCACGGCGCGTGTCGAGACCGGCCCGGCGGTGGTGTCCGCTGGATCGAGGATGCCCTGGATGTTCGCCCCGATGTGCACGTCGTAGTCCGGGCCGTGGATCGGGTTCAGCGCCAGGCGAAGAGCGAAGCCGGACTGCTGCTCGAACTCCGGCGTGGACGGGACTCCGACCACCTTTCCGGACCACAGCGCCGAGGCGTACCAGCGGGCGCCGCGCGCCGTGGCGCCCACGCCCGTGCGGCCGTCGCCGGTCGCGATCCCGCGAACCAGTTCGGCAATCGCGGCGCGTTCGAGGAACAGCTCCTCGGTATTGCTGGTGGCGTCCTCCAGGCCCGACGGCGTCGCCCAGGCGCCGGCGCGCAGGCGCACCGGCTCTTCCCACCCGAACGGCCGCCATCCGGCGTATTCGACATAGGCCTGGTTGAGCCCTGGAGACTCGCCGCCGGAGCCGCCGAACTCGCCCCACAGCGCGAAATTCCAATCCTTGTAGGCCGTCGCATCGAAGCCGAGCCGCGCGCGGCGGAAGTTGGTCCCCGAGCCGAGATCGTTGGCCGCGGTGCGGGGTTCTTCCGAATAGTGCGCGGCGTCGAACTGAACGACCGAGCGCAGCGCGAACTTGAAGGCGCCATCCGGCGTCGTGATCGTCGGCCGCCCATTGGCGAGCGACACCGTCGGCTGCGCCGCCTGTGTCTGGCGGATCGCCTGGGTGGCGCCAGCGGTCTGCGCCTTGAGGTCCGCGATCTGGGATTCCAGCTCCTCGTTGCGCTTCTCCAGCGCGTCGAGCCGCGCCGATAGCGCGAGCGCCTGTTCCTGGCTGATGCCGCTGGGCTGCGGCGTGGCCGTGGAAACGGCCTGGGCCAGGGCGGCGGGAGCGGCTGCGCAGAGCAGCGCCGCGACCGCCGCGGTTCGAGCCACCATCCGTTGTGACGCAGCCGTGCGCATGCTCAGTCCCTCGCCTGTGAGCTAGGCCAAGCTAGGCGTCTTATTCCTAGTTAACCAGTGGGATTAAGCTGCGCGGACGCACAGAAATTCTGCAAGCCTTCCGGCTCATTCAGCGGCCAGCGCCAGCTTGCGTTCGGTGAGGGCGACCTTGAGCGCGAGCTCGGCCTTGGCCTGATCGTACTCGGCCGACAGCCGGGCGATCAGCTCCGCGGCGCTGGGCACTCCCTTTACGGAACCGATCCCCTGCCCGCAGCCCCAGATGTCGCGCCAGGCCTTGGCCTTGGAGTTGCCGCCCGACCCGAAGTTCATCGCCGATGCGTCGGAGGTCGGCAGGTCGTCGGGATCCAGGCCGGCGTTGACGATCGATGGCCGCAGGTAGTTGCCGTGCACGCCGGTGAAGAGGTTCGTGTAGACGATGTCCTCGCCGGAGCTCTCGACGATCATGTCCTTGTAGCCCTGCGCCGCGTTGGCTTCCTGGGTGGCGATGAACGCCGAGCCGACATAGGCCAGGTCCGCGCCCATGGCCTGGGCGCCCAGGATCGCCCGTCCGTTGGCGATGGCGCCGGAGAGCGCGATCGGCCCGTCGAACCATTCCCGAAGACCGCTGATCAGGGCGAACGGGGAAAGGCTGCCGGCGTGGCCGCCCGCGCCCGCCGCCACCGGGATCAGGCCGTCGGCCCCCTTCTCGATCGCCTTCCGGGCGAAGCGGTCGTTGATCACGTCGTGCAGCACCACGCCGCCGTAGGAATGCACGGCGTCGTTGACCGGCGTCTGTGCGCCCAGCGAGGTAATCACCACCGGCGCCTTCCACTTGGTGGAAAGCTCGACGTCCTGCTCCAGCCGGTCGTTGGACTTGTGCACGATGTGGTTCACCGCGAAGGGCGCCGAGGGGCTCTCCGGGTGGTCGCGGTCCCAGGCGGCCAGCTCTTCGGTGATCCTGTGCAGCCATTCGTCCAGCAGGCTGACCGGACGCGCGTTCAGCGCGGGGAACGAGCCCACGATGCCGGCCTTGCACTGGGCGATCACCAGGTCCGGGTTGGAGATGATGAACAGCGGCGAGCCGATCACCGGCAGTCGCAGGCGGTCGCGCAGGACGGGCGGCAGGGACATGCGGGTCGGGTCCTCGGGAATGATGATTTACGTTGTACGGACAAAATCCACGCCAGGCAAGCGGCGGTCTAGCCCTCTGGCCCCGGGAAGATCGGGAACCGCTCCATGACCTTCAGGACGTCGCAGCAGAAGTCCTGCTCGCCCATCGCCGCATCCGCCGCGGCGCCCAGCGAACAATAGGCGCGCCGCACGGCGTCGGCGCCTGCGATCCGCACGAGCGCCGCCCCCTCGACCGGGTTCATCCGCTCCAGGATGTGGTCGGGGATGTCCGCGGCCACGACGATCTCGCCGGCGCCCAGCTGGCCGCACTCCACGAAGGCCGTCTCGATGGCCGCCAGCCGGGCGATGTCGTCGTGCTCAACGCCCACGTCCGGCCTCAGCTCATAGGCATGCAGGCGGCGCAGGATCTGATAGGCGTTCGACCAGTTGCGCGCGTGGACCTGCAGCCGCGCCGCGACCGCCATCCGCTCGCAGACGAAGTCGGTGATCACCCCGCCCACCGACGTTGCGTTTGGCAGGGCGCCGGGATTGAACTGCCGCGCATAGGAGGCCATCAGCTCCAGCCCGCCCCGATAGACGTCCCAGGACTCCATCGCCTCGGCATTTCCCACCTTGGCGTTGGCGCCCTTCGCGATGGCGGTCGCGGCCAGGTGCGGCTCCGGGCAGAACAGCACGTCGCCCTTCCAGAGCGCATTCGCCAGCATGTGGAAGAAGCTGTAGGCGAACTTCGGGATCGGCCCGGCGATGCTGGGGATGGCCGAGCGGCGCATGATCCAGCACTCCGGGAACACGTGGTGCTGCAGCACGAAGGCCAGGCAGTTGCCGTACTGGCCGCTCAGGAAACGCCAGTCGCCGTCGAAGTCGTAGAACTTGCCGATAACGGCATTGTCCCTGGTCTCGTCCATCAGCAGCCATGGCGACTGGATCATCACCAGCGCCGGGTCGTCGACCATCCGCTGCACGTAGTCGAGCAGCCGCTCGGTGATGGCCAGGTCGTCGTCAGCGATCGAGACCACCACCTGGCCGCGCGCCTGGTGCAGGGTGGTCAGGATGTTCGGGTAGGCCCCCAGGTTGCGTGGCTGGCGGCTGACCCGCATGCGCGGGTGGCGTGCGGAATACCGCGCCAGGATCTCCGGCGTCTCGTCGGTGGAGCAGTTGTCCGAGACGACCAACTCATAATCGATCCCCGCCGCGTCCAGCGCGCCCAGGTGATGCGTCAGGTACCGGTCGAGGTAGCGGGCGCGGTTGTAGGTCGCCAGGCACAGGCTGAGGACCGGCGTTCCCTCGGAGGGCGAGGCTGGCGTGGCGTTGCCCATCTAGGCGCCCGTCCTGTCGACCAGCGTCTCGAGGCCCGGCATCCGGTCCATCAGCGCCCTCGTCAGCGCCTCCCGGCGCTCCCAGAGGCTTCGGTACCACGCCTTCCGCTCGGCGACCTGGTGGGCGAACATCCGCTGGTCGCGCACATAGGCCCAGGCCCGCCTGGCCATGGCGTCGCGCCATTCCGGCTCGGCCAAGGCGCGGTGCAGCAAGGGCGCCCAGTCGGCCGGCCCGCGGGCGATCAAGCCCGTCTCGCCGTGAACGATGGTCTCCGCATAGACCATGGGCGAGGCGATCGTCAGCACGCCCGCACGGGCTGCGTCGAGGAACTTGGCGTCGCTCTTGGTGTCCACCAGCGGCCGCTCCTGGATCGGCGAGAGCGAGACGGCGCAGGTGCTCATCAGCTCCAGGTAATCCTCGTAGGGCAGGTAGTCATGGAACGCCTTCGCCTGCGTCGGAAGCGCGTCGAACACGGCCCGGTCGCCGACCACCACGAACTGCGCCGACGGCACGGCCTCGATGGCCGGGGCCAGCGCGCGCGCCATCTCCACCGCGAACGGGCCCCTGGCCACGCCGCCGTAGAACACTCGCGGCGGGCGGGCGTAGTCGGGAAACGGCAGCAGCTCGAACACGGCGTTGGGAAAGGCCCTCACCTCCGGGTTGTAGGCCGCGAACGCCTCGGCAAGCCGCGGCGTGGAGGTCTGGATGGCGTGCTGCCATCCGAACCGCTCCCAGGCGGCCGGCCGGCCGGTGGTCTCTCCCACCAGCTCCGGGTGGTCGTCGAACTCGAGCACCACCACCCAGCCCTTGTTGATCCAGCCGGCTAGGGACAGGCGCCAGGCGTCCTCGGCGGCCTCGGCCGGGCGTTGCAGCACGAGGACCTTCGGCGCGTCGCGCGGCGCGTCGGCCAGGTCCGGCAGCCCCTGCCCATAGCGCACCACCAGGTCGGGTTCCGAGGCCAGGGCCGCGGCCGGCAACCGGGTCCGGATATCCATCAGCTTCCACGCGAACGCCGCGACCTGGACCCTCAGCGGCTCGGCGGCCTTGGCCGCGGCCGACGGCCGGGCGCTGGGCTCGCCTTCGACGGCCACCGCATCGAAACCCTCGTCCGATCCCGGCTTTTCGCGGCAGGCCACCTCCGCCTGCGGGTTGCGCGCGCCATAGGCTGCGGCGAAGGCCGCGCCACGCGGTCCCACGTATTGCACCCGCCGCGCCGTCAGCGGCGTGGAAGCGACCAGGGCCTCGTCGAATTGCCAGGGATAGACATTGCGCGGCGCCAACGCCTTCGCCATCGCCTCGAACAGCCGGTCCAGCACGAACGGGCCGGCATAGACATGCAGGGCGTGTCCCGCGCCTGGCGCGACATGCAGAGTGACGCCCGGGCGGGCCGCCAGCCAGGCTCGCTCGGGTTCGTCGACCAGGCTCGGAAAGCGGGCGAGGTCGCGCTGCGGATAGAGCGGCACAGCCCCCACGATGACGTCGATCGGCCTCGGCGCGCCGTCGAAGAGCTTGAAGTAGCGCCGATCCTCGATCGCCGATCCGGAGACCCCGAACACCGTCTTGATGAACCGCCGGCTCGCCGGCTCCGTCCGCCACTGCTGGCGCAGCGTCGCCAGCATCGGCCAGAGCTTGCGGGTGACGAGCGGGGGATCGAGGGCCACCACCCGCCGCACGACGCTACTGCGCACGCCCAGCGCCACCAGCGCGCCCACCGATAGCCCCGCCAGCACCACGGCCCGTCCCTGGAAGGTCGCATCGATCAGCTCGCCCGCCGCCCGCGCCCACGCCGCAATGGAGGTTTCGGCCAGTTGCGGCGTGCCGTTTCCGGGCAGCCGCATGGTCGCGGCGTCCCAGTCCGGCCCCACGAGCGCGGGGGTCTTCTCCATATCGCGCGGCGAGGCCCATGCGCCGGTGATGCTGAGTACGATCGGCTTGGTGGAGGTGAGCGCGCCCGGCAGGCTCCAGATCGGGATGATCCCCAGGGACGTCCGGATCTCAGTCGGCTGCATTGTCTCCAGACTCACCTGCGCCCCCGGTCCGCCGCACGCCCCCATTAGCCGCTCCGGCGAGACGGGCAAGTGGGCGTCCCCTTGCGTGAACTTGACGCCGCGCGGCGGCGGGGGGCAATTCCCGCCCATGGCCGACGACCTCGCCCCTAGCCTTTCCGGCGGCTTCCCGCCCGCCACCGAGGCGCAATGGCGCGCCCTGGTCGACAAGACTCTGGGCGAGGCGCCGTTCGATAGCCTGCAGAAGGCCACCGTCGAGGGGCTGCCGATCGCGCCGCTCTATGCGCCGGCCGAGCGTCCCAACGCGCCCGCCCGCCAGCCGGGCGCCGACCGCGCCTGGGAGGTGGCGACGCTCACCGCCCATCCAGACGCGGCGCGTGCAAACACCGAGCTCCTGGCGGACCTGCGCGGCGGCGCGGCGGCGGCGGTCGTGCGCATCGACCCCACGGGCCAGCGCGGCGTCGCCATCGGCTCGGAGGCCGGCCTCGCCCGCGCGCTCGACGGCGTCATCCTGGAGCTCGCGCCGGTCACCCTCGATGCCGGCTTCCTGGGCCCACAGGCCGCCGACTGGCTCTCCGCCGCCGCCAAGGCCTCGCCGGGCGCCCTGCTGCGCTTCCACCTGGACCCGCTCAGCGCCTACGCCGAGGCGGGCGCCAGCCCCGGTCCGATCGAGGCGCACCTGATCGCCGCGGCCAACGCCGCGCGCCGCCTGGCCGACAGCTATCCGCAGGCGCAGCTCTTCCTGGCCTCCGGCCGCGTGGTCCACGAGGCGGGCGGCGGCGAGGCCCTCGAGGTGGCCGTCGCGGCGAGCGCCGCCGTCGCCTACGCCAAGGCCCTGGTGCGCGCCGGCCTGCCCATCGCCGAGGCCTTCGCCCGCACCACGCTGGGCCTCTCCGCGGACGCCGACTACTTCCTGACCATCGCCAAGCTGCGCGCCGCCCGCGCCGTCTGGGCGCGGATCGCGGCGGCCTGCGGCGCCGAACCCAACGCCCGCATCGAGGCCCGCTCGTCGCGCCGGATGCTGACCGCCAAGGACGCCTGGACCAACATGATCCGCCTCACCGCCGCCGGTTTCGCCGCTGCTGTCGGTGGCGCGGACACCGTCATCCTCGGCAATTTCACGGACGCCCTCGGCCTGCCCACCGAATTCGCGCGCCGCCAGAGCCGCAACACCCAGCTCGTGCTGATGGAGGAGGCCCACGTCGGCCGCGTCGCCGACCCCGCCGCCGGCTCCGGCTACGTCGAGGCGCTGACCGACGAGATCGCCCGCGCCGCCTGGGCCGAGTTCCAGGCTGTCGAGGCCGCCGGCGGCCTCGCCGCCGCGCTCGCGTCCGGCCACGTCGCCGCCAAGGCGGAAGCCGCCAAGGCCGGCCGCCCCGAGCCGAAGATCATCGGCGTCACCGCCTTCCCGCCGGCCAAGGAGACCCCCGTCGAGGTCGAGGCCGCCGCCGCCCGCCCGGTGGACGCGCCCTCGACCCGCCTCCCCGGCCCCGACAGCGCCTGCCCGCCGCTGACGCCCATGCGGATCGCGGAGCCGTTCGAATGAGCCGCTTCCCCGATTTCGCGACCCTGCCCTTCGACGCCCTGCCGCCGTCGCCCGCCATCACCGGCGAGCCCTGGCGCACCCCCGAGGGCATCGCGGTGAAGCCCGCCTATGGCCCGGCCGACCTCGCCGGCATCGAGACGCTGGACGCCTATCCCGGCCTGGCCCCGTTCCTGCGCGGGCCCTATCCGACGATGTACCTGACCAACCCGTGGACCATCCGCCAGTACGCGGGCTTCTCCACGGCGGAGGACTCCAACGCCTTCTACCGGCGCAACCTCGCGGCCGGTCAGATGGGGCTCTCCATCGCCTTCGACCTGGCCACCCACCGCGGCTACGACTCGGACCACCCGCGGGTGAAGGGCGACGTCGGCATGGCGGGCGTCGCCATCGATTCCATCCTCGACATGCGCACGCTTTTCGACGGCATCCCGCTCGACAAGATGAGCGTGTCGATGACCATGAACGGCGCCGTGCTGCCGATCCTGGCGCTCTACATCGTGGCCGGCGAGGAGCAGGGCGTCGCGCACAAGGCGCTCTCGGGAACCATCCAGAATGACATCCTGAAGGAGTTCCTGACACGGAACACCTACATCTATCCGCCGGGCCCCTCGATGCGGATCGTCTCGGACATCTTCGGCTACACGAGCCGCGAGATGCCGCGGTTCAACTCAATCTCGATCAGCGGCTACCACATGCAGGAAGCCGGTGCGACGCTCGACCTGGAGCTCGCCTACACCCTGGCCGACGGCGTCGAATACGTCCGCGCGGGCGTCGCCGCGGGCCTGCCCGTCGACAGCTTCGCGCCGCGCCTGTCGTTCTTCTGGAACGCCGGCATGAACGCCTTCATGGAGATCGCCAAGCAGCGCGCGGCGCGCCTGCTGTGGGCGAAGTTGATGCGCGAGAACTTCGACCCGAAGGACCTCCGCTCCCTCTCCCTGCGCGCCCACACCCAGACCTCCGGCTGGTCGCTCGCCGCTCACGACGTCTTCAACAACGTGGCGCGGACGGCGGTCGAGGCCATGGCTGCGGTCGGCGGCCAGACCCAGAGCCTGCACACCAACTCGCTGGACGAAGCCCTTGCGCTGCCTACGGATTTCTCCGCCCGCATCAGCCGCAACACTCAGCTCTTCCTGCAGGCCGAGAGCGGCCAGACCCGGGTGATCGACCCCTGGGGCGGCAGCTACTACGTCGAGCGCTTGACCGCCGACCTCGCCCAGCGCGCGCTCACCCACATCGCCGAGGTCGAGGCGCTGGGCGGCATGGCCAGCGCCATCGAGGACGGCCTGCCCAAGCGCCGCATCGAGGAGGCCAGCGCCCGCACCCAGGCGCGCATCGACGCCGGCCTTCAGAGCGTGGTCGGCGTCAACCGCTACCGCCCCGAAGGTCCCGACGAGATCCCGGTGCTGAAGGTCGACAACACCGCCGTGCGCGAGCAGCAGCTCGCCAAGCTCGCGCGATTGCGCGCCGAGCGCGACCCCGCCGCCGTCGAGTCCGCCCTGACCGCGCTCACCAACGGAGCGGCGGACGCCGGCAACCTCCTGGATCTCTCCGTCGCAGCGGCTCGCGCCAAGGCCACGGTGGGCGAGATCTCCGACGCGCTGGAGCGGGTGTTCAACCGCCACGTCGCCCACGCCGACGCCGTCAAGGGCGTCTACCTGAAGGAATCCGGCGTCACGCCCGCGGCCCAGCAGGCCAGGGCCATGGCCGAGGCCTTCACGCAGGCTGACGGCAGGAAGCCCCGCATCCTGGTCGCCAAGATGGGCCAGGACGGCCACGACCGCGGCCAGAAGGTGATCGCCTCGGGGTTCGCCGACCTCGGCTTCGACGTGGAGATCGGCGACCTCTTCCAGACCCCCGCCGAGACTGCCGCTCAGGCCGTCGCCGACGGCGTCCACGCGGTGGGGGCAAGCTCGCTCGCCGCCGGCCACCTGACCCTGGTGCCGGAGCTGAAGTCCGAGCTGAAGCGGCTCGGCCGCGAGGACATCATGGTGGTCGTAGGCGGGGTCATCCCACCGGAGGACTTCGCGGCCCTGCAGGACATGGGGGTCGCGGCGATCTTCACCCCCGGCGTGACGGTGCCGCAGGCCGCCATCACCGTCATCGAGCGCCTGAACGCCCTGAAGGGCTACGCCCAGGAACGGGCCGCCGAGTGAGCCGCCTGCGGGGGCTCGCCCTGACAGGCTTGCTGCTCAGCCTCTGCCCGCTGGCGGGCTGCGTCTCGGTCAGCGCGGCCACGAACACCCTGCCCTGCGCCAGCGGCGAGACCCAGCGCCAGGTCGCCGAGCTGGCGTTCGGACGCAACATCGGCGACCGGCTGAGCGTCAGCGAGGCCGACTTCACCCGCTTCCTCGATGAGGAGGTCAGTCCGCGCTTCCCCGACGGCCTGACCGTCTGGGACAGCCAGGGCCGCTGGCTTGACAAGGGCGTGCTCTGGAAGGAGCCCGGCAAGGTGATGAGCCTGATCCTGCGGGGCCCCGATGACCGCCGGCGGCTGGACGAGGTCGCCGCCGCCTACGAGGCGAGGTTCAATCAGGACGCGGTGCTGATCATGATCCACCCGGCCTGCGTCACCTTCCACACGCACAAGCCCGGCTGATCCCTCGACGCCGCGCCGTCCGCATGAACAACTGCGGCGGCAACCGGGACCTTGGCATGACGACAGACGACGCGCTGGAGCGCAGCACGATCCAGGCGATCTCCTGGCGGCTGCTGCCGTTGATCGGCCTGGGCTACCTGGCCTCGTTCATGGACCGGGTGAACGTCGGCTTCGCCGCGCCGCAGATGAACACCCAGCTCGGCTTCACTGCGTCCGTCTACGGCTTCGGCGCGGGGCTGTTCTTCATCAGCTACGCGCTGCTGGAGATCCCCTCGAACCTGGTCCTGGCCCGCGTCGGCGCCCGCCGCTGGCTGGCCCGGATCATGATCACCTGGGGCCTGATCGCCATGGCGACGGCCTTCGTCCGCACGCCGATGCAGTTCTACGCCGCGCGCTTCGCCCTGGGCGCCGCCGAGGCCGGCTTCTTCCCGGGCGTGATCTATTACCTGTCGCTGTGGTTCCCTCAGGCGCATCGCGGCCGGGCCATCTCGCGCTTCTATGTCGCCGCGCCGCTTGCCTCGCTGGTGATGGGCGGCCTGGCGGGTGGGCTGCTGTCGCTGGAAGGGCGGTTCGGCCTGCACGGGTGGCAGTGGCTGCTGCTGGTCGAGGGCGCGCCCGCCGCGGTCCTCGCCTTCATTTACCTGTTCTTCCTGCCCGACCTTCCGTCCCAGGCCCCATGGCTCGACCCGAAGCAGAAGGCTTGGCTGGAGACGCGCCTGGCGAGCGACGCGGCGCGCACCGGGCCACCGGACCACAACTGGCTAAAGGCGCTGATGCGTCCTCCGGTCCTGATGATGACGCTCGCCAACTTCCTGTACCTGGGGCCCTTCTACGCCTTCACCCTTTCAGCGCCGGCGATCCTGGCGGCCCGGACCGGGCTCGACGCGGCCCACGTCGGCTACCTGGTGGCCGCGGCCGGGCTCACCGGGGCTTTCGGCATGATCTTCAACGGCTGGCTGGCCGACCGCCGCGGCGATCCGCTGATGCACACCGCCGCGCCGTTGCTGCTCGTGGCCGCCTGCTTCGCCGCGCTGGCCGCGTTCCATGCGCCCCTGGTCGTGATGGCCACCTACCTCGCCGCCATGGCCGCCTACTTCGGGATCGGCGCGGCGATCTGGCTGGCCCCCGCCGCGATCATCCACCCGCGGTCGCTGGCGGTCAGCGTCGCGGCGATCAACGGCGTGGCCCAGCTGGGGTCTTTCGTCTTTCCCTGGCTCTGGGGCCTGGCGAAGGACGCCACCGGCGACTACCGCGCGGGCCTCGCGGCCCTGCCGTTCGCCTTCGCCGCCTCGGGCCTCACCGTGCTGGCGCTTCGCTGGGTTCGGCGCAGGGCGATCCCTGCGCCGACCTGAAGCCCTACTTCCCGCCGGTCGGCGTCGCTCCGCCGGCAGGCTTGGCGCCCGGGGCCGGCGCGGTGTCGCCGCGGCGGTTGCGCATGCCCATCATCTGCTGGGCCGCGG
>JBJMQX010000036.1:0-64209 GCA_045802455.1 Phenylobacterium sp. | reverse complement strand
GCGACGTTGCCGGGATCTGTCGAAAACACCACGAGAACCCCGGTTCCCCTCAGGTCCATCCTGGCCAGGCCCACGCCGCCTGATCGAGCGAGATCCGCCACCTTCACGAGATCGCGCGTTTTTTCGAGATCCACCCGGGTGAGCGCCCGGCTGTCGGTGGCTTCGCCGTCGTGAACGAAGGGGTTCGTGCGGCACGCGTCCAAGAATGCAATCGTCGTATGCGCCGCATGACGAAGTTTTTGAATTACGCCGGTCAAGTTTACGAGAGTCTCTGCGTCTCCCAGCAGAATATAATTTTGTCCACCAAGCTGGATGGCGTGTCCCGAGTAGTAGAAAATGGCCACGTCATGCTGTGTCAGCCGGGAAACGAGACCAGATAGCGCCTGGTTGAACTGTTCTTCCGTGCCGTCGAGAAGCAGATCGGCTTCTGTATTCGGAAGTGACGAGAGCTTGGCGGCCACGAGCCGAGCGTCGTTTTGCGCGTTCTCGAGCCGCATGCGCCGCTCTCCGGCGGCATAGTTGTTTCCAACAACCAAGGCGCGGGTCACGGACGCTGTCGCGCCCGTGTTCGCCGCACGCGCGTTCGTCGAAAGCCCGAGGCCGAATGCCGCTACGATGCCGCGCAGGATTTCGCGACGGGAAGTCAATCGTCTTCTCCTAGAAGCTCACATTGAGCCCGACGTTCAAGCCGTGTGTCACCTTGGGCACGTTCGATCCCGTGCCCCCGCTGACTTCATAAAAGAATATCCCGCGATATCGGGCATCGATCGTGACGTGGTCCGTGGCCCGGAACACGTATCCTATCGAAATGTCCGGACCCGCCAAGGTGGCGTTCTTGAAGAGCGGGCTGGCGGCGGGATTGTCGTCCGATCGATAGCCCACGAAGCCGAAGGCGGAACCATACAGCGAGTGTTGACCGCCTTCGCCGATCGGCACGCTCATCGTCAGGCCGCCGCGCACACTGGTGAGGTCATAGCCGCCGGTGAACGGCGCCGTGGTGGTGGGCGGCGGCTGAACGATCGCTCCGGTGACGGGATTGCTCGAGATGTTCTGAACCGTGGACACGAACGTGATCCGCGCGCGCTCATATCGCGCACCGACGGCCCACGAGATCAGGTCATTGATCGGGCGCTGATAGACCGCCTCGATATCGGTGCGCTTCAGGTCCTGGCTCGCGTGCTGCAGCGAAACGATGACCTGCTGGGTTCCGTTCGGAAAGGTCACCACGTTCGCGCCCCGCGTCTGCAGCGTGGCCGATGCTGTTCCGTACATTCCGCTGAGCGTGAAGCTTGCGTCGGGAACTCCGAAGACGCCGCGGTGCGTGTAGGCCAGGCCGCCCATCGGGATCTTGAACGGCGGCGACGACAGCGTGAAGTCCTGAGCGCCGTTGGCAGATGTGAATTGTCCGCCCGAGATCTCGTCGTAGAAATACCATCCTCGGACCGACAGTGTATCTTCAGCCCTTGCACAATAAGGGAGTGCAGCGAAACCTATACTGGCCAATAGGAAGATTCTCTTGAGCATCCCTAGTCCCCCTTGAGATGGTTTCGCTGCTAAGCGAGATTCCGGCGAGCGTAACAGCGATTCGGGCGCGCCCGCATGATGCAAATCGCTGTTCGTCGGCTTGCGGTCCGGGGCGAAAGCCGAGCATCCGGCACGGGGACGAAGCTCGCCGGGCAAGCCCCCGATGACGGGGAGCAGGGCCGGTCGCAGTCCAACGCGGCGGAGCTGGCCAACGTCGCGCCGGCGTTGCCGGAGCGCTTCCTTGGCCTGTTCAGTCGAAAACGGTGTGTCCGGACTGGGTGGCGGTGAGAGTGGGATTCGAACCCACGTTACGGTTTCCCGTAAACACGCTTTCCAAGCGTGCGCCTTCAGCCACTCGGCCACCTCACCACGCCCCGGCGCGGGGGCGGGCCCCCGGCGGAAGGCGCGTCTTATAACCCAGGGGATCAGCCGGGCAAGCGGCGCTTGGCGGCGGCGGCAAGGCGGCTCGGAGCGAACAGCGAGGCCGGCGCCTTGGCGGTCAGCGCCGCCTCCAGCGGCCGCGACTTGACCAGCCAGGCGTCGATCAACTCGGCCGCGTCCGGCCGCTTCGCGCGCAGCGCCGCCTGAATGGCGGACAGTTCGCCGTCCGCCTTGCGCAAGGCTCGGCGCTCAGCCGCCAGCGAGGGCGCGGCGAACCGCTCGTCCACCAGGCCCAGCCGGCTGCGGGCGGCGGCGGCCATCACCACCGCAGTGGCCGTGTCGCCGGCACTGGCCTCGGCCTCGCCGGCCTTCAGTGCGCGCCGGGCGTCGGACATCAGCATCGCCACGCTGAGCGCCTCGCGCGGCTTGGCCGGGCAGGCGGCGGGGTCGAGCGCGCGGACATAGGCCGCCAGACCGGCCAGCACCGCGGGGGGCGGCTCGGGCCCGTCGAACTCCTCGGTGATCAGGCCGTGGATAAACGGGGCGAGCTTCTTCGACGCCGGATCCTGGTCGATCTTCAGCTTGCCCTTCGGCCCGGCGAGATCCGGGATCGGCTTCGGGTCGTCGATGCCGTTGCCGCGGTGGGTCGAGAACAGCGAGTTGGTCACGTCGGCGGTGCCCGGGGCGCCGGAGACGCCGGGGAACAGGAAGTCAGGATTGCTGCGCCCGCCGCGATGGCAGCTCTCGCAGGTGAGGCCCGCGCGCCCGGCCTGGCCGCCCAGCAGCACCGGCGTGCGGAAGGCCGCGCGTCCGACCTCGACCTGCAGCGTCTGGGCCGGGCCGGTGACGGGCCTCAGGCATTCGGTGGGAACGGTCCCGATCGCCCGCGCCGGGTCGGCGTCCCTCGCCACCCAACGCATGGCGCGGATGGGCGGATCGCCGGGCGCCGCGAGTGCAACCGCCCCCGCGAGCCCGGCGCAGACGAGACCGACCGTTGCTAGTGCTGCGGTTCGCCGCCGGCGTCGATCCAACGGCGCAGCTCCTCAGCGTCCGCGCAGCCGTAGGCGCACAGTTTGTCCAGCCGGGCCAGCATGACCCGGGCGCCCGCGACGTCCCCGCGGGCGACCTTCAGCTCGCCATAGTATTCCGTCGCGCCAATGTGGCCGGGGGCCACCGACAGGGCTTGCTTGTAGTAGGTCTCGGCCCGGTCGTAGTCGCCCTTCTTGCGCCAGGCGTAGCCCTCATAGGTGAGGATGTCGGGGTGCGGCCCGAACACCGCGGCGGCCCTGGAGAGCGAGGCCAGCGCCTCGTCGTAGCGCCGTTCGTTGATCAGGCTGACCGCCTGGACATAGGCCGCGTCGCCCGCCTTGGCGCCGCCGAACAGCATCGAGCGGTCCAGCTGCGCGCTGGGCTTCGGCGCGCCGGCGGCGGGGGCAAGCGCGCTTTCCACCGTCGTGGTGAAGGCCTTTAGCTTGCCGGAGTCGGGACAGGCCTCGCCGCACGCCTCGGCCTTAGCCCTCAGCCAGTCGAGCTCGGCCTGGGCTTTCGCGTCCTTGAGATTGGCGAGCGCCAGGCCGAGGCCCGCATGGCTGGAGGGGTCGTCTGGCGAGAGCTTGACGGCCTTTTCATAGGCCTTGCGCGAGCCGCGCCAGTCGTTGCCGCCGGCCCGCGCCGCGCCCAGCAGGCGCCAGGCGTCGGCGTTCTTCGGCACTGCGTCGGTGACATGTTCGGCCGCCGTCGCAGCGGCCCGGTACTGGTTGGCCTTCAGCGCTGCGATGGCCTTGGCGTATTCGGTGGCGGGATCGTAGCGCGTGCCGGAGGCGGAGATGTCCTGGCCCGCCGAACCGATGGCGCCGCCCCCCGCGCCGCTTGAGCCGCCGGAGCCGAACGCCACGCCGCCACTCAGCGCGGCCAGGCAGCCGCCGATCAACAGAGCCTTCAATGCGCGTCGCATACCGGCGCCTCCCTTTCTGAGATCCCTCGTCGGCGAGACTGGCACGAAACCGCCGTTACGTCAGCTCCCGAGCCGGGTGCATTCGCAACGACGAATGACTATCTTGCCGACCAACCCGAGCGCGCCCGCGCTCACGGCTTTAATGACCGCCGGCGGCCGAAAGGTTCAGCTGGCATGGAGCCTCCAATGTTCGGACGCAAGACGCTGGACCTGCCCACCGAAGACACCGCCCTGCCCGGGCGCGCTCACGCCATCCCGACGGCCGAGACCCACTTCGTCAACGGTCGGCCGCTGAAGGGGCCGTACCCCGAGGGCCTGGAGACGGCGGTCTTCGCCATGGGCTGCTTCTGGGGCGTCGAGCGGATCTTCTGGCAGGTTCCCGGCGTCTGGGTGACGGCGGTGGGCTACGTCGCCGGGATCACGCCGAATCCCACCTACGAAGAGGTCTGCTCGGGCCGCACAGGCCACACCGAGGCGGTGCTGGTGGTCTATGACCCTCGCGTGGTCAGCTACCGCGACCTCCTCAAGGTGTTCTGGGAGAACCACGACCCGACCCAGGGCATGCGCCAGGGCAACGACGTCGGCACTCAGTATCGGTCCGGAATCTACGCCGCGAACGACGCCCAGGCGGCCGAGGCCGAAGCCTCGAAGCTCGCCTTCCAAAACGCGCTGGGCGGCAGCGGCTACGGCCGGATCACTACCGAGGTCCAGCCGGCGGGCCCGTTCTATTTCGCCGAGGATTATCACCAGCAGTACCTGGCCAAGAACCCCAACGGCTACTGCGGGATCGGCGGCACCGGCGTGACCTGTCCGATCGGCGTCGGCGTCGAGGCCTAGGTGACGCCGCAGGCGCTGGAAAAGGCGGCGCTGGCGCTTCCCGGCGCCGAGCTCTCCATCAAGTGGGGCGAGGACCGCGTCTACAGCGTCGGCGGCAAGATGTTCGCCGCCACGGACGGGGCCTCGTCGAACCTCTCCATGAAGATGACCGACATCGCCTTCGAGGCGCTGACCGCCGCCGGCCGTGGGCGGCCGGCGCCCTACATGGCGCGCGCGAAGTGGGTGATGTTCGACGACGTCGCCGCGCTGGACGACGCCGAGGTCAGCGACTGGCTGAAGACCGCCCATGAGCTGACGGCGGCCAAGCTGACCCGCAAACAAAGGGCGGAGCTGGGCCTTTGACGCGCGCCGAGCTGGAGACCTTTGCGTTCGGCCTGCCAGCCGTGACCAAGGTCATCCAGTGGGGCGCGTCGGACGTCTACAAGGTCGGCGGCAAGGTATTCGCGATCTGCGGCGACGACGGCGTCTCGTTCAAGGTCAGCGAGATCGGGTTCGTGGCGCTGACCCAAGGCGGCCCCGGCCGCCAGGCGCCCTACTGCGCCAAGGGCCACTGGGTGAACGTGCCGCTGACCGAGCCGCAGGCGGATATCGCCGACTGGCTCACCACCGCGCACCGGCTGATCGCGGCGAAACTGACCCGCAAGGTCAGGGCCGAACTGGGGCTGGTCTAGAATTCAGCTCCACCCGCACTTCTGGCCCTTGTTCTGCTCGGTAAGCCAGGCGTTGAGCGGGGCGAAGTAATCGGCGATGGCCGTGGCGTCGATGTCCTTCTCACCGGTGAAGGCCTCCAGGGCCTCGGGCCAGGGCTTCGACTGACCCATGGCCAGCATCTTGGCGAATTTTGCGCCGACCGCCCTATCGCCATAGACCGAGCAGCGGTTCAGCGGCCCCTTCCAGCCGGCCTGGCGGCAGGCGGCGCGGTAGAACTGGTACTCGTAGATCCGCGCCAGGAAGTAGCGCGCGTACGGCACCGAGGTCGCGATATGGTTCTTCGCGCCGGGGTCGAAGGCGTCGGCGGGCCGCGGGCCCGGCGGGACCATCCCCTGGTACTGCTTCACCAGCGCCCACCAGGCGTCATTGTAGTGCTCGGGCGTCACCTGGCCGGAGAACACCTCCCAGCGCCACTTGTCGACCAGGAGGCCGAACGGCAGGAAGGCGATGCCGTCCATGGCCTGGCGCAGCAGGTAGGGGATGTCCGCCTCGGGGCCCGGCACGGTGTCGATGAGGCCGAGCTTCTTCAGGTAGTCGGGCGTCAGGGCGTTCAGGCCCGCGAAGTCGCCGATGGCCTCGTGGAAGCCGTCGTTGGCGCCGTTCTCGAACAGGAACGGCTGGGTGCTGTACGCACGCTGGTAGAGGTTGTGGCCCAGCTCGTGGTGGACGGTGAAGAAATCGTCGGCGTTGACGTGGATGCAGGCCTTCAGCCGGATGTCGTTCTTGTTGTCCACGTCCCAGGCCGAGGCGTGGCACTGCACTTCGCGGTCGCGCGGCCGGGTGATCATCGACCGCTCCCAGAAGGTCTTAGGCCAGGGGGCGAAGCCCATCGAGACGTAGAAGTTCTCCGCCGTCTTGACCATTTTCGGCGCGTCGTAGCCGTGGGCTTCCAGCTGCTTGGTCAGGTCGTAGCCCATGCCCGGGCTGTTGGCCGGCGCGACCACGTCATAGATGTTGCCCCACTGCTGGGCCCACATGTTGCCCGTAAGGTCGGCGCGGATCGGGCCCGTCTTCGGCTGCACGGCGTCGCCGTACCTGGCGTTCAGCCGGGCGCGCACATAGCAGTGCAGGTTGGTATAGAACGGCGCGACCTGGCCCCACAGCTTGTCGGTGAGCGCGGCGAACTGATCGGGGCTCATGTCGTAGCCCGACCGCCAGAGCGCGCCGGTGTCCTTGTAGCCGATGCTGCGCGCGCCCTCGTTGGAGAGGGCGGTGAGCTTCACGTAGTCGGCCTTCATCGGCGGCGAGACGAGCCGCCATTTCTCCCAGATCTCACGCGCCTTGGCGGGGTCGCGGGTCTTCGCCAGCTCGTCCTCCAGGTCCTCCAGATGCAGGGTCTTGCCATCGATGGTCGCCGTGCCGGTGGAATAGAGCGTCGCCAGATGGGCCTGCAGGTCGGCCATCTCCTTGGCCGCGCCGGGCCGGTCGGGCGAGGGCAGGACCAGGCCGTTCTTCAACAGCATCAGCTTGCGCCGCGTGACGGGATCGACCTGGACCTTGTCGAACCGCGCCGCCTCCTTGGCGTAGCGGGTGGCGACCTCGGTCTGCTCGGCGCCGGCCTTGGCGGTCAGGTCGCTGGTGTCGGGCGTGATGTAGGTCTCGTAGACCCACTCGGCCTTGGCGGCGTAGACGCCGAGGTCGGAGAGCTCCTTCTCGGCCTTGGCGACGAAGGCCTTGGCGGCGGCCGGTGTCGGGGCGCCCGTGGGCTGGGACTTGGGCTGAGGCTTGGGCGCCGCCGATGCGGCGCAGGCGCCGGCCAACGCAATGGCGGCGGCGGACAGGAACAGGCGTTTCATGTGCACTCCAAAGCCGGCTTGCGTGGCGTTTGCGGGGCAATCGATCCGCGTACGCAAGGCGCGTCAAGCGGCCTCAGTCGTTGCGGCGACGGCGCCGGGCGATCAGCCCGCGAGCGTCTCCTGGAACCGGACGGGCTCGCCCCGATGCGGCGCGACCACCTCGTCGTCGCGCATCACCACCGTGCCACGGATGATCGTCGCCATCGGCCAGCCCTTCGCCTGTAGGCCGTCGAAGGGGGTCCAGCCGACCCGGCTCGCCATCATCGCATGCGTGAGGGTGCGGCGGGCCTTCAGGTCGACGATCGTCATGTCGGCGTCGTAGCCCTCGGCCAGCCGGCCCTTGTCGGCCATTTGAAAGAGGCGGTTGGCCCCATGGCTGGTGAGGTCGACGAGCCGCTCCAGCGTCAGCCGCCCCTCGGCCACGTGGGTCAGCATCACCGGCAGCAGGGTCTGCACGCCGGGCATCCCCGACGGCGAGGCCGGGTAGGGCCGCGCCTTCTCCTCCGAGGTATGCGGGGCGTGGTCCGAGCCCAGCACGTCGGCGACGCCGCTCGCCAGGCCCGCCCAGAGCGCGGCGCGGTGCTCGGCCTCCCGGATCGGCGGATTCATCTGGGCGTAGCCTTTCAGCCGCTCGTAGGCCTCTGGACCTTCCAAGGTCAGGTGCTGGGGCGTGAACTCGACGCTGGCCACGTCCTTGTGGTGGGCGAGGAAGGCCACCTCCTCCTTGGTGGTCACGTGCAGCACGTGGATGCGCTTGCCGAGCGCGGTGGCGATTCGCACCAGCCGCTCGGTGGACTGGATGGCCGACTGGGCGTCGCGCACCTCCGGATGGCTGGTCCAGTCGCCGGTGCGCGCCAGCGGCCTGCGGTCGGCCAGGCGGTACTCGTCCTCGGAGTGGAAGGCCGCGCGACGGTTCACGTGGCGCAGCACCTGTTCGATGCCCTCGTCGTCCTGCACCAGCAGGCTGCCGGTGGACGCCCCCATAAACACCTTCACCCCGCAGGCGCCGGGCAGGCGTTCCAGCTCGCCCAGCCACCGGGCGTTCTCGTGCGTGCCGCCGACGTAGAAGGCGTGGTCGCAGTGCATGCGGCCTTTCGCCCGGGCGAGCTTGTCGGCCAGCGCGTCCGCATCGGTCGTCGTGGGCTCGGTGTTGGGCATCTCGAAGACGGCGACCACGCCGCCCAGCACCGCCGCGCGCGAACCGCTCTCCAGGTCCTCCTTCCACTCCAGGCCGGGTTCGCGGAAATGCACCTGGGTGTCGATGACGCCGGGCAGCACGGTCAGGCCCTTGGCGTCGAACACCTCGCCGGCGGAGGCCTGCGAAAGGTCGCCAAGGGCTGTGATCTTGCCGCCGCGCACGCCGACATCGGCCGCGCCCCGGCCCGCGTGGTTCACCACCTCGCCGCCGCGGACGATCAGGTCGAAGGTCTCAGGCATCCGCCCCCGCGGGACTGGCGCCGTCGCGGGCTCCTTCGCGCGCGCCATCGTTCGCGATGCCGGCGGTGTCCGCCAGCAGGGCCTCGGCGGCCTCGGTGACGGTCTCGACGCTCAGGTCCATCATGTGACACAGCGCCTGGCCGAAGCCGGGGTCAACGGCGCGGATCTGCTCATAGGTGCGCGGCCCGCGGGCCACGCGCACGTGCTGGCCCCAAGGGCCGTAGAGCTGCTCGTCCGACGGCCCGAACAGGCCCAGCGTCGGCGCGCCGGCCGCCGCGGCCAGGTGCATCGTCCCGGAGTCGTTGCCGATGAACAGCCTCGCCCGCTTAAGGCAGGCGTAGGCGGTCAAGAGGTCGATGTTCTCGGTCAGGTTGATGAACTGGCGGCGCATGACCACGTCGCGCAGCCCCTTGGTAAGCTTGCCGTCCTCGGGCGCGCCCAGCACCATCAGCCGGCCGCCCTTCATTGGCCCTTCCGCGTCCAGCAGGCGCATGGCCACCCGCGAGAACCGCTCGATGGGCCAGGTCTTGCCCAGCCAGTTGGCCGCCGGGGCCAGGGCCAGGATGGGGCCGAAGCCGGCGGTCAGCTCGTCGGCGCGGGCCTCGGTCTCCGGCGAGGTGTAGATGTATGGGGGGGCCGGATCGTCCTCGATCTTCAGCACGCGCGCCGCCTCAATCACCTTGTGCACCGGCGGCCCGGAGCTCTTGCGCCAGATCGCGCGGCGCTTGGTGGAGACGAACCGCGAGAGGCCGGAGCCGCGCAGATCGACCACCAGGCCCCACCGCCGGTCGCGCACCTTGCCCCACAGGTCGAACCAGTGGCCGCCGCCCTTGGCCTTGGGCAGCACGATGATCCGGTCGAGGTTCGGCAGTTCCTCGAACAGCGGCGCCGCGGCCGGCCCGGCCACCACCGTGAACCGCGCATTCGGGATCTCGTCCGACAGCCGCTTGACCAGGCCGGAGGACAGCACCGCGTCGCCGATCCGGTTGGCGGTGATGAACAGGATGGGGAAGGCGCCGCGCGACATGGTCCCTCTGTATAGGGCCCACAGCGCTGGCGCTCAAAGGCGCGAAGCCCCAAATTGCGCACGATGATCGAGCCCACGACCTTCGCCAGGCTACAGAGCCGCGCCCTGATCGCGCTGGCGGGCGACGATTGGCGAAGCTTCCTGCAGGGGCTGATCAGCCAGGACGTGGCGACGCTGGAGCCCGGCGAGGCGCGGTTCGGCGCCCTGCTGACGCCGCAAGGACGGCTGCTCTACGATCTGTTCGTGGTCGGTCGAGCCGAGGGTTGCTGGCTGGACGTCGAAGCCGGGCGCCGCGCGGCGATCATCCAGCGCCTGGCGATGTACCGCCTGCGCGCCAAGGTCACGATCGAGCCGGACGAGACGCCGGTGAGCATCCTGTTTGGCGATGGGCCTGCGCCCGACGCGCCCGGCTGGACGCGCGATCCGCGGCTGCCTGAGCTCGGCTGGCGCGGCTATGGCGCGGCGCCTCCGCCGTCCTCGATCGTCGCCGACGAGGCGGTTCGGGAGGCGCAGAAGCTGGCGCTGGGCGTGCCCGGCCCGGCCGACTGGGGCTCGGACAAGACCTACCCCATCGAGGCCAACTTCGACCTCCTGAACGGCATCGATTTCGGCAAGGGGTGCTTCGTCGGCCAGGAGACCACCTCGCGCATGAAGCGCCGGGGGCAGGTCAAGAGCCGCATGCTGCCGGTCGCCTTCGACGGCGGGCAACTCGTTGCTGGCGCCGAAGTGCTGGCCGGCGACCTGCGTGCCGGCGTCGTCACCTCCAGCGGCGACGGCCGCGCGATCGCGCTCATGCGGCTGGACCGCGCCGAAGGCCAGGCCCTGACGGTGGGCGGCCGGCCGGTCCGCCTCGAACGTCCGGCTTGGTATCTAGCGGCCCTCGGCGAAGAAGCCGCGTAGCGCCGCGAGCGTGTCGGCCGGGTTCTCTTCCGGCAGGAAGTGGCCGCAATCGATGGCCTGGCCCCGCAGATCGGGCGCCCAGGGCTTCCAGACCTCCAGCGGGTCGTACCAGCCCCCGACCGCGCCCTTCGAACCCCACAGGACCTGCACCGGACAGTCGATGGTCCTGCCCGCCTTGCGGTCGGCCCAGTCGAGCTGGCGATCGAAGGTCGCCCCGGCGCGATAGCATTCACACATGCCGTGGATCACCTCCGGCGCGGAGCCGCACGCGAGATAGTCCGCGCGCGCCTCGGGATCGAGGAAGTCCGGGTTCCGGCCGCGGAATTGCGCGGTGAACAGATAGAACTCCGGGTCCGGCGCGATCATGCACTCCGGCACCGGATGCGGCTGGGCCAGGAACGACCAGTGCCAGTAGCCCAGCGCAAAGCGGTGATCGATGCGCGCCCAGACCTCGCCCGTCGGGATGATGTCGAGCACCGACACCCGGCGGACCGACTGCGGGTGATCCAGCGCGAGGCGATAAGCGACCCGCCCGCCGCGGTCGTGGCCGGCCACGTCGAAGCGGTCGAACCCGAGATGCTTCATCAGCGCCACCGCGTCGCGCGCCATGGCCCGCTTGGACGAGGTCTCGTGATCCTCGCTCGATGGCGGCTTGGTGCTCCGGCCATAGCCGCGCAGGTCGGCCGCCACCACCGTGAAGTCGCGCGCCAAGTCGCCGGCGATCTTGCCCCACATCATGTGGGTCTCGGGGTGGCCATGCAGCAGCAGCAGCGGCGGGCCCGAGCCGCCGTGGCGCACGCGCAGGGAGGCCTCCCCGACATCGATCTGCGACAGTTGGAAGCCTTCGAAAGCCATCGCCTGAACTCCCCCTTGTGCCGGCGGCCCGGCTCGGCTGAGAGTGCCGCCGATGGCCGAGACCCTCACGCGATGCACCTGGCGCGGCATGGCCGGCGATCCGCTCTACGAGGCCTATCACGACCATGAATGGGGCGTGCCCGAGAAAGATTCGCGGGCGCTCTGGGAAAAGCTGGTGCTGGACGGGTTCCAGGCGGGCCTGGCCTGGATCACGATCCTGCGGAAGCGCGAGGCCTTCCGCGCCGCCTTCGACGGCTTCGACCCGGAGAAGGTCGCCCGCTACGGCGACGCCGACCGCGCCCGGCTGATGGCCGACGCCGGCATCATCCGCTCGAACGCCAAGATCGACGCCGCCATCTCAAGCGCCAGGATCTACCTGGACATGCGGGAGCGCGGCGAGGACTTCTCCCAGTTCTGCTGGAGCTTCACCGGCGGCACGCCGCTGCAGAACCGCTGGACCGGCGACGGCGACGTGCCCGCCCAGACCGAGCTCGCCGTCGAGGTCTCCAAGGCGCTGAAGGCCAAGGGCTTCAAGTTCGTGGGCCCGGTGATCGTCTACGCCTGGATGCAGGCGGTCGGCATCGTCAACGACCACCTGGTCACCTGCTACCGGCACCAGCCGATCCGCAAGCTGGGCGGGGCCTGATGGCGCGCGGACCCACCATGCTGCTGGAGAAGGCCTTCGTCGGCGGGCCGGTGTGCGGCGTCGACGAGGCGGGGCGGGGGCCGTGGGCGGGGCCGGTGAGCGCGGCGGCCGTCATCCTGCCGGACAATCCGCGCAAGGTCCCCAAGGGCCTGGACGACTCCAAGAAGCTGTCCGCCAAGACCCGGGAGACGCTGGAGGTCGAGATCAAGGCGAAGGCAGTCGCCTGGGGCGTGGGCTTCGCCTCGGTCGAGGAGATCGCGGCCCTCAACATCCTGCACGCCACGGGCCTCGCCATGCGCCGCGCCATCGAGGCCATGGCCGTGCAGCCGGCCTTCGCCCTGGTCGACGGCAACTACCGCTTCCCGCTGCCGTGCGAGGTGAAGACCGTGGTGGGCGGCGACGCGAAGTCCAAGTCGATCGCCGCGGCCTCGATCCTGGCCAAGGTCGCCCGCGACCGGCTGATGGCCGAGATGGATCAGCGCTACCCCGGCTACGGCTTCGCCAGCCACAAGGGCTATCGCGCGCCGATCCACGCCGAGGCCCTGCTGAGTCTCGGGCCCTGCGAGATCCACCGCATGGCCTGGGGTCCGGTGAAGCTGGCGCTTATGGGTAAGGACCCGCTGATGGCTTTCGAGGACGCCATGGGCGAGCAGGACGAGCTGCCGTTCGCAGATTGAGCCGCTGAATCAACATTGACGTTCGGCGCGCGAGCCCAGCGGATCGGCGCATGACTGAAGAGCTGCCCGAAATCGTCAAGGCGCTGAAGCTGCAGGGCGGCGCCTGCCGCAACATGGGGTCGCCGCTGAACGCTGACCTGCTGGATCGGGCGGCCGAAGATTGGCAGACTGGCGGCCCGGTGCGAGCCCTCGTCGCGCCGTGGGCGGACCTTGGATTGAAGGCGCTGTTCGACGCCGCCGTGCCGCTCAGGCTGATCGCGGGCTGGCGGGAGCTGGCGCTCTCCGGCGACGACCCGGCGGTGGCCGTGGCCTACGAGCGCCTGGATGCTGAGGCGATCTGGGCCGCCGTCTCCCGCGCCATGGAGACTGACCGCGGCCGGCTCGCCGCCTTCATGGCGCATGAGCCCCAGACCAACGAGGTGCGCCGTTCGATCTGCCTGCTGGGCGGTTTCCTGGAGGTCGTCCGCGCGACGGGTCTGCCGCTGCGCTGTTTCGAACTGGCGGCCAGCGCCGGCCTCAACCTGTCCTGGGACCGCTACCGCTACAGCTTCGGCGAGTCTGCCTGGGGCGACCCGGCCGCGACGGTCCGGATGGACACCGACTGGAGCGGACCGCCGCCGCCGCTGGACGCCGCCCCGCGCGTGGTCGAGCGCGCCGCCTGTGACCGAAGACCCACCAACCTGACCGATCCCGACCAGCGCCGCCGCCTTGTCTCCTATATCTGGGCCGACCAGCCCGAGCGGCTGGCGCGGCTGGAGGCCGCGATCGCGGTGGCGCTGGCGAACGGCGTCCATGTCGAAGCCGCCGACGCGCTCGACTGGGTGCGTCAGCGCGTGCGACCGCAGGGCGGCGCGGCGACGGTCCTCTACCACTCGGTCTTCTGGACCTACATGACGCCGGAGGCCCAGGCCGCGCTCACCGCCGCGATCGCGGCGCTCGGCGCCCAGGCGAGTGAGGACGCGCCGTTCGCGTGGCTGCGCATGGAGCCGCAGCCGAACAACATCGCGGTCATGGACGTGCGACTGACCCTCTGGCCCGGCGGCGACGAGCGGCTGCTCGCCGAGACCCACCCGCACGGCGCCTGGGTGCGATGGCAGGGCGCCTAGCCGCTAACCCCTCGTAAAGCCTTCCCAAAGCCGGGGTTAACCCGCCTCCGTTATGGTTTCCGCGCCCGCAGAAGCGGATTGGGGCGGAAGAACACGACCATGGCCACCGGCAAGGCGGCGACCCGCAACGGGGCCGCCCACTACGACCTGATCGTCATCGGGTCCGGTCCGGCCGGCCGCCGCGGGGCGATCCAGGCGGCCAAGCTCGGCAAGCGGGTGCTGGTGATCGAGCGCGGCCGCCGCGTCGGCGGCGTCTCGGTGCACACCGGCACCATCCCATCCAAGACCCTGCGCGAGACGGTGCTGAACCTTTCCGGCTGGCGGGAGCGCGGGTTCTACGGCGCCGCCTACCGGGCCAAGAAGGACATCGGGGCGGAGGACCTGCGCCGCAGGCTGGCCATCACCCTCGACCACGAAGTCGACGTGCTGGAGCACCAGTTCGCCCGCAACGGCGTGGCGACCATCAGCGGCTCGGCCCGTTTCAGCGGCCCGAACGGCGTGGCCGTCCAGAGCCCCCTGGGCGCCGCCGAATACACCGCCGAGAAGTTCCTGGTCGCGGTGGGCACCAAGCCGTACCGGCCGGGCCACATCGGCTTCGACGGCGAGAACATCGTCGATTCCGACGAGCTGCTCGACCTCGTCCGCATCCCGCGCCAGCTGGTGGTGGTGGGCGCCAGCGTGATCGGCGTGGAATACGCCTCGATCCTGTCGGCCCTCGACGTCAAGGTCACCCTGATCGAGCCGAACGACGGCCTGATGCCCTTTCTCGACCGCGAGCTCGCCGACGAGTTCGTGCACGATCTGCGCGACCGCGGCGTGGTGATCCGCTTCGGGGCCAAGGTGGTCGAGGCGGTGGTCGAAGGCCCCGGCCGGTGCCGCCTGAAGATGTCCGACGACCGCGAGCTCGCCGCCGATATGGTGCTGTTCTCCGCGGGCCGCGAAGGCGCGGTGGACGGCCTCGACCTCGCCGCCGCCGGCCTCGAGCCCGACGACCGCGGCCGGCTCGCCGTGGACAAGGCGACCTTCCAGACCGCCCAGCCGCACATCTACGCCGCCGGCGACATCATCGGCTTCCCGAGCCTGGCCTCCACCTCGATGGAGCAGGGCCGCATCGCCGCCTGCCACGCCTTCGGAGCCCCGGCCCACGACGCGCCCGAGTTCTTCCCGTACGGCATCTATTCGGTGCCGGAGATCTCGATGATCGGGATGAGCGAGGAGCAGGCGCGCGAGCGGGGCGTCGCCTACGAATGCGGCGTGGCGCGGTTCCGCGAGACCAGCCGCGGCCACATCATGGGCATCTCGTCCGGCTTCCTGAAGATGCTGTTCGCGCTGGAGACCCGCCGGCTCCTGGGCGTCCACATCGTGGGCGAGGGCGCCACCGAGTTGATCCATATCGGCCAGGCGGTGCTGAACCTCGAGGGCACGCTCGACTACTTCGTCGAGAACACCTTCAACTATCCGACGCTGGCCGAGGCCTACAAGGTGGCCGCCCTGGACGCCTGGAACCGCATGCCGAAGCAGCAGCCCAGCCGGACCGCCACCCTCCGCGCTCTGGAGCGCGCGAGAAAGGCGGTCGGGTGAACCACACGCCAAGCTCGTCATCCCGGACGACCTGAAAGGTCGATCCGGGACCCAGCAGCTCAGTCATCGACCTCGCGTTCGGCTTCGGCTCAGGCGCGTCGAAGATCAGGATGCTGGGGTCCCGGCTCTCCGCGCTCTGGCGAGCGCTCCGGCCGGGATGACGGAATTGGGGACCTTGGGACCCTCGCCCCTTGACCGTCACCCCGCCGTTAGCACCGCGTTCACCATGATCGGAAACGGGGCCTTCACCATGTCGCTGCCAGATTCTGACTCCGGGTTTGTCCAGGCATTTCGTCGGGCATCAGTGCGTCAGGGGTCCGTCATGGCCGTCGCGGTCGACACCATCATCGAAGGCGATTGCCTGGAGGCGCTGAAGGCGCTGCCGGACCGCTCGGTCGACCTCGTGTTCGCCGACCCGCCCTACAACCTGCAGCTCGGCGGCGAGCTCCTGCGGCCCGACAACTCCAAGGTCGACGCGGTCGACGACGACTGGGACCGGTTCGACAGCTTCGAGACTTACGACGCCTTCACGCGCGCCTGGCTCACGGAATGCCGCCGGGTTTTGAAGGACGACGGCGCGCTCTGGGTGATCGGCAGCTACCACAACATCTTCCGGGTCGGCGCGACGCTGCAGGACCTCGGCTTCTGGCTGCTGAACGACATCGTCTGGCGCAAGGCCAACCCGATGCCGAACTTCAAGGGCACCCGCTTCACCAACGCCCACGAGACCCTGATCTGGGCCGCCAAGGCGCGCGGCGGCCGGCGCTACACCTTCAACTATGACGCCATGAAGATGGCCAACGACGAGCTGCAGATGCGCTCCGACTGGACCCTGCCGCTGTGCACCGGCGAGGAGCGGCTGAAGGACGCCGCCGGCGCGAAAGCGCATCCGACCCAGAAGCCAGAGGCCCTGCTGCACCGGGTGATCCTCGCCTCGACCCGGCCCGGCGACGTGATCCTCGATCCCTTCTTCGGCACCGGCACGACGGGCGCCGCCGCCCGCCGTCTGGGCCGCCACTACATCGGCATCGAGCGCGAGGCGGGGTACGTGAAGCTCGCCAAGGACCGCATCGCCAAGGTGCTTCCGGCCACGGCCGAGGAGCTGGCGGTGACCGGGTCGAAGAAGTCCGAGCCGCGCATCCCGTTCGGCCAGATCGTCGAGGCCGGCCTCCTGCGGCCCGGTGACATGCTGTTCTGCCCGCGCGGCAAGAACGCGGCCCGCGTGCGGGCCGACGGCAGCCTCGTGGTGGGCGACCTGTCCGGTTCGATCCACAAGGTCGGCGCCCTGGTGCAGAGCCAGCCGGCCTGCAACGGCTGGACCTACTGGCACTTCAAGTCGGACAAGGGCTTGGCCCCCATCGACGTGCTGCGCGCCAAGGTGCGCAGCCAGCTTCCCGCCTAGACAGACAAAGCCTAAGCTCTGCGATCGGGGATGGAGATGCTCCGAAAGCAGATTCTCATCGCGCTCGGGATGCTGGCGGCGATGGCCGTGTGCGCCGCTGCCGCATCTCGCGCGCTGGGCGCCTGGCCCGCCGTCGAGGCGGCTACGGACCTCCGCTTGGCGCTGGTTGCGCACTGGATGGTGGTCCCAGGTCTTTGCCTCCTCGTCGGCCTGGGGGTCACGGCCAACCAGCGCTTCCTGCGCGCCGAGTTCATCGACGGTCAGCACCCCTCGAAGCCGGGCTTCATGGACGTCAACCTGCGCTACAATTTGAATACGCTGGAGCAGACCGTGCTGGCGGCCATCGCCTGGAGCGGGCTCGCGCTCGCGCTGCGACCGCAGGATCTCGCGCTCATTCCGGCCCTGGCCGTACTGTTTGCCGTCGGCCGCGTGACGTTCTGGATCGGCTACCTCTACGCCCCGTGGGCGCGGGCGTTCGGCCTCGGCCTGACCTTCTACCCGACCGTCGCGGCCCTGGTCTGGCTGGCGTTCCGGCTGCTCTAGAGCAGGTTCGAGAGGCCGGCGCGGGCGGCCTTCAGGAAGACGCTGGGCAGGGCGTCGAGGTCTCGGCGTGGACTCCAGATCAGGCCGTCGCCGGCGTCGCCCTCGGCGCGTAGAAGCTGAAGGGTCAGGGTAAAGTGGGTGAAGCCGTGCTCAACCTCCCCGACGCCGCGCCAGGACGCTTTTGCGGGCGCAGCGGCGAGCGCTTCGGCATCGCTCCAGCGGTTGGATCGCCAGTCCGAGGTCGGGAGCGCCAGCATGCCGCCGAGCAGTCCCTTTGGCGGACGCCGGACCAGGGCTACCTGCTCGCCGCGGGTCAGCACATAGGCGACGCCGTAGCGGTGCGGCCGCTCGGCCTTGGCGGACCGCCGAGGGTAGGTCTCCGGCGAGCCTTCGGCGCGGGCGCGGCAGTGATCGGCCACCGGACAGCGGTCGCAGAGCGGCTGCTTGGGTCGGCAGACGACCGCGCCCAGGTCCATCAGCGCCTGCGCCCAGTCGCCTGGGCGTTCGTCCCGAACCAGGGCCGCCGCGAGCGCCTTCAGCTCGGGTTTGGCGTCAGGCAACGGCGCCTCGACGGCAAACAGCCGGGCCATTACCCGCTCGACGTTGCCGTCCACGACGTTGGCCGGCCGCTCGAAGGCGATCGCCGCGACCGCCGCGGCCGTGTAGGCGCCCAGCCCCGGCAGGCCGCGCAGCCCCTCTTCGCTGTCGGGGAAGACGCCGCCGTGGTCGCCGGCCACCGCTCGGGCGCAGGCCAGCAGGTTGCGTGCGCGGGCGTAGTAGCCGAGGCCCGCCCAGGCCGCCATCACCTCGCCGTCGGCGTCCGCGGCCAGGTCGCCCACCGTCGGCCAACGGGCGGTGAACTTCAGGAAATAGGGCGTGGCGTGCGGGACGGTGGTCTGCTGCAGCATCACCTCGGAGAGCCACACGCGGTAGGGGTCGGGGCGTCCGCCGGCGGCGCGGTCCCTAGGCCGCACGCGCCAGGGCAGGTCGCGGGCGTTGGCGTCGTACCAGGCGAGGAGGGCGGCCCTGAGGCGCTCGGCGTTCACAGCTTTCCATAGCCTGTCCACGGATTCCGCGTCACTGCGCCCCTTCGCCCGATGCCGCCGCATCGCTAGACTGGCGCCCGATGGCCCGCCGCACGCTCCCGACGCCGCAAGAGGCGCTGCAGATCCTGGCCCAGAAGCGCACGCGTCCACAGCGCCGCCCGCCGCCGCCGCTCGGCCGTGCGCTGAACCGCACGCTGCGCGAGTTCGACGCCAAGTTTGGCCAGGGCCCCGGCGCGCTGACCGCCCGCTGGCGCGAGGTGGTGGGGGCCGAGATCGCCAAGCGGACCGAGCCGGTGAAGCTCACCAAGGGCCGCAACGGCGGGCCCTCGTCGCTGGAAATCCGGGTGGCCGGGCCATCGGCGGCGATCATCCAGCACCAGGCGCACGAGATCCTGGCGCGGGTGAACCTGTTCCTTGGCGCGGAGGCGGTGCAGAAGCTGCGCATCGTCCAGGGGCCGCTGCAGCACAAGCCCGAGCCGCGGCCGCGCGCTCGGCCCCTGCCGCCGCTCGACGCGGCCCAGGAGGCGAAGCTCGCACAGGACCTCGCCGCCGCCCCGGACGGCAAGCTGAAGGCCGCGCTCCTGGCGCTCGGACGCGGCGTGCTGCGACACCGCAGGCCGGTTGATTAGGGAAGCCTGGGTCCCGCATCGCCTCAAATGGCCATCGGCGGACTCGCCCGAGGGAATCGGGCTTTACTCCACCCTCCTGGGAGACCTCGCCTGAAGATGCCGACGCTTCGCCCCATCGCTGCCCTGGCGCTCTGCGCCGGCCTCGCGCTGGCCGCGTGCGCGAAGCTCGGCGGCGACCAAGCGGCAAGGGCGGGCGACGACGACATGAGCCTGGGCGCTCCCGACGCCCGCGTTCAGGTCGTGGAGTACGCCTCGGCCAGTTGCCCGCACTGCGCCCGGTTTGCGCTGCAGGTCTTTCCGACCTTCAAGGCCAAGTACGTGGACACCGGCAAGGTCCGCTACACGCTGAAGGAATACCTCACCGAGCCGGAGGTGCTGGCCGCCGGCGGCTTCCTGCTCGCGCGCTGCGCCGGCAAGGACCGCTACTTCCCGGTGCTGGACGCGGTCTTCCGCGCTCAGGACGAGATGCTGCGGACCGGCGACTATCGGACCGCGTTCACCCGCATCGCCAAGGATCCCGGCGGCCTTACGGACGCCCAGTTCCAGGCCTGTATGAAGGACACGGCCGCGGCGAAGGCGCTCGGCGAACGGGCCAACCGGCACCTGAAGGCCGACAAGGTGCAGGCCACGCCCACCTTCGTGATCAACGGCCGCCGCGTGGAGGGCGCCATGACCATGCCGGAGTTCGATGCGGCGATCGCCAAGGCGGAGGGCTAGGATGCCGAGCCGCCGGACCTGGCTCGCCACAGCCGCAGCCGCCCTGCTCGCGGGCCAAGCCGCCTGGGCTGCTCCCGCGCCCAGGCCAGACGACATGTCGATGGGCGCCCCCAACGCCAAGGTGCAGGTGATCGAGTATGCCTCCGTCGCCTGTCCGCACTGCGCCCATTTCAACGAGGCGGTGTTCGCGGATTTCAAGAAGCGCTGGGTCGACACCGGGAAGGTGCGCTTCACCCTGAAAGAGATGCTGGTCGCCTCGCCGACCGTGGCGGCGGCCGGCTTCATGATGGCGCGCTGCGCCGGCCCCTCGAAGTATTTCAAGGTCGTCGACGAGATCTATCGCAGCCAGCCCCGTTGGGAGGAGGGCAGGATCAAGCCGATCCTGCTCGAGATCGCCACCGCCAACGGCCTCTCCGAAGCCCAGTTCGAGGCCTGCCTTTCCGACCAGGCGGTGCTCGCGGCCATCAACGAGCGGATGCGCCGCGCTCTGGAGGACGACGGCGTCGACAGCACGCCCACGATCTTCATCAACGGCGTGAAGGCTGATCCCACACCGATGACTCCCGCCGCAATGGACGCGGCCATCGAGGCGGCGATGAAGGCCGCCGGGGCTCCCGCCGACAAGACGCCCACAGCCAAGAAGGGAGCCCGCTAGCCCGTGCACTTCCAGCGGCTGCGCCTTTCGGGCTTCAAGTCCTTCGTCGATCCGACCGAATTCCGGATCGAGCCCGGCGTCACGGGCATCGTCGGGCCGAACGGTTGCGGCAAGTCGAACCTGCTGGAAGCGCTGCGCTGGGTGATGGGCGCCAACTCGGCCAAGGCCATGCGTGCCGGCGGGATGGACGACGTGATCTTCGCCGGCGCCGCCAAGCGCGCCGCGCGCAACCACGCCGAGGTCGCGCTGACGATCGACAATTCCGAGCGCCGCGCCCCGGCCGCGTTCAACGACCATCCGGTGCTGGAGGTGGTCCGCAGGATCGACAAGGGCGAGGGCTCGACCTTCCGGATCAACGGCCGCGAGGTGCGCGCCCGCGACGTGCAGCTGCTGTTCGCCGACGCCTCGACAGGCTCCAACTCGCCGGCCCTCGTCCGCCAGGGACAGATCAGCGAGCTGATCGCCGCCAAACCGCAGAACCGGCGGCTCATCCTGGAGGAGGCGGCCGGCGTCTCGGGCCTGCACTCGCGCCGCCACGAGGCCGAGCTTCGCCTGCGCGCCGCCGAGGCCAACCTGGCTCGGCTGGAGGACGTGGCCCAGGAGCTCGAGGCGACGCTGACCCGGCTGAAGCGCGAAGCGCGCCAGGCGGAGCGATACAAGCGTCTCTCCGCTGAGATCCGGTCGCTGCAGGGCGCCGTCCTCTACGCCCGCTATGCCGAAGCCAAGACCGCCGCCGAGCGCCTGGGCGCCGAGGCCGCCGCGGCCATCCGGGCTGTCGAAGAGACCACCGGAGCCGCCGCAGTCGCCACCACGCGCGCCGCCGCCGCCGACGAAGCGATCAAGCCCCTGCGGGAAGCGGAGACCATCGCCGCCGCGATCCTGCACAAGCTGGCGATCGACAAGGACCGGCTGGATCGCGAGCACGAGGCGCACGCCGCGGAACTCGCCCGCCTGACCGGCGACATCGAGCGTCTCGAGACCGACAGCGCCCGTGAGGAACACATCGTCGAGGACGCGGCCGCAGCGTTGGGCCGGCTGGCCGACGACCTGGTCGCGCTGGAAGCGGCCATCGCCGCGGCGCCGGAGCGTATCCCTGAGCTGGAGGCTGCCGCCAAGGCCGCTGAAGTCGCCCGAGCCGCGGCGGATGCTGAGGTGGAGGCGCTCGCCGCCCAGGCCGCCGCCGAGGAGGCCGGCCGCCGGGCCGCAGCCGCCAGGGTCGAGGAGGCCCGCACGCGCCTCGCCCGCACCCGACGCGCTCTGGATCAGGCGCGGAGCGAGCGCGAGGCGCTGGGCGTGGTCGCGAACCCGCAGGCCTCGCAAGCCAAGTCCGAGGTGGAGGCCGCAGAAGCCGCGCTTGTGGCAGCCCGCGCCGCCGTCGAGACAGCGGAGGAGACGCGCACGATCGCCCAGGCGGCCGAGGGGGTGGGACGCGAGGCTGCGCGCAAGCTGGAAGACCAGCTCGGCCGTTTGACCGCCGAGGCCCGGGCGCTTGCAGGACTTGTCGCCCAGGCCCGGCGCGGCGGCTTCGCACCGGCGCTCGATTCCGTCTCGCCAAATCGCGGCTACGAGCAAGCCCTGGCCGCCGCGCTAGGCGACGACCTGGACGCCGCGCTGGACAAGGCCGCGCCAGCCTTCTGGGGCGGTGGGGCGGAGGCGGAGCCGCCGGCCTGGCCTGTCGGCGCGATCCCCCTCGCCGAGGTCGTCAAGTCGCCGCCCGCGCTAGCCGCCCGCCTGGCCTTCACCGCCCTGGTGAGCCGCGCCGACGGCGATCGGCTGCAGGTCGGTCTCGCGCCGGGTTGCCGGCTGGTCTCCAAGGAAGGCGATCTCTGGCGCTGGGACGGCTTCACCGCCCGCGCCGAAGCGCGGAAGCCCGCCGCCGTGCGCCTGGAACAGAAGACCCGCCTTGCGGAGGTTGAGGCGGAGATCGAAGGCCTGACGCCGAAGTGCGACCTGGCCAAGAAGGCGCTGGGCGAGGCGCAGGCCCGCGTGGCCGCCGCGGAAGAAGCCCTGCGCAGCGCGCGCCGCGAAGCCCCGGCCGCCGAGCAACGCGCGATCGCCGCGCGCGCGGCCGTGGAGCGTTTCGACCGTGAGGCCGCCCGCAAGGAGGCGCACGCGGCCTCCCTGGACGACGTGATCGGCCGGTTCGAGGCCGAGCTCGCGGAACACGAGCAGGTGCTGACGACCCTCGAGGCGCAGGCGGCGCCCGAAGTGGACGGCGCTGAGCTAGCCATGCGCCTGGCTGCGGCGCGGGAAGCGGCCGGGCCCGCCCGCGACGCGGCCGCGGCGGCTCGGGCCGCGCTGGATGTCGAGGTCCGCGAGAAGGGCGGGCGGGCGCGCCGCCTGGAGCTGCTGATCGGCGACCGCCAGGACTGGAGCCGCCGCAGCGAGGCTGCCGCCAAGCGCCTGGACGCGCTGGCCACCGCCCGCGCTCACGCCGAGGTGGAGCTCGCCAAGGCCAAGGCCGCCCCCGAGACACTGGAGGCGCGCCGCGCCGAGCTGCTGGACCAGCTTTCCCTGGCCGAGGGCCGCCGGGCCAAGTCGTCCGACGCGCTGGCCGCCGCCGAGCACGAGCGCGCCGAGGCCGATCGAGGCCTTCGCGCGGCCGAGGCCGCCGCCTCGGAGGCCCGCGAGCTGCGCGCCAGCCTGGCCGCCCACGCCGAAGCCGCCAACGCCCGCCTGACGGAGGTGGCCGCGCAAATCCGGGAGACGGCGCGCATCGAGCCGCAGGAATTGGCTCGAAAACTGGCCGACGAAGCCGTCGCCATTCCGGCCGACCCGGGCGGCATCGAAGCCCACCTCTACAATCTCGAACGCCAACGCGACGCGATCGGCCCCGTCAACCTGCGCGCGGAGGAGGAGGCCGCCGAGCACGCCGCCCGGCTCGCCGTGATGCACGCCGAGCGCTCCGACCTGATCGGCGCGATCTCCCGCCTGCGACAGGGGATCGACGAGCTGAACGGCGAGGGTCGCGAGCGGCTGGTCGCCGCTTTCGAGGTGATCAACGAGCACTTCAAGACGCTGTTCCAGGCCCTGTTCCAAGGCGGACAGGCGGAGCTGCGGCTGGTCGAATCGGAGGATCCGCTGGAGGCCGGACTGGAGATCTACGCCTGTCCGCCCGGCAAGCGGATGGCCACCATGAGCCTGATGAGCGGAGGCGAGCAGGCGCTGACCGCCACGGCGCTGATCTTCGCCGTCTTCCTCGCCCAGCCGGCCCCGATCTGTGTGTTGGACGAAGTGGACGCGCCGCTGGACGACGCCAATGTGGATCGCTTCTGCAACCTGCTTGACGAGATGCGCCGGCGCACCGAGACGCGGTTCATCGCCATCACGCACAATCCGGTGACCATGGCGCGCATGGACCGCCTGTTCGGCGTGACCATGGCCGAGCGCGGCGTTTCGCAACTGGTCTCCGTCGACCTGACCCAGGCTGAGGCCATGGCGGCCCAGTGAGTGCGGCCGCTTCGCGGACCTTGCGCTGCAGCCTCACAAATGATGTGCAAAAACAACGCACTAAACCGCGTTCGGCCAGCCTTGACGCGCCGCAGCACGGTCTATAGGTTCCGCGCGACCTGAAGCCCCAGCCGTGGCGGCGACGTCGCGGTCGTTAGGCCTTCCGACGTATGCCACATCCCGAAGTTCCGCCAGATGAGGCCTTACGCAGCCTCGATCAGCGCTTGGGAGCGGCCGAGGCGGCGCAAGCCCGATCCGTGAGCCCCGACGCTCACTCGGCGATGGCGCAGGGTTACCGCTTCGTGGGGGAAGTGGTTGGCGGGGTGCTCGGCGGCGTCGGCCTTGGCTGGCTCGTGGACCGCTTCGCCCATACGAGCCCCTGGGGCGTGATCGGCGGACTGCTGATCGGTTCCGGGCTTTCCATCTTCGCCGCGGTCTCGGCTGCGGCGAAGGCGAACAGGACGGCGATGGAGCGCCAGGGAAGTGTCCCTAGCGCTGCGGACGACGAGGACGAGGACTAGGATCACCCATGGCGAGCCAACCCGCCATCAATCCGATGGAGCAGTTCGTGATCCACAAGCTGGTGGATCTCCCGACGCTGCACGTCGGTTCGCTCGCGATCGACATGTCCATCACCAATTCGGTGGCGAGCATGATCGCGGGCGCGATACTCCTGATCGCGTTCTTCGCCCTGACCGCGCGCCGCCAGATTGTGCCGAACCGCGGCCAGGCGGTCGCTGAAGCGCTCTACAACGTCATCGACCGCATGCTGGCCGGGCCGATCCTGGGCCCCGCCGGACGGCCTTACGTGCCCTATTTGCTCGCGCTCTTCCTCGTCATCCTCGTGCTCAACCTGATGAGCGTGCTGCTCGCCGTCTTCAACATCGCGGGCCTGAACTTCACGTTCGCGGTTACCTCGCAGCTCGCGGTGACCGCGACGCTCGCGGTGCTCACCTTCTTCAGCGTCTTCATCCTGGGTTTCATCAAGCACGGGCCGAAGTTCCTGGGCCTGTTCTTCCCCTCCGGCATGGGCGTGATCGGCGCGATCCTGATGGCCCCGATCGAAATGCTTTCCTACTTCGTGCGGCCATTCACGCTCGCCTTGCGCCTGTTCGGCAACATGCTGGGCGGTCACGTGGTCATGAGCTTGTTCGGCTCGTTCGTCGTCGCGCTGGGTATCCTGGGGCTTTCGGGCGGGATCGCGAGCCTGGCCTTCGTTCCCAGCGCCCTGTCCTTCGGCATGATCGTGGCGCTGACCGGCCTGGAGCTCGTCGTGGCGGCCCTACAGGCCTTCGTCTTCGCAGCCCTGGCCACTGTGTACCTCAACGAGGTCGTGAACTTCGGTCACGGCCACTAATCCAACCCGGCATCTTCGAGAGGACTATCTGACATGAACGCCGTCGCTGACTACCACACCTACAAGCTGATCGGCGCGGGTCTCGCCGCCATGGGCATGATCGGGGCCGGCGTCGGTCTCGGCGTGCTGTTTGGTTCCTATCTGCAGGCGGCGATCCGCAACCCCGCCGGCGCGGCCAGCCAGCAGGCCATGCTGTTCCTCGGCATGGCGCTGACCGAGACCATGGGCCTGTTCGCCTTCGTGGTGTCGCTGATCATCCTGTTCGGCTCCTAAGCCCGACAGAAAAGGACTGATCGCCGATGGCGACCGAGACCAAAGAAGGCTCAGCGGCGTCCGAAGGGGCGTCTGGCGGACTGCCGCAGTTCGACGCCCACTGGTGGCCGGGACAGATCGTCTGGTTCCTGGGCATCTTCCTGATCGTCTTGTTGTTTGTTCGCCTGTTCGTGGCGCCTCGCGTCGGCGGCACGATCGACGAGCGCGAGAACAAGATCAGCGGTGACATCGCCGACGCGCGCCGGCTGAAGGACGAGGCCGAAGCCCAAGCCGCCGCCGCAGCCGCAGAGACCGCCCAGGCGCGCGCGCATGCCCAGAAGGTGGCCGCCGAGGCCCGCGCCAAGGCCCAGGCCGAAGTCGCCGCCCGGCTGGCCGAAGAAGAGGCCAAGCTGGCCGAGAAGGGCGCCGAGGCTGAGGCGCGCATCGGCAAGGCGCGCGACCAGGCCATGAGCAATGTCGCCTCGATCGCTTCCGACGCCGCCGGCGCCATCGTCGGCAAGCTGACCGGCAAGGCGGCCAGCACCGCCGAGCTGAAGACCGCTGCGGCGGCGCAAGGATAAGACAAGATGGAGCTCTTTCTCGAAGCGCACTTCTGGGTGGGCGTGGCCTTTGTGGTCTTCCTGGCCATCCTGGCCTTCGCGGGCGTTCACCGGTTTGCCTGGAAGGCGCTGGGCGATGCAGGCGCGAAGGTGCAGGCGCAGCTCGACGAGGCCAACCACCTGCGCGAAGAAGCCCAGGCGCTGCTCGCTCGTATCCAGGCTGATCGCGAGCAGTCCGAAAAGCTGGCGGCCGAGATCCTGGCCAACGCCGAGGATCAGGCCAAGCGCATGCAGGCCGAAGCCCAGGAGCGTCTGGCCGAGCAGCTGCAGCGTCGCGGCGAACTGGCCGAGCGCCGGATCGCCACCGCCGAAGCCCAGGCCGCCGCCGAGGTGAAGGCCGCCGCCGGCGAACTCGCCGCCCAGATGGCCGAGCGCGTCCTGGCGAGCCGTCTTTCAGGCGCGACGTCGGACCCGCTGGTGGACGGAGCGATCGGCCAGCTGGCCGGCAAGCTTCAGTAGCGGCGCCGGCTCTCAGGCCGAGCGGGTGCGGCGGGCGCGGTGCTTCAAGTACCGGCGGCTCTTGACGGCGAAGCGGATACGTCGCGGAACGACCAGCCGCTCGACCCTGAGCGCCTGTTGCCAGAAGACCAGCACGATCTCGGGCTCGCGCCGCATCAGTCGACGGATGGGGAACACCATCTTAGGGTGGGCGTGCTGGATGCGCAGGAACTGGCGCTTGGCCTTGAACGAACTGCGCAGCACGATCATCAGGCCGATGACCAGCAGCGGCAGGCCGACGTGGAACGGCAGCGGCGCCAGCACCAGGCCGGCCAGCATGATGACGATGCCCAGCGCGAGGAACAGCCAACGGCCAATCCGCGCCGCGAGATCGCGGGCGAATTCGTCGGAGGCGCGGTAGACGCGCAAAGAGGGCATGGCGAAAGACACTTGGACTTAACCTGGAGACGTGCGCGCGGCCCAAGGGGAGGTTGGACCGCCGCTCCGCATACCTGATATGCGAAGCCGCTTCAGAATCGTAAAGGCGCGGGCGGATTAAAAATCCCTAAGGCAGGCCTATTCCGCCGCTAATGGCGCCGGCGCCACAGTGTCGGGCCTCCACGTGAGCTTCGGTTTGCGCGCCGCCAAGGTCTCGTCGAGACGGCGGAGTGGAGCGAGATAGGGCGCTCCCTTGAAGCGGTCGGCGTCGCCGGCCTTGGCGGCGCGGGCCAGCGCCAGCAGGGCGTCGCAGAAGCGATCGAGCTCGGCTTTCGGCTCGGTCTCCGTGGGCTCGATCAGCATCGCCCCATGCACCACCAGCGGGAAGTACATGGTCATCGGGTGGAAGCCCTCGTCGATCATCGCCTTGGCGAAGTCGAGGGTGGTCACGTCGGTGCCTTCGAGCCAGGCGTCGTCGAACAGGGCCTCGTGCATGCAGGGGCCGTCGGGGAAGGCGGGCGTCATCTCGGCGGCGAGGCGCGCCTTGACGTAGTTGGCGTTGAGCACGGCGTCCTCGGCGACCTGGCGCAGGCCGTCGGCGCCGTGGCTGCGCATGTAGGCGTAGGCGCGGACGAACATGCCCATCTGGCCCTGGAAGGCGCACATGCGGCCGAAGGCCTGGGCGGCGGGGCCGGCGGGCTGTTCGGCGAGGGTGAAGCCTGAGCCGGCGTGGACGATCCAGGGCGTCGGAGCGAAGGCCGCCAGGGCCTCGGACAGCACCACCGGCCCAGCGCCCGGCCCGCCGCCGCCGTGCGGGGTGGAGAAGGTCTTGTGCAGGTTGATGTGCATGGCGTCGACGCCCAGGTCGCCGGGGCGGACGCGGCCGACGATGGCGTTGAAGTTGGCGCCGTCGCAATAGAAGAACGCCCCGTGCGCGTGCGATATGCGCGCGATCTCGACCACGTCGCGCTCGAAGAGGCCGCAGGTGTTCGGGTTGGTCACCATGATCGCGGCGACATGGTCGCCGAGCTTGGCTTCGAGGTCGGCCAGGTCGACGCGGCCGTCGTCGGTCTGGGCGATCTCGGTGACCGAGTAGCCGACGAAGGCCGCGGTGGCGGGGTTGGTGCCGTGGGCGGAGGTCGGCACCAGGACGGTGCGGCGGTGGCCCTGGCCGGCGGCCTCGTGCGCGGCCTTGATGCAGAGCAGGCCGCAGAGCTCGCCGTGGGCGCCGGCCTTGGGCGTCATGGCCACGGCCGGCATGCCGGTCAGCGTCTTCAGCCAGTGGGCCAGGCGGTCGATGAGCTCCAGGGCGCCCTGGGTTGTCGAAACCGGCTGCTGCGGGTGCAGGTCGGCGAAGCCAGCGAGGCGGGCCATCTTCTCGTTGAGCCGCGGGTTGTGCTTCATGGTGCACGAGCCCAGCGGGTAGAGCGCCAGGTCGATGGCGTGGTTCTTCTGGCTGAGGCGCACGTAGTGGCGCAGCGTCTCCGGCTCGGAGAGGCCGGCCAGGCCGATCGGCGCCTTGCGCACCAGCTCGCCCAGGTCGGAGGCGTCGTGCTCAGGGTCCGGCAGGTCGACGCCGGTCTTCTCCCAGCCGCCCAGCTCGAACAGCAGCGGCTCGTCCTGCAGGAGGCCGCGGCCGCCGGTCAAAGAGGCGTGACCCTCGGCGGTCGTCGCGCCATCCGGCCGCGTCGGGCGGCCCACGTTGGACATGGTCATGGTCAGTCGCTCAGCGTCGCTTTGAGGGCCGCGGTCAAGGTGGCGATGTCTTTGGCGGTGGTCAGCTCGGTGGCGGCGAGCAGGAGGACGTCGTCCATCCCGGCGGCCGGCGCGAGGCGCGAGTAGGGCACGCCGGCCACGATGCCGTCGGTGAGGAGGTCCTCGACGATGGCGGCGGCGTCTCCCGGCATGCGCACGGCGATCTCGTTGAAGAAGCGCGGGGTCAGCACCTCGACGCCGGGAACGGTGTCCAGCGCAGCCTTGAGCTCGCGCGCGCGGCTGTGGTTCAGAGCGGCCAGCCTGCGCAGGCCGACCTCGCCCAGCAGCGATAGGTGGATGCTGAAGGCGAGCGCGCAGAGGCCCGAGTTGGTGCAGATGTTCGACGTCGCCTTCTCGCGGCGGATGTGCTGCTCGCGGGTGGAGAGCGTCAGGACGAAACCTCGCCGGCCGTCGGCATCAACGGTCTCGCCGCAGAGCCGCCCAGGCATCTGGCGGACCAGCTTCTCCCTGGCCGCGAAGAGGCCGACGTAGGGGCCGCCGTAGTTCAGCGCGTTGCCGATCGACTGGCCCTCGGCGACGGCGATGTCAGCGCCCATTTCACCGGGCGATTTCAGCAGGCCGAACGAGACCGCCTCGGTGGTGACCACGATCAGGAGGGCGCCGGCGGCGTGCGCGGCCTCGGCGATCTTCGTCACATCGGTGACCACGCCGAAGACGTTGGGCGTCTGGACGACGACGCAGGCGGTCTCGGCGTCGATGGCCCCCAGCACGGCCGCCTCGGCGTCGAGGGCAGCGGGCTGACGCACGATCTCCATGCCCTCGGCGTGGGCGATGGTCTGGGTGACCTGGGCGTAGTGCGGGTGCAGGCCGCCGGAGAGGATCGCCTTCTCGCGCCGGGTGACCCGCTGGGCCATCATCACAGCTTCGGCGCAGGCGGTGGAGCCGTCGTACATCGAGGCGTTGGCGACCTCGAGGCCGGTGAGGGCGGCGACCTGCGTCTGGAACTCGAACAGCACCTGCAGCGTGCCCTGGGCGATCTCCGGCTGGTAGGGCGTGTAGCTGGTCAGGAACTCCGAGCGCTGGATCAGGTGGTCGACGCTGGCCGGGACGTGGTGGCGGTAGGCGCCGGCGCCACAGAAGAACGGTCCGGCGCCGGCCGGGCGGTTCCGCGCGGCGAGCGCGGCGAACTCGCGCTCCACCTCCAGCTCGCCGACGTGGAGCGGCAGGTCGACGAGGTCCGTCAGGCGCGCGCTCTCCGGCACGTCGCGGAACAGCTCGTCAATCGACGCGGCCCCGATCGTGGCCAGCATCTGGGTGCGGTCTTCGGGGGTGAGCGGGAGGTATCTCATGGCGGGGTCACTTCAGGAGGGAACCACGAAAGGCACGAAAAACACGAAAGGGGCTCGTCTAGCGGTCTTTGTCCAAGATATTGGTTTTCATGAATTTTCGTGCTTTTCGTGGTTTGAATTCTTGCGCTTCGCGCGGGAGCTAAAGGGTCTGCAGGTAGGCTTCGTAGGCGGGGCGGTCCATGAGGGCGTCGAGCTCGGCGGGGTTGGCGAGCTTGAGCTTGGCGAACCAGCCGGCGGCTTCGGGGGCGGCGTTGACGGTCTCGGGCGCGTCGGCGAGGGCCCCGTTGGCCTCCACCACCTCGCCCGAGATCGGGGCGTAAACGTCGGAGGCGGCCTTGACGCTCTCGACCACAGCGAAGCCGTCGCCGGCCTTCACCGACTTGCCCACCTCAGGAGTCTCGACGAACACCACGTCGCCGAGCTGCTCGGCGGCGTAGGCGGTGATGCCGACGGTGGCGGTGTCGCCATCGACCTCCACCCATTCGTGATCCTTGGTGAAGCGCATGGGGATCTCCTAGGAAAGGGCGTTGGCGCGGCGCGCGCCGTTGGTTTGAACCGCAGAGATCGGGGAGATACGCAGAGAGTCGCAGCCGCACCCTTCGCGTATCTCTGCGGTCTCCGCGGTTTGAATTGGCTGCGCTGACGCGCCGCTAAGGCTCATCGCTTCACGCCTTCCGCACATAGCGGTGGGGGACGAAGGGGGGTTTGACGACTTCGGCCGCCTGGGGCTTGCCGCGGACGATGACTTTCAGGCGGGTTCCGGGGGCGGCGAGGGCCGGGGGCGCGAAGCCGAGCGCGATGCCCTGCTTCAGGCAGGGGGAGTAGCCGCCGGAGGTGACGACGCCGACGACGGCCCCGGACTCGTCGGCGATTTCGGCGCCTTCGCGGGCGGGGGCGCCTTCCAGCACCTTCAGGGCGACACGGACGCGGGACGGGCCCTCAGCCAGCTCCTTGACGATGCGTGCGGCGCCCGGGAAGTCGCGCTGTTCGCGGCGGTTCTTGTTAACGGCGAAGGTGAGGTCCGCCTCGACCGGGCTGACGGTCTCGTCGATGTCGTGGCCGTAGAGCGGCAGGCCGGCTTCCAGCCTTAGCGAATCCCGCGCACCGAGCCCGATCGGCTTCACCCGCGGGTCGGCGGTGAGGATGTTCCAGATCCGCTCCGCCTCGGCCGCCGGGATGGAGATCTCATAGCCGTCCTCGCCGGTGTAGCCGCTGCGCGAGACGATCAGGTCGGTCCCGAAGCCCTCGACGGCGCGGATGTCCATGAACACCATGCCGGCGGTGGCCGGGACCTGCTCGGCGATCACCGCGGCGGCCTCGGGGCCCTGCAGCGCCAGGAGCGCGCGGTCCTCCAGGCGCTCGATGGTCACCTGGCCGGCGAGCTCGGCGTCGATGACCGCGAAGTCGTTGTCCTTGCAGGCGCCGTTGACCACCACGAAGAGGCCGTCGTCATCCGGTCTTCCGGCCATCAGGTCGTCGACGATGCCGCCTGAGCGGTTGAGCAGGACCGAGTACTTCTGGCGGCCGGGCTTCAGGCCGATGTAGTCGCCGGGGACCACCTCCTCGAAGGCGGCGAGCGGGGCGACCCCGCGCAAGCGCGCCTGGCCCATGTGGGAGACGTCGAAGAGGCCGGCGTGCTCGCGGGTCCAGAGGTGCTCCTTCAGCACGCCCTCGGGGTATTGGACCGGCATGTCGTAGCCCGCGAACGGCACCATGCGCGCCCCCGCGGCGATGTGCGCGGCGTGCAGCGGCGTGGTCTTCAACGGGGCGTCTGTGGCGGCGGACAAGGGGCGACTCCGGCTGACGACTGTGCAGGCGGCGGACGGCATGCCGCCCTATCGCCTGCGCCCCCGCTGTCCTCGAGACCTGAGAGATTTCGAGCCGCCGGTGGTTGGCGGCCCCCTGCTCCTTCGGCGCCCTGCTTCCCCCGGATCCAGTCCGGGGTTCGAAGAGTCTTTCCAGCGTTTGTCAGCCCGTCGCGGTCCTTTTGCCTGAGCGTTTCCGGGGCGGTTGCGCCTTCGGCTCCGGGCTTCGGTCCCTTGAGGGGAATCGCCGCCCGATCTCTCCCGCGAGAGTTGGTCGAGCCGTGCCGGAGATAAGGGGGCAAGTCAATGGGCGAGGGCGCGCCTGTGGCCGCCACGCGTCAGGAGCGAACGCCCTTTAAGTTCTCGCGAGCTTCGGCCTTTACGGTGCGACGAGACGCGCCCAGGCTAGCCTCGGGCGTCCAGGTTATTATCGTGCAGGGTTGGGGCTTGCAGGACACGAAAGCGCCCGACTTGCGCGGCCATTTCGGCGCGCCGCATCGAGGGAACCGAGTGCATGCCCAACGTCGCCTTGATCAGTCCGAAGGGCGGCGCCGGCAAGACCACGGCCGCGCTGGCGCTGGCGCTCGGGCTGGCCGACCGCGGCCATCGCGTGGCGCTGATCGACGCCGATCCGAACAAGCCGCTGGTGCGCTGGTCCGAGCTGCCGAACCGCTCCGACGCGATCAGCGTGCACCCGGCGCCGACCGTGCAGGACATCCGCGACGCCGTGCGCGAGGCGCAGCGGCGCGCCCCGGAATGGGTGATCCTCGACAGCGAGGGCACGACGCGCGGCACGGCGGTGCTGGCCGCCCTGCGCTTCGATCTGGTCATCACGCCGCTGGCGGGCTCGCAGCTTGACCTCTGGGAGGCGATCAAGGCCTCGGAGATCGTGCGCGTGTTCGGCGGACGCGCGACGCGGCCGATCCCGCATCGGGCGCTGCTGACCCGGGTGCCGTCCGCGATCAAGCCGAAGATGCTGAAGAGCGTCGTCGATCAGCTGCGGGCTGACGGCGTGCAGATCCTGCCGACGCCGCTCCTGGAGAAGGAGGCGTTCCGCGCGCTGTTCCACATCGGCGCGGGGTTCGAGGCGCTGGAGATGAACGGCGTCTGGGGCGCGGCGGCGGCGCGGCAAAACACGGCGGCCTATGCCGCCGACGTGGTGGAGATCGTGCAGGCGGAGTCCATGTCCGCGGCGCGGGTGGCCGAGGCCCGGGCGGGGTAGCTGGGCCGCTGACGGAATTTGAGCGAGGGGAGGTCCCCTGGTCCAAGGCCATGATGGAACCGAAAACCGGCGCCGCCCTCTCACAGCCTCTCCCACGATGCTCCGCATCTGGGAGAGGCGCGGGTGGTGTGACTTGTCCCGATCTGGGACGCCCGCGGCTGGAGGGCAGCGCTCTCCTGGCCGGGGCACTGGGCAACGGCCGGGAGAGCGCCCCGCACGCGACGTTCAGGTAGGGCCCAGCGCCCTGCGTGCGGGGTTCGCCGTTCAAGTTTCGCGCCATGCTCCGGCGCGCGCAGGTTCCTCCGTCAGGCGGAGCGTTCCAGGAGGGCGCGGCGGGAGACGACGATTGCGCCCAGCGGCCGGTCCATCCTGAGGATGGCGAACGGATGCTCCAGGCCCATCAGGGCCCCGAAGTGGCGGACCGGCCGGACGTCGACCTGAGAGCCAGGCAGGAAGGCCGAGGCGCCCCCCAGGTCGACGGTGAAGCCGCCCCTGACGCGCCCGACGATCGAGCCCATCACCGGCTCCTTCCTTGCGTAGACGCCCTCCAGCCGCGTCCAGGCCGCCTCGCGGAGCCGCGCGGCGTCGATGGCGGCGGCCAGCGTGTTCCAGTCCCGCTGCCCCAGCATCCTGGCTGTCAGCTCGAGCGCCTCGCCGTTGCGGATCGTCACGCCCTTGGCGGCCAGCGCCTCGCGGAGCGTACGCGCCATCGCCTTGGCGTCGCGGAAGTCTCGCATGGAAATCCATCCTCTGCTTGCGAGCGAACCGAAGGACGTCAGGGGCTTGCATTGCTGACCGTTCGCTCGAGGAGCAAAGGATCGAAGCGACTTGGATACGTTCACCGTAGCCCTTTGGGGCCGCAAGCGGCGGGCCGTATCAGCCTTCTCGGAGACTGCGCTCCAGCTCCGGGCCCTGTCAATGTGGACCCCCGCCGTCAGGCCGCGGCGACCGGCTTGGCCGGGCGACGGCGGGCGGTTTTTTCAGCGGAGGGCGCAGCGGCCTGCGGCTCGGCCGACGGGACGCGCCGCGACGTGGCCCGCAGCGGCGGGTCGCGGGCGACAGCCAGGGCATGGGCGACGGCCGAGACCAGCTCGGCCTTCGACAAGGGCTTGGCGGCCAGCCCCTCGAAACCGTCGGCCATCGCCTCTTCCAGGGTGGTGCGGTCGCCGGGCGGGGTCAGCGCCAGCACCGGGGTCACCATGTTGGGCCCGCGCCGGCGGCGGATGCGGCGGAGCACGGCCTGGGCGTTGCGCCGCGCCAGGTCGAGCTCGACCAGGATCACGTCGACCGGTTCGCGGGCCGCCAGCTCGAGCACGGCGTCGCCGTCCGCGGCGGTCAGCACCCGGGCGTTCAGCGCCCCCAGCGACTCGGCGACCGTCGTGGCCACGTCCGGGTCGGCGTCGGCCACCAGCACCCGGAGCCGGGGGGCGGCGGCCGTCTCGTCCTCCTGGACCTCGGCGGCGTCCCTGAGCGGCGCGGGGATCGAGAAGAAGAAGCGGCTGCCGCGGCCGAACTCGCTGGTCGCCCCGATCTCGCCGCCCATGCCTTCGACGATGCGCTTGGAGATCGCCAGGCCGAGGCCAGCGCCCACGTAGCTGCGCGGGCCGGCCTCGCCCAGCTGGCTGAACCGCTTGAAGAGCCGCTCCATGCGATCCGCTGGGATGCCCGGGCCGGTGTCGGTGACGCTCACCGTGAGCCGCTGCGCCGCGGCGTCGTAGGCGGTCTCCAGGGTGATATGGCCGGAGCGGGTGAACTTCACGGCGTTGCCGAGCAGGTTCAGCACCACCTGGCGCAGGCGATCGCGGTCGAACGAGACGACGAGCTCGGCCGGGATGTTGTCCAGGTACAGGAGCTCGAGATTCTTGGCGTGGGCCTGCGGTTCGAACTGGGCGAGTTTCCGGCGGGCGAAATCGGACACCCGCACAGGGCGCGGTCGGAAGACCACCTGGTGGGCGTCGAGCTTGGAGAATTCCAGGACGTCGTCGACCAGGACCAGCAGGGCGCGGGTGGCTTCCTCGATGCGCTCCAGATAGGCGCGCACGGGCTCGCTGACCTGGGGGCGCTTGCGGGCCAGCCGCGCCAGCCCCTCCACGCTGTGCAGCGGGCCGCGCAGCTCGTGGCTGAGGTCGGCCAGGAACTCCGCTTTCTGGGCCGCCGCGGCGTCGGCGACGGCCCGCGCCTCCTCCAGCCCCGCTTCCAGCGTCTTGTGGGCGGTGACGTCGCGGACGATGTCCTGGAACTCCACGAACTCGCCCCGTTCGTCGAAGACGGCGTGCGGGCTGGCCTCCAGCCAGACGTAGGCGCCGTCCTTGCGCCGGGCGCGGTACTGGATTCGGACGGCCTCGCCCGGCCGCTCCGTGAGCCGCCGGAAGCGCTCCCGCGTCTCCGCGAGATCGTCCGGATGGACGAAGGCGCCGGCGTCAATGCCGACCATCTCGGCGGGCGAGTAGCCGAGGATCCTTGCCGCCGCGCCGGTGACGAAGGTCAGTATGCCGTCCGCGCCGCTGCAGGCGACCAGGTCGTTCATGTTGTCGGCCAGCAGGCGGTAGCGGGCCTCGCTGGCGGCGAGGGCCTCCTCCGAGGCCTGCTGTTCGGCGATGTCGCGGAAACTGTTGAGCAGCCCTCGGGGCGCCCCGTCCGGGTCCCTGATCACCGACGGGCTACCCTCGAACCAGCGGTAGGTCCCGTCCTTGCCGCGGAATCGGTAGCGGCGCTCCGAAACGTGGTTGGTCTCGCCGGCTAGGTAGCGCGCCGTGTTCGCGAGCGCGCGGGGCAGGTCGTCGGGATGCAGGAGGAAGGACGGGGGCTTGCCCATCAGTTCTTCGGGCGAGTAGCCGAGGATGCGGCACGCCGGCGATACGAACTCGATCCGGCCTTGCAGGTCCGTCTGGACCACGACATCGCGCACATTGTCGGAGACGATGCGGTAGCGGGCCTCGCTGGCCGCCAGCGCCTGCTCGCCCGCCCGACGCTCGGTGACGTCGCGCAGGCAGGTCACCAGGCCCACGGCGATACCGTCCGAATTCCTGACGACACCCGGCTTTCCCTGCAGCCACCGGTAGCCGCCGTCCTTGGTCATGTACCGGAACACCCGCTCACGGTCGGGCGCGACCACGCCCTCGGCCATGTCCCCGAGGTTGGCGGTCATGGCGGCCCGGTCGTCCGGGTGCACCAGCTCGGGCGGGAACTTGCCCACCAGCTCCTCGGGCTCGAAGCCGAGGAGGGCGCAGACCGACGGCGTGGCGTACTCGATGCGGCCCGTCAGGTCCGAGCGCAGCACGACGTCGAGCAGGTTGTCGGTGATCAGCCGATAGCGCTCCTCGCTGGCCGCCAGGCCCTCCTCGGCCGCCTGCTGCTCGGAGATGTCGCGGAAGCTGGCGATCAGCCCCTGAGGCGCGCCATCGTCGTCGACGAGCGCGACCGAGCTGCTCTCGTACCAGCGATAGATCCCGTCGGCGTCGCGGAAGCGGTAGCGGCGCTCCCGCGGGTGGGTGACCTCGCCGGCCATGTGCCGTTCGAAGTTGGCCATGGCGCGGGGCAGGTCGTCCGGGTGGAGCAGATGGTCCGGCGAGCGGCCGAGCAGTTCCTCGGGCTCCCAGCCGAGGGCGCGGCAGGCGGGCGAAACATACTCGATGCGCCCCTGCCGGTCGGTCTTCATGACGATGTCGCGCACCTTGTCGGCGACGAGACGATAGCGCTCCTCGCTGGCGGCCAGGGCCTCCTCGGTCGCCTGCTGCTCCGTGACGTCGCGGAAGCTGTTGACCAGCCCGCAGGGAGCCCCGTGCTCGTCGCTCAGCACGGCCGGGTTGCCTTCGAGCCAGCGGTAGCCTCCGTCCTTGGCGCGGAACCGGTAGCGGCGATCGCGGGGATGGCCCAAGTCGCCGGTCAGGACGCGCGCGGTGTTCTGGAACAGGCGGTCCAGGTCGCCCGGATGGGTGAGGAAGCTGGGCGGCTTGCCCATCAGCTCCTCGGGCTCCCAGCCAAATGTGCGGCAGGCGGGCGAGATGTACTGGATGCATCCCTCGAGGTCGGTCCGGATGACGATGTCGGTGACCTTGTCGGCGAGCAGCTTGTAGAGCGCCTGGGCGTCGGTGCTGAGCTTGAGCGCCAGGTCCAGTTCGTCCTTCAGCCGCCTTGCGCGGGTCACCTGGCTGGCCACGGGGACGGTGACGTAGAAGCACACGGTCAGGAAGAGTTGCAGGAGCAGCAGCCGCTGCGTGGGCGATCCCGGGATCAACGCGAAGGGGCCCAGCCCCGCCAGGGCGCCCGGCACTGCGATCGCGATGGTCATCAGCACGCCGATCGCCGCGCCCGCGATCCGCAGACGCCAGGTCACCAGCAGCAGCGCCGCCAGGACCAGGAAGCTCAGCGGCAGGACGTTCTGCAGAAGGACCGCGACCTCCACCGCCAGCAGCAGGACCAGCGGCCAGGCGCGCAGACCCGCAAACTCGCGCCAGTCGCGGCGCGGACTGGCGAGCACGAGGATGCAGGGCGTCAGCGTCGCCATGCCGGCGAAGTCGCGCGTGGCCCAGGTGAGCACGTCCAGCCCGAAGTCCCTGGAGCCGGTCAGGAGGTCATGAACGCCTCCGGCCAGGACGCCGATCGCGAGCGCCGCCGCCCCCACGATCAGGAGATAGGTGCGGTGGGTCTTCACCTGGGCCAGGTCGGGGCTGCGCCCGAGCGCGCGGATCAGCAGGGTCGCGGCCAGCAGGTATTCCAAGAGGCCGCAGAGCGCGAGGCCCACCGCCAGCTCCGGGCGGCCGCCGGCCGAGAGCGCCGCCAGCACCCGGCCCACGAAGCCCGCGGCGATGAAGGCGGGCCAGCGGGCGCGCCGGGTCAGCAGCAGCACGGCCAGCATGACGGCGACCGACGCCCCGATCGGCGCGAACTGGCCGGGCGCGTGCGGCAGCGTCAGCGAGCGGCGGACGAGTGCGAACACGACGATGGCCACGGCGGCCACGCGCATCGGCGGCGCGAACGCCATGGCGCTCGTCCTGAGCGCGGAAAGGTCCTGATCCCGTCCCTGGGTCATCGCCCCTACTACGGCCCCGAATTACGGGGGTAACAATTGATTAGTGTCACATATCGCGCAGCGGGAGACCCCCTAGGGTCATTTTTCTGCCCAATTCGGGTACACGAATGCGTGTAGAGGCGGGTTCCTTCGCGTTTGGCGAGTATTTGGGGCTCAGACACGCTCGACGATGATCGCCGGGGCCATGCCGCCGGCGGCGCACATGGTGACCAGGCCGCGCTTGAGGTCGCGCCGCTCCAGCTCGTCCAGGATGGTGCCGATCAGGATCGAGCCGGTGGCGCCGATCGGATGGCCCAGCGCCATGGCGCCGCCGTTGACGTTGACGCGCTCCCGGTCGAGGCCGAGGTCGCGGATGAACTTCTCCGCGACGACCGCGAAGGCCTCGTTGATCTCCCAGAGGTCGATGTCGTCGGGCGTGAGGCCGGCCTTCTTCAGGGCCTTCCTGGCGGCGGGCACGGGCGCGTTCAGCATCAGGGTCGGGCTGTCGCCGACGTTGGCCATGGCGAGCACGCGGGCGCGGGGCTTGAGGCCTTTCCTGGCGGCGTATTCCGGCGAGGCCAAGAGGACGGCGGCGGCGCCGTCGACCACGCCCGAGGAGTTGCCGGCGTGGTGCACGTGGCGGATCTTCAGGTCCGGGTAGACCTGGCGGATCAGGCCGCCGAAGGTGGTGCCCTGGTCATCCAGCGGCGCCTCGGCCATCGGCTCGAAGGAGGCCTTCAGCGAAGCCAAGCCTTCCAGCGTGGTCTGCGGACGGGGGAACTCCTCGCGGTCGAGGGCGAGCGTGCCGTCCTCGTGGTAGACGGCGACCAGGCTGCGATTGAAGCGGCCCTCGTCGATCGCCTTGGCGGCGCGCTGCTGGCTGACGTAGGCGAGCTCGTCCAGCGCCTCGCGCGGGATGTCCTCCAGGGTGGCGATTGCGTCGGCGCAGACGCCCTGGTGCGACTGCGGGTGCAGCTGGCGCAGGTGGCGGTTGCCGGCATCCATCAGGGCCGGGCCGTCGAAGAAGGCCTGGTGCTGCGGCGCGCTCGACATCGTGTAGGACATCATCTCCGTGCCGCCGGCGATGACCAGGTCCTCCATGCCTGACATGATCTGGGCGGCGGCGAGGTTGGCGGCGGTGATGCCGGAGCCGCAGAAGCGGTCGAGGGTGACGCCGCTCGCGCGGATGTCGTAGCCGGCGTCCAGCGCGGCCATGCGGCCCATGTCGTTGCCCTGCTTGCCGCGTTGCGACGAGCAACCCCAGATCACGTCGTCCACCTCGGCGGTGTCGAGCCCGTTGCGCTCGGCGATGGCCTTAAGGACCGTGGAGGCCAGGTGCTGAGGATGCTCGTCGGCCAGCGCTCCCTTGCCGACCTTGCCGATGCCGCGCGGCGTGCGGCAGGCGTCGATGATCAGGGCTTCAGGCATGGGAGGGCTCCGATGATGCGGGACCATCTTGGGCGCCGGACGTTGCGTCAGTCCATGGGCATGTGGCCGCGCCCCGGTGCGCGCGATGCAGGCGAAAACAGCTATATCGGACAATATCATAGGCAGAGCGGGATGGGCCGAACCGCGTTCGTCGCAGGTTTCCTGCCGCTCGTCCGAAGCCGGTGGCCGGCCCCTCCGGCGGCTCCGCAGGAAAGACCGTTCGGAGCCGGCGGCGACCGGCGGCGCGGCGGATTCGCGGGCGATGGCGTACGGCGAGGATCAGGACATCGGGCGCCAGGTCGCCGCGCTGCCGCCCGGCGGCTTCCGCAGCCTGATCGAGGCGGGCCTGAGGTTCGAGGCGGACGGCGTCCCGCGCACCGCCGCGGCGGTTTACCGCACGGCGCTGCAGGCGATCCCGCCGAACCTGCCACCCGGCGCCGTGGCGGTGCTGGCCCACGCCAAGGCCTGCGTGGACGCCAATGACCTGGCGCTGGAGGGCTTCTTGGCCGGGCGGCTTGCGGATGAGCGGGCCCGGCATCAGGGCGCGCGGCTGGACCGCTTCGATGCCTGCCTGGACATCCTCCTGCGCAAGCGCCGCGTCTATCGGCCCTCGCCGTCCTTCCTCTATTTCCCCGAGCTGCCGGCGGTGGAGTTCCACGACCGCGCGGACTTCCCGTGGCTCGACGCGCTGGAGGCGGCCACCGACGACATCCGCGAGGAGCTGATGGGGGTGCTGGCGGATGGAGCAGCCGCGCTGGAGCCCTACATTGCCGAGAAGGCGCCCGGAGCCCGCTGGCGAGAGCTCAACCATTCGCGACGCTGGGGCGTCTTCTACCTGTGGCGCGCGGGCGTTCCGGTGGCCGAGAACCTGGCGCGCTGCCCCAAGACGGCGGCGGCGCTGGCCGCCTGGCCGCGCTGCGACCTCCTGAAGACGGCGCCGACGGCGGTGTTCTCGATCCTGGACGCGCACACGAAAATCCCGCCGCACGTGGGGGTGAACAACGCCCGTCTGGTCGTCCACCTGCCGCTGGTCGTCCCGCCCGGCTGCGGCTTCCGCGTCGGGGGCCAGAGGCGCGATTGGGAGCCGGGCAAGGCTTTCGTGTTCGACGACACCATCGAGCACGAGGCCTGGAACGACAGCGACGAGCCCCGCGCGGTGATGATCCTGGACACCTGGAACCCGCTCGTCACGCCGGCCGAGCGGGCGCTGGTGACGGCGCTGACCGCCGGCGTGGGCGAGTTCTACGGCGAGCTGCCGGACTATATCGCCAGTTCGCAGGGCTGAGCCGCGCGCTACATCCGCTCGGGGACAGCGATGCCGAGGACGTCGAGGGCCTGTTCGAGCTGGGCGAGCGTGGCGGCGGCAAGCGTCAGGCGGGAGGCGCGGGTGGCGGGCTCGGCCTGCAGGATCGGGCAGGCGGCGTAGAATTTCGAGAACGCCTGCGAGAGGCGGTAGGCGTGCTCGGCCACCGCATTGGGGGCGTAGCGGTCGTAGGCCTCGGCGAGCGCCGCCTCGAAGGCGTCGAGGGTGAGCGCGAGGTCGCGCTCGGCGGGGTCGGTTATGAGGATCGGGGCGTTGTGGGGTGATCCCGCCCCCTCCGTCTCGCCGCTGCGCGTCGATCCACCTCCCCCGTCCTCTTCGGGACTGGGGAGGAGGGCTCGCCGCAGCAGGGATTTCACGCGGACGGCCTGGTAGAGCAAATAGGGGCCGGTCTTGCCCTCGAAGCTGGTGAAGCGGTCGAGATCGAAGACGTAGGAGGTGCCGCGGAAGTTGGAGAGGTCGGCGAACTTCAGCGCCGCGACCGCGACCTTGCCGGCGATGTCCTCGAACTCGTCCGGCGAGAGGTCCTCGCCGAGGCCGGCCTCGTGCAGCCGCTCGCGGGCCTTGGCGCGGGTCAGCTCGACCATATCGTGCAGCTTGAGCACGCCGCCCTCGCGGGTCTTGAAGGGCTTGCCGTCCGTGCCGTTCATGGTGCCGAAGCCGACGTGCTCCAGCGCGCCGGGCTTGGCGTAGCCGGCCAGGTAGGCGGCGCGGAACACGATCTCGAAGTGGTCGGCCTGGCGCTGGTCGACGCAGTAGATGACCAGGTCGGGATCGAACGCGCGCTTGCGATCCAGGATGGTGGCGAGGTCGGTCGTCCCGTACATCGCCGAGCCCTCGGAGGAGACGACGAGCAGCGGCGGCAGGTCGCGCTTGTCGTCCTGGCGAGCGACCCTGACGATGCGGGCGCCCTGGTCGTTCTCCAGCAGGCCCTTGGCGTCGAGCTCCTCGACCATCGACTCGATCAGTTCGTCGACGTCGCTCTCGCCCTTCCAGAGGTCGAAATCGACGCCGAGCGCATGGAAGTCGCGCTCGAGGGCGACGCGGGTGACCTCCCGGAAGCGCAGCCAGAGCCGGTAGTAGCCGGGCTGCTTGGCCTGCAGGCCGGCGGTGATCTTGCGCGCGCGGTCGCGGTAGGCGGGATCGGATTTCCCCTTGGCCGCGCTCTCCGGATAGAGGCGGTCGAGGTCGTCGAGGGTGACGGTCTGGAAGGCGTCGGCGCCGGCGTCCTCCTCGCCGGCGTTGAGCGCCTCGACGGCGGCGGCGACGGCCGGGCGCTCGTCCATCACCGCGCCGATCAGGAGCCCCATCTGGTAGCCCCAGTCGCCGAAATGGGCGTCGCCCAGCACCTGGTCGCCCCGGAAGCGATAGAGGCGCTTGATCGCCTCGCCGATGATCGAGGCGCGCAGGTGGCCGACATGCATCGGCTTGGCGACATTGGGGCCGCCGTAGTCGACCAGCACGCGGCGGGGCTGGCCGACCCTGCCTGCGCCATGCCGAGGGTCGGCGGCGATCTCCTGGGCCCGGACGGCCAGCGCCGCGTCGCTGAGCTTCAGGTTGATGAAGCCGGGGCCGGCGATCTCGACGGCCGCGAGCCGGGCGTCGGCGGCAAGGCGCCCCGCGACGGCGGTCGCGATTTCGCGCGGGTTCCGGCCCACGCGCTTGGCCGCGGCCAGCGCGCCGTTCGACTGGAAGTCGGCGAGGTCAGGCCGGTCGGAGGCGGTCACGCGGCCCAGCTCGGCCGGCAGCCCCTCCTGCTCGAAAGCGGCCGCGACCGCTTGCGTGAGGACCCCTCTGAGGTCGCTCATCGGCGCTGCGTTGTGTCTCCGGAAGCCAGGGCCGTCGTGCCGGCGTTGACCCGGAAGCGCTTACCCTGCCGGTTGAACTCGGCCATCTTCGGCGTGACGTCGAAGCCCACCAGCACCTCGAAATTGGCGCCCGATGTCGTGGCCGTGCCGCGCGGGATGGTGATGTTGCCGATGGTGTCGGTCACGATGACCCGGTCCTTGCCGGACGGGAAATTGACCGGAATGGTGAAGTCCTGGCGCGCGATCACCTCGCGGTTCCGGTCGGTGACCGCCACCCAGTAATGGTAGGTCTTCGACGAGCCCTGCGCCTGGGGCCCGCGGCCGAACTCGAAGAGCACGTCCATGGTGACCCGGATCGGCTCCTCGTCCTTGTACTGGCAGCCGGCCGACAGGTTCTGGATCTCGCCGGTGAAGCCGACGTTGGCCGAGGCCTCGCGGTCTTCCTTGAACTCGACGTAGCGGCTGGCGTCGTAGAGCGTCTTGACGAACGGGCAGGGGCCGGAGTTGCGCAGCGCCGGCAGCGGCGCCTGCTGGTCGCCCCACTCCTTGTCGCGCTTGCGCTTCTTGGCGTCGTCCTGCTGCTGTTGCTGATCCGCGCCGCCGCCGGGACGGCCGCTCCCGGCCCCGCCGCCGTACTGCGCGTGCGCCGCAAACGGGGCAGCGACCAGGAAGGTTGCGGCGGTGACCAGCATGAGGCGGCGCATGGCGGAGCGTCCGTGAGACTGAGGGGCGGGCCGTTCGCCCGCAGTGACTTGAGCGCCCTAGTACAGCCTGCCGATTGCGGCGGCAACGCGGCTGGCGGGCGCAGGCCCGAACGCCTAGGTTCGGCCCGCCATGTCCTCCCCGCCTGCCCCGCCGGCCCCGCGCCCGCCGCTGACCGTCCTCCTGGCCACGCCGCGCGGGTTCTGCGCCGGCGTCGACCGGGCGATCCAGATCGTCGAGCGGGCGATCGAGAAGTACGGCGCCCCGGTCTATGTGCGCCACGAGATCGTCCACAACCGCCACGTGGTCGAGCGGCTGAAGGCGCTGGGCGCGGTGTTCGTGGAAGAGCTGGACGAGGCGCCCGCCGACCGGCCGGTGGTGTTCTCCGCCCACGGGGTGCCCAAGTCGGTGCCGGCCGAGGCCAAGGCGCGGGCGATGTTCGACCTCGACGCCACCTGCCCGCTGGTCTCCAAGGTGCACGTGGAGGCCCAGCGGCACTACGACGCCGGCCGCGAGATCGTGCTCATCGGCCACGCCGGCCACCCGGAGGTGGTGGGCACCATGGGTCAGCTGCCGGATGGCGCCGTGACGCTGATCGAGACGGTGGCGGACGCCCAGGCCTTCACGCCGCGCGATCCGAAGAACGTCGCCTTCGCCACCCAGACGACGCTGTCGGTGGACGACACCGCCGAGATCGTGGGCGCGCTCCGGGCTCGGTTCCCGCAGATCGCCGCGCCGCACAAGGAGGACATCTGCTACGCCACCACCAACCGCCAGGAGGCGGTGAAGCGGGTGGCGGGCAGGAGCGACGTGCTGCTGGTGCTGGGCAGCGCCAACTCGTCCAACTCGGTGAGACTTGCCGAAGTGGCCCGGCGGGCTGGATCGGCGGCCTATCTGATCGATGACGCGGCGGGGCTGGACCTGGCTTGGCTCGCGGGCGCGGCCGTGGTGGGCGTGACCGCGGGGGCCTCAGCGCCGGAGGTGCTGGTGCAGGGCGTGATCGAGCGGCTCGCGGAAAGCTTCGACGTCGGCGTCGAGGAGATCGACGCCGAGCGCGAGACGGTGAGCTTCAAGCTGCCGCGGGTGTTGGCGTAGGGTGCGGGGGAGCCGCTTCTGGCGCAAACCCGACAGCGCCAGCTATCGACAGCCGCGGCCTTGCCCTAGCTTCACCGCTCCCACCGCAGAGGACCACCGCCGCCATGCTGACCGTCCATCACCTGGGGATCTCGCAGTCGGAGCGGATCGTGTGGCTCTGCGAGGAGCTGGGACTCGACTATGAGCTGAAGCTCTATGCGCGGCGGGCGGACAACCGGCTGGCGCCGGACGAGTACAAAGCGCTGCACCCGATGGGGATCGCGCCGGTGATTGCCGACGGGGATCTGGTGCTGGGGGAGAGCGGCGCGATCTGCGAGTACATCTGCGGGCGTTATGGCGGCGGGCGGCTCGCGCCCGGGCCGGACGATCCGGATTTCGCCGACCACCTGTTCTGGTTCCACTGGTCGAACGGGACCTTCATGACCACGCTGATGATGCAGCTGGTGCTGGGGGCCGCCGGCAAGGACAATCCGGCGGCGCCGTTCGTGGGCGAACGCAGCCGGCGCGGCTGGGCGATGGTGGAGGCCAGACTGGGGGCGGCGCCGTTCTTCGGCGGGCGCGACCTGACGACGGCCGACATCATGATGGTCTATTGCCTGACGACCAGCCGGGCGTTCCGGGGGACATCGCTGGACGGCTATCCCAACGTGCAGGCCTATCTGCAGCGGATCGGCGCGCGGCCGGCGTACCAGCGGGCGATGGCCAAGGCGGAGCCGGGGATGGCGCCGATGCTGGCGTGAGGGTCGCCTGAGAACTGGGGCTGGAACCCCCTCCGTCACGCCGCTGCGCGTCGCGACACCTCCCCCTCGATCGGGCTCGCCCTAGGGGCGGATTAGCCGAGCTGGGTGAAGGTGCGGTGGTAGCGTTTCAGGAAGGCGCGGCCGCGGGCGTGGGGGTCCTCGGCCCAGCTCTCGGTCACCCGCAGGGTCCCCTCGCCGGCGGACTCCAGGCGCACGGTGTCGCCCGGGCGGAGGTTCAAGGCTTCGGCGGCGTCGTTGTCGAGCACCAGGGCGAGGCGGTCGCCCACTTGCTCGAGCGTGCATGAGATCATGGCGGGCTCCCTGAGCAGTGGGCCGAGGCTAGCACAGGCGGCGGCGGGGCGTCACGGCGGGTTGGGGGCGCGGTCAGAACTCGGCGATCGATCGCGTGCGGATCCATTCGGCCACCTCGGCGATGTCGCGCTGGCCGGCCGCGACGGCGAGGACCGCGCGCACCGCATCGGCCTGCTCGGCGACGAGACGCCGGCCGTTCAGCCGCAGGAAGAGGCCCGCGGCGAGGAAGGCCGCGCGCTTGTTCCCATCGGCGAAGGGGTGGTTGCTGGCCACCGCCACGAGGTAGGTCGCGACGAGCTCGCAGACATCGTTGACGCCCTCGTAGTGGAAGCGGTTCGCGGGTCTGGCAAGCGCCGACTCCAGCAGCCCGTCGTCGCGCAGCCCGGCCATGCCGCCGTGCAGCGCGACGCTGCGGTCGTGCAGGACGAGGAGGCTTTCCTTGGCCGGCCAGCGCGGCTCGGCGCTCACTTGGCGAGCGCGCGGAAGGCGTCGCGGTATTCGTCCATGAAGTCCTCGCCGAGCGCGATCTCCTCGGCGACTTTCGGATCGTAGGCGGAAAGCCGCATCTCGCCCTCGGCGGCCTCGGTGAGATAGAGCATGTCGCCCTTCTCGACGCCCAGTTTGACCAACGCCTCCTTCGGCAGGACGACGCCCACGGAGTTTCCGACCTGAGTCAGCTTCAAGGCGATCATGGCAAGCCTCCTGGTTCGGGAAGGTTATAACGTATGTAATACTTGGTGTCGAGATGAGCGCCCTTGACCTCGCGGGGCGACGTCGCCCAATCGGTGGTCATGGCGGTCTACACCGACATCACCGACGAGGAGGTGGGCGGCCTCTTGGCCGACTTCGACCTGGGCCAGCCGCTCAGCCTGAAGGGCGTGGCGGAAGGGGTGGAGAACTCCAACTTCCTGCTGGAGACGCAGGCGGGGCGGTTCTTCCTGACCGTCTACGAGCGGCGGGTGAAGGTGGCCGACCTGCCGTTCTTCCTGGAGCTGATGCGCTGGCTGGCCGACCATGGCTTTCCGAGCGCCACGCCGATCGCCGACCGGGCGGGCGAGCTGCTGAAGGAGGTGCGCGGCAAGCCCTGCGCGATCGTCACGTTCCTCTCGGGGCTGTCGGTCCGCCGGCCCACGGCCGCCCATTGCCGCGAGGCCGGCGCGGGGCTGGCGGCGCTGCACCTGGCGGCCGAGGGCTTTCCGCTGACGCGGGCGAACGATCTGGGCCAGGCCGCGTGGGCGCCGATGTTCGCCGGGCTGGCCGGGGCTGCCGAGGACCTGAAGCCCGGGCTGGCGCGCCAGGTATCGTCCGATCTCGAACAGATCGCCGCCCGCTGGCCGGCGGACCTGCCGCGCGGCATCGTCCACGCCGACTTCTTCCCTGACAACGTCTTCTTCGCGCAGGGGAAATTCGCCGGCGCCATCGACTTCTACTTCGCCTGCGAGGATGCGCTGGCCTACGACATCGCGGTGGCGCTGAACGCCTGGTGCTTCGAGCCGGACGGCAGCTTCAACGTCACCTCGGCGCGCGCGTTCGTGAGCGGCTACGAGAGCCTGCGGGCATTGTCCGATCTCGAACGGGCGGCGCTGCCGGTGCTGGCGTACGGGGCGGCGATGCGGTTTTTCCTGACCCGGCTCGCCGACTGGGGCGCGACGCCGGCCGGCGCCCTGGTCCGGCCGAAGGACCCGCTGGAGTACGAGCGCAAGCTGGCGGTGCACCGGTCCGCGCCGGACCTGGTGCTGTTCGGGACGCCGGCGTGACGCCGCAGGTGGTGATCCACACGGACGGCGCCTGCTCGGGCAATCCTGGGCCGGGCGGCTGGGGCGCGGTGCTGCACCATGGCGCGACCGAGAAGGAGCTGTGGGGCGGCGAGCTCATGACCACCAACAACCGCATGGAGCTGATGGCGGCGATCCAGGCGCTGGAGGCGCTGAAGCGGCCCTGCCGCGTCGAGCTGCACACCGACAGCCAGTATGTGCGCAACGGCATCCGCGAGTGGATTCACGCCTGGAAGGCGCGCGGCTGGCGGACCGCCGACAAGAAACCGGTGAAGAACGACGACCTGTGGAAGCGGCTGGACCAGGCGCGGCTGCGGCACGAGGTCGACTGGCGCTGGATCAAGGGCCACGCGGGCCACGAGTTCAACGAGCGGGCCGACGCGCTGGCGCGCAGGGGGATGGAAGAGGTGCTGGCGGCGAACGCGGCGAAGAATTAGTTCGATATCGAACTTGAAATCCATTCGCAAACGGTCTAGCTTGCCAGGAGATGGACATAGGAGGCTGCGATGGCCGCCGCCCCGGAAGACCACCCTGACGTAGCCGTGTTCGACGAGATCGGGCTGATCGCCTACATGGTGAGGAGCGCGATCGCGCGCAAGCTGCCGGACGGGCTGAACTATCCGCAGTTCGAGGTGCTGAACCTGCTCGCGCGGCGCGGCGACGGGATGCCCCCGATGCAGATCGCCCAGGCGCTGCAGATCGCCAAGAGCGGCCTGACCAACACCCTGCAGCGGCTATGCGCCGGGGGCCTGATCCTGGTGGAGACCTGCGAAGCGGACGGCCGTCGCAAGCGGATCTGGCTGACCGCCGAGGGCCGGCAGGCCTACGCCCGGGCGCTGGTCGCGATCCGGCCGAACATGGAGCACCTGCGCGACGGCTTCACGCAGAAGGAGTTCCAGGAGGCGCTCCCGTTCCTGCGCGCGCTGCGCCGCTGGCTGGCGGAGATCCCGCTGGCCAAGGCGCCGGTCGAGGCCTAACGGCTGAAGTTCAGCGTCAGGCCGGGCTCGGGCCAGCGCATCCGGATCAGCGAGCCTGCGCCCGACATGGTGATGTAGGCGTCCCGCATGTCGGCGCCGCCGAAGCAGATGTTGGTCACCATGCGGTCGGGCAGCGGTGTCTGGCGGACGGCGCCGGCCGGGGTCATGGTGGTGATCCCGTCGGCGATCGAGGCGATGCAGACGTCGCCGTTCGCCTGCACGGCAAGGCTGTCGAAGTAGGCGCGCCCTGGCGCTGCGCCGACGAAACGGCCGCCCCGGCCGCCCTTGACCACCTTGCCCGGCGCGTCGAGGTCGAAGGCGATCAGCCGGCCGGTGAAGGTCTCGGCGGCGTAGACGGTCCGCTCGTCCGGCGAGAGGCCGATGCCGTTGTAGCCGGTGCCGCCGAACGAGACCTCCTGGACGTCGGAGCCGTCGGGCCGGACGTAGTAGACGCCGCTCTGATGACGGGTGCGGGCGCTGGCCTTGCCGAAGTCGGTGAACCAGAAGCCGCCCTCGCGGTCGAAGACGAGGTCGTTGGGCGCCGAGAGCGGGTTCCCGCCGACCGCCGCGTAGAGGCGCTCGGCCTTGCCGGTGGCCAGGTCCACACGGTCGATGCCGCCCGGGACCGGCGCCTGGCCGCGGACGCCGGCGGCGATGACGCCGCCGCCGTTGTTGGCCACGTAGACCGCGCCATCCGGCCCCAGCGCCGCGCCGTTAGGCCCGCCGCCGAGGTCGCTGACCACCTCCACCTTGCCGTTCCAGACCCTGGTCAGGGTCCCGCGCGCGATCTCCACCAGGATCACCGAGCCGTCGGCCATGGCGATCGGGCCTTCGGGAAACAGCAACCCCTCGGCCAGCGTCTCGAAGCTCATGGTGGTCCTCCCGGGCTCGCTGGGCTTGAGCCTAGCTTGGCGGTCACTGCACAGCCAGTGTTCGCCCGGCGTCCTTTCCGCTAAGCCGTCGCCGACGAGAGCCACAGGAAGGCGGGCGGCCATGAAGCTGAACGACAGGATCATCGTGATCACCGGGGCGGCGAGCGGCATCGGCCGCGCCATGGCCCAGCGGTTCGCCGCCGAGGGCGCCAGGCTGGTGGTCTGCGCCGATCGCGACGAGGCCGGCGCGAAGGCGACCGCGGACGGCATCGGCGGAGTGGCCTTCAAGGTGGACGTCGCGAAGGAAGCCGAGATCCAGGCGCTGATCGAGACGGTGGAGGCCGACCACGGGCCGATCGACCTCTTCTGCTCCAACGCAGGCATCGGCGTGGGCGGCGGGGCGGAGACGCCGGACGCCGAGTGGCAGCGGATCTGGGACATCAACGTGATGGCCCACGTCTGGGCGGCCCGCCACCTGGTCCCGCGGATGGCGGCGCGCGGCGGCGGCTACCTCCTGAACACCGCCTCGGCGGCCGGGCTGCTGTCGCAGGTGGGCTCGGCGCCCTACGCGGTGACCAAGCACGCCGCGGTGGGCCTGGCCGAATGGCTGGCGATCACCCACGGCGACCAGGGCATCAAGGTCTCGGTGCTCTGTCCGCAGGCGGTGCGCACCAAGATGACCGCGGGCAACCCGGAGGGCGTGGCCAGCATCGACGGGATGATGGAGCCGGAGGAGCTCGCCGAGGTGGTGGTGAAGTCGATCGACGCCGAGGAGTTCCTGATCCTGCCGCATCCGCAGGTGCTGGACTACATGCGCAACAAGACCGCCGACTACGGTCGATGGATCGGCGGCATGCGCAAGCTGAACCGCCGGTTCAACGGGTAGGATCCTTTAGGTTACGGGCTCCTAGGAGCCGCCCTGCAGGTCAAGGCGGATGCTCACGCGAACCGTGGCGCCCTGCACAGGCCGGGCGTCGGCGGACCACAGGTTCATGCGCATGACGCCCGCAAGCTTCGCGGCGACTTCGGAGAAGCCCTCCGGGTCGTCGCCGTCAGCCCCGCACTCCGTCAGCCCACCGTCCGCACCGACGATGCAGCGCGCCACGCCGTGGCCGGAGGTGCGCCCCTTGGCCGCTGCGTCGGGAGGGAACAGCTTAGGCGCCGCCTGCGGATCGAAGCCTTGCAGCCAGGAGGGCGCGTTCACCGTCCGCGCCGCAGCGCCCGGCGGCGCCAACCGGATCGGGACCTCCACCTCGACCGGCTCGCCCTTCGGCGCGCGGGCCATAAGCTCCGGCTGCACGCGGAAGTCAGTCGTCAGCTTGAGCGCCGCCGCACCGAAGCTCCCGTCGCGCGGTTCCTCGGTCGCCACCCGGCACGACGACAGCCGCCCGTCGTCGCGCACCCGGCAGTGAGCCACAACAAAGCCCGTCTCGCCACGGCCGGCCGCCGGATAGGCGCGATCCACCGCTTCGAAGGTTGGCGCCTGCGCCCAGACCGGATTGTTCATCAGGGTAATGCGGGTGTTCGGGAGCGGGTTTTGCTCAGCGCCCATCGCGCCCCTCTGCAGGCTGAGGCTATTGCCGGCGGGGTGGCCCTCCTGCAGCTGGGTGTCGGGCGCCCTGAAGCTCATCGCGATGTTCATCAGCCCTGCAACGGGAGCGCCGTCGGGCCCCTTGCGGGGAGTGACCCTGATGTGCGGCCGCGTGGCCATGGCGGCGTCGCCGAAGCCTCGCCCCGTGGGTCGTTCGAAGGCCACTCGGCACCATTCGGCCAGCCCCGCCACGTCGATCCAGCAGGCGAGCGTCACCTCGCCCGATCGGCGATCCCGATAGGCCCCCGCGGGCCAGATGGAGACCCCCTGACTGCGCGGGCTGTCTACGTCGCCGGCCATACTCACGGTCGCATCGACCGGGGGAGACTTCTTGGGCATCGGCGTCACCACGATCGGCGCGACGACTTTCGGCGGCAGCGCCTGCGGCTCGGCCGCCATCAGGGCGAGGCTGAGTGCGATCATGGAACGTCCTCCGACAGCACGCCCACCAGGCTACCACCGATCGGCGCCCGGCTCTCCGCTTCGCAGCGCCTGTCCTCGGGCCGACCGAAAACTCGGATCAGGGGAGGGTCGCTGGCGCTCAGCGCAGCGACCAGATCACCAGGTCATAGCGAGAGGGGTCGGTCGCCGGCTGGCTGAGGTCCAGGTGGACGCCGCCGCCCATGTTGGCGGCGAGGTGGACGATGCGCTTCTGGCCCCGCGGGCCCACGACCTGGTCCGCGGTCTCGACCGTGGCGCCGGCGACCAGCGTGTCGACGCAGCTGCGCAGCCGCCAGGGCAGCATGTGGCCGCCCTCCGGGCTGACGGCCTCCACCGCCTGATCGCAGAACGCGCTGACCGCGGGCGTGTCGGCCATGGGGCGGCAGGTCAGCGCGGCGCCGGCGACTGTGGCGGTGATCCGCACCGGCGCGTGGGCCGCCTTCGCCTCGGCGCCCACGGCGCGAAGCGACTTGCAGAGCGGGTGGTCCTGGGCCCGCGCCGGAACCGCGGCGAGGGCAACGACGAGGCTCGAGAGCGCAAGGGCGGTGAGACGGCGAGGCATGCACGACCATAGCGCCGCTTCGGGCGCGCTCAATCACCCATCGCGACGGGATTGACAGGCGCCCGCCTCCAGGGAGCATCGAGGAATGGCGAGGATCGAAGACGGCCTGTTCCTGAGCGTGGGCGGGCTTGAGCAGTGGGTGACGATCCGCGGCGACGACGCGGCAAACCCTGCTCTGATGGTCGTGACCGGGCCCGGCGCGGCGTTTTCGCCCATGGCGCCGGTGTTCGCCCCCTGGGAGCGGCGGTTCACCGTGGTGCAGTGGGACCAGCCGCGGGCCGGCGCCACGCTGGCGAAGAACGGGCCGGAACCGTCGCCCCTGACCTTCGACCGGCTGGCCGTGGACGGCGTAGCGGTCGCGGAAGGCGTGTGCGCGCGGCTGGGCGTGGAGCGGCTGACGCTGTTCGCCATCTCCGGCGGGTCGGTGACCGGGCTGAAAATGCTGCGCGCGGCGCCGGAGCGGTTCAGCGCCTATGTCGGCAACGGCCAGGTGACCCACTGGCGCGGCCAGGAGGCGCTGTCCTACCGCATCATGCTGGAGCGGGCGAAGGCGGCGGGTGACGCAGCGGCCGTGGCGGAGATCGAAGGCATCGGGCCGCCGCCCTGGAGCGATGTCGCCGCGGAACTGGTCAAGAGCCGCTACGCCAACGCCATGACGCCGGCCGAGCAGGCGGCGATGGCGGCCCTGCCGATGGGCGAGGTCCGTTCACCGCCCGCAGGCGCGAGCTGGGTCGCCCCGACGCCGCCAGTCGCCGACCCGTTCGCGGCCGCGCTCGCCGCCTACACGGAGATCAGGGCCGAGTTGCAGGCGTTCGACGCCGGGTCGCTCGGGCTCGAATTCCCGGTCCCGATGGTCTTCCTACAGGGCGCCCAGGACGCGCACACGCCGGCCACCGAGGTGGAAGCCTATGCCGCGAGGCTGCAAGCGCCGCACGTGCGCTACGTTCCCATCGAGGAGGGTGGCCACATGTCGAGCTTCCTCGTCGAACGGCTGCTCGCTCTGATGGAGCAGCACGTTCGGCCGCTGATCGGCTAGTGGACGACCGCGCCGTTGGTCTGGTCGAGGAAGACGCCGTTCGAGCCGGGCTGCAGGTTGATGGCCTGGGCCCAGACCATCGCCTTGGCCTGATAGGGGACGACGCCCACGAGGTAGTAGCGGCCGGGCGGGATCGGCTTGGTCTGCGCATGGCCGGCGGGATCGGTGCGGACGGAATCGGCGGCGTTGCCGGTCATCGCGTAGAACACGCGGTTGCAGTCCTGGGGCGTCGCGCAGCCGGCCGCGATCCGCGCCAGGGCGGTCCCTCCGGGCGGGGGCGCGTAGCCGCCCTTGGCCAGCGTCGCGGCGGGATCCTCCGGCGTCACCCAGATGTGGGCCGCAGCCAAGGGCTGGAAGCTCCCGGGCGCGGAATAGCCGACGTTGAACTGGAGCACGGCGTTGCCGGCGGGGACGGACGCTGGAGTGGCCGCGGCGGCCGGAGGCGGCGCGCCTGGAGTCCTGGCTATTGAGGCCACCTGCGGGTGGGCGCCCATGCGGTCCATGCCGCAGCCGAGGAAGGCCACGACGGCGTGGTCGTGGCTCGGGAACCCGAAGAAAAGCGCCAGCCCGCCCGGCTCGCGCGACAGCACCACGACCTCGGCCCCGCTGGCCCGATAGGCGACCTCGTTGAGGATCTCCTCATGCCCGTCGGGGGCGACCCAGTTCATCGCGTCGGGCGTGAAGGCCACCACGCCCTTGCCGAACATCGACTCGCAGCCGCCGGCGAGCATCGCATTGGCGATATCGGCTATGGCGCCCAACTGGCGGTTGGAGACGCCGCGCAGGGCGCCCTGCTGCCACCTGCCGAGCAAAGGGTTCTTCGCGGGCGGCAGGGGCGGGCGCTTCCACCAGTTGATCGGCGGCGGGCCGCTCCGGACGGCCCCGCCCCCGCCGCGGGGCGAGTACTGGTTATAGGTCTGATCCAGACGCTGCTGCATCTGGGCGTTCGCCGCTTCGGTCTGCGCGGTCTGCTGCCGCTCCTGCTGCTGGAGCGCCAGACTGCCTTGGTAGGTGCCGGGGTTGGCGATCGCGCCGGGCGTGGTCGGGTTCTCGGACTGCGCGGCGGCGGGCGCCGCGGCGAGGACCGCCCCACTAAAGATCGTCAAGAAACTGAACGCTTGTACAGGGTCCATGCGGCGCATGCCGTCCTCCCCCTCAAGAGCAAGGCCGAGCTTAGCACCGGCGGAACCGTTGCGGGAGTGAGGTCAGAGGGCGAAATGGGCCCCACCCTGCTCCTCTCCCAGAAGCGCAGCGCCGTGGGAGAGGCTGGGAGAGGGCGGCGCGGTCGTCCGGATCCAGAACGCGCCTTGGACCAAGGATAGCCCGGCGCTTGAGCAGAACTTGGTCCAATGGAGGGGTGGCATCGATGCCGGCGCCGCCCTCTCCCGACCTCTCCCACGACGCTCGCGGGAGAGGAGCTCTAAGGCTGGTCGGCGTAGATCTTGACCAGGCGGTAGAGGAACTCGCGCCCGTCCATCAGCGACTTGACCGGCATGCGCTCGTTCAGGCCGTGGATGCCGCCGCCGTCGGCGTCGACGAACAGACCCGAGACGCCGAAGGTCGGGATGCCGGCCGGGGTCATGAACTGGCCGTCGGTGGCGCCGGTCTGCAGGGTCGGGATCACCGGCACGCCCGGCCACATCTGGGCGGCGACCTTCTCGATCGGGCCCATGATCTGGGGCGTGAGCGGCGGGGCGGCGGCGGGCGCGCCGCGCACCTCCGGCATGGAGACGTGGACCGCGGGATCGTCCGCGAGCCGGGCCAGCGTCGCCATCACCTCGGCGGTCGGCACGCCCGGGAAGATGCGGCAGTTGATGTTGGCGCGCGCCCGCTGCGGCAGGGCGTTGGTCGCATGGCCGGCGTCCAGCATGGTGGCCACGCAGGTCGTGCGCAGCATCGAGTGGTAGGCCTTGTCGCGCGACAGGATCTCGTTGGCGTGGGTGTCGGCGGGGTTGGCCGCGATCGCCGCCATGGCCGCGCCGGTCTCGCCGCCCACCACCTTCGACATGCGGCTGAAATAGGCGCGGTTGGCGTCGTTCAGCATCACCGGGAACTCGTAGCGGGAGATGCGGTCGACGGCGCGGACCAGGTGGTAGATGGCGTTGTCCGGCACCGGCTGGGACGAGTGGCCGCCGGGGTTGGTGACCTCCAGGCGGTAGTTCTGGAACACCTTCTCGGCGGCCTCGACCTCGAGCATCACCGGCTTGCCGGCCGCGTCGAGCTCGCCGTCGGCGCCCTCGTTGAGCGCGAAGGCGGCGTCGATCAGGTCGCGCTTGTTCTTGGCGAGGAACTCGGCGCCGTTGAACGCGCCGCTGGTCTCCTCGCCGCAGGTCAGCGCGAGCTTCAGGGTGCGGCGGGGCTTATAGCCCTCCTTCCTGTAGCGGCTGAGCGTATCGACCCAGATCGCGGCCTGGGCTTTGTCGTCCGACGTGCCGCGGCCGTAGAAGTAGCCGCCTTCCTCCACGAGGGTGAAGGGATCGCGGGTCCAGTCCTCGCGCTTGGCCTCGACCACGTCGATGTGGGCCAGGAGCAGGATGGCCTTGGCCTTGGGATCCTTGCCCGGATAGATCGCGACGAGGCCGCCTTCCTTCGGGTGGTCGGGCGTGGAGAAGGGGATGATCTCGCTGTCGGCGAAGCCGGCAGCCTTGAGGTGGGCGGCCATGCGCTGGGCGGCGAGCGTGCAGCTGCCGACCGAGAGCGAGGTGTTGGTCTCGACCAGCTCCTTGTAGAGCGCGCGGAAGGCGGCCTGGTCGGGCGTGGGCTGCTGGGCCAGCGCTGGCGCGGCGGCGAGCAGGGCGGCGGACGCGCAGAGCGCGCCGGCGAACTTGAGCATGAGCGATCCCCCGAAACTGGGCGGAGTTAGATCAGCGAGCGGAGCGAGCGTCCACCCTCCGCTAGGGCTGGTCGGCGTACATCTTCACCAGGCGGTAGAGGAAGTCGCGGCCTTCGTAGAGCGCCTGGACGCCGACGCGTTCGTTCAGGCCGTGGATGCGGCCGAGGTCGGGCTCGTAGAAGATGCCGGAGACGCCGTAGGTGGGGATGCCGCCGGCGGCGAGCGCCTTGCCGTCGGTGGCCGCGGCCAGCAGCGTGGGTACGACCGGGACCCCCGGCCACATCTGCGCCGTCAGCTTCTCGATCGGGCCCATCACCTGCGGGGTGAGCGGGACGGGCGCCTCGGACTCCGCGCGCGCAGAGTCGAGCGGCGAGACCTTCACGCCGGGGTCGGCGACGGCCCTGACCAGCGCCTCTCGGACATGCTCGCGGGTCTCGCCCGGGAAGATGCGGCAGTTGACCGTTGCGGTGGCCCGCTGCGGCAGGGCGTTCTGCGCATGGCCGGCGTTCAGCATGGTGGCGACGCAGGTGGTGCGCAGGATGTTGTTGATGCTGGGGTCGCGGCTGAGCAGGGCGTCGGCCCGGGCGTCGGCGGGGTTCGCCACGAGGGCGGTCATCGCCTGACCCACCTCGCCGCCGAGGATCTTCGACATCTGGGTGAGGTAGCCGCGGGTCACGTCGTTGAGGTGCACGGGAAACCGGTAGCCGCGGACCCGGGCGAGCGCGTCGACCATCTGGTAGATGGCGTTGTCGGGGGTCGGGCGCGAGGAGTGGCCGCCGGGATTGGTGGTCTCCAGGGTGAAGCTCTGGGAGGTCTTCTCGCCGGCCTCGACCCCATGGGCGATACGCTTGCCGGAGGCGTCCAGGGAGCCGCCACCGCCCTCGTTGAGCGCGAAGGCCGCGTCGATCAGCTCGCGGCGGTTCTGCACCAGCCAGCTCGCGCCGTTGAACGGCGAGCCGCCCTCCTCGCCGCAGGTGAGCGCCATCTTGATCGTGCGCCGGGGCTTATAGCCCTCCTGGCGGTAGCGGATCAGGCTGTCGACCCAGATGGCGGCCTGGGCTTTGTCGTCCGAAGCGCCGCGGGCGTAGAAGTAGCCGCCCTCTTCGACGAGGGTGAACGGGTCGCGCGTCCAGTCCTCGCGCTTGGCCTCGACCACGTCGATGTGGGCCAGCAGCAGGATCGCCTTGGCCTTCGGGTCCTTGCCCGGATAGATCGCGACGAGGCCACCGTTCTTCGGGAAGTTCGGAGCGGTGAAGACGGTTAGGTCGCTGTCCGGGAAGCCGGCGGCTTTCAGGTGGGCGGCCATCCGCTGGGCGGCGAGCGTGCAGTCGCCCACAGACGCGGTGGTGTTGGTCTCCACCAGCTCCTTGTAGAGGGCGCGGAAGGCCTGCTGGTCGGGGCGGCTCTGGGCGTTGGCGGCAGAGGCTAGCAGAAGGGCGGACGCGGCGAGCGCGCCGACGGACTTGAGCATGAGCGATCCCCCATCAGGTGCGGGGACTATCCCAGCGGCGCGAGCGGCCCGCAAGGCGGGGGCCCTTTGCGCCTTGGCGCGGGGCGGTTGACAGCCTGGCAGGGCGGGCGTCCCCTCACGGCGTCCACAACCGGAGCCGCCGCCATGCGCGCCGCCATCTTCGCCCTTGCCCTCGCAGCCGGCCTCGGCGCGGCGGCCGCCGCCGCGGCCCAGACCAGCACGCCTTCGTACATGACGACGCCGCTGCCCCAGAATACCGGCGAGTACAATAACGGGCTAAATTTTGCCGGCCCGGGCGATGGCTACGAGTTCAAGCTGATGATGCTGAAGAAGAAGATGGACCGGATCACGCGCCAAGACGGCGGCCAGCTGACGCCGGAGCATGAGGCCAGCCTTCAGGCGGAGCTGGACAAGCTGAACGGCGCCCACCGAAAGATGGCCCGCCGCTAGGCGGTCGGGCAGCCCCTCTCCCGCGGGAGAGAGAGGGGCGCCGCGATCAGGTTTCCGGCTTGATTTCTATCCTGCGGGTCTTGTCCTGCGCCTTGGGGTTCTTGGGCAGGGTGACCTTGAGCACGCCGTTCTTGAAGCCGGCTTGGACCTTGTCCGCATCGACCTCGCCCTCCAGCGGGATCACGCGTTCGAAGCGGCCGAAGCTGCGTTCGGACCAATGGCGCCCGCCGTCTTCGTCATTGCGCTCCTGGCGCTTCTCGCCGGAGAGGATGAGGGCGTTGTCACGCAGGGTGAGCTCGACGTCCTTTTGCTCGAGACCCGGCAACTCGGCGGTCAGCTCGTAGGCCTGGTCTGTCTCGTGCAGGTCGATGCTGGGCGTGAGCGCCGCGAGCGCGCCGCCATTGCCGCCCGCGAAGCTGCGCGGCTCCATGGGCGCGAAGAAGTCGTCGAACAGGCGGTCCATCTCGCGCCGGAAGCCGGTGAACGGGTCTCGGCCGAACGGCGAAAGACTGCGGCCGCCGGTCCAGGGTGTGAGGTCTCGGTTGGCCATGCGGAATCTCCCTCTGGGCTGCCCCTTGCGCCCCGCCGTTCAACCGACGAGGACGCCCGCCGGTTCGACCCGGAGCAGGCGCGGTGAGCGATCCCGTTTGCGTGCCGCCGGGGCGCCGCCGCATAGTGCGGCCAGGCATTTTTCCGGGAGCGGCGCGTTTGCGGGACGGGTTCGAGGAGCAGGTTCGCGAGAAGGAGCGGGCGCGGCTCGTCTATCCGTTCGAGCACGGGCCGAAGCCCGGCGAGGCGATCGACATCGCGCCGGGGGTCAAATGGCTGCGCATGCCGCTGGGCGGGGCGTTGCAGTTCATCAACGTCTGGGCGATCGAGGACGGGCCGGAGCATTGGGCTATCGTCGACACCGGCATGGGCGGGCAAGACACCCAGGCGGCGTGGCGCAAGGCGTTCGCGGGGCCGCTGGCCGGGCGCTCGGTCAGCCGGGTGTTCGTCACCCACATGCATCCCGACCACATCGGCATGGCCGGCTGGATCACCCGCAAGTTCGACTGCCGCCTGTGGATCAGCCGGCTGGAGTACGTCACCTGCCGCTCGCTGTCGGCCGACACCGGCCGCGAGGCGCCGAAGGACGCGCTGGAGTTCTTCAGGGCCGCCGGCTGGGACGAGGAGGCGCTGGAGACCTATCGCGCCCGCTTCGGCGGGTTCGGCCGCGCGATGCACGCCCTGCCGGACAGCTTCCGGCGGCTGGAGGACGGCGACGAGGTGAGCATCGGTGGCCACACCTGGCGGGTGGTGATGGGCTCTGGCCATTCGCCGGAACACGCCTGCCTCTGGTGCCCCGAGCTGAAGGTGATGATCTCGGGCGACCAGGTGCTGCCGAAGATCTCGTCGAACGTCTCGGTGTTCCCGACCGAGCCGGAGGGCGATCCGCTCTCGGACTGGCTGACCTCGCTGGCGCGGATCAAGACGCGGATCCCCGACGACGTGCTGGTGCTGCCGGCGCACAACGACCCGTTCCATGGGCTGCACGCGCGCATCGACCACCTGATCGGCGGCCACGAGCGGGGGCTGGCGCGGCTGCACGCGCTGATCGCCGAACCCAAGCGGGCGGTGGACGTCTTCCACGTGCTGTTCCGCCGCCGCATCGACGGCGGCCTGCTGGGCATGGCCACCGGCGAGAGCCTGGCGCACCTGAACTGCCTGATCGCGCGAGGCCAGGCGGTGCGCGAGCGCGACGAGAACGGCGTCGACTGGTACCGGGCCGCGGCGTAAGGCGTGGCGCGAGCAAGCATCACTGGACAGGAGGGCCGGCCATGACCGAACACGTGCTGATCGAGAAGGCCGCGGGCGTGCTGACGCTGACGCTGAACCGGCCGGAGAAGAAGAACGCCCTGACCCGCGAGATGTACGCCGCCGTGGGCGACGCGATCGACGCGGCGAACGACGACCCCTCCGTGCGCTGCGTGCTGATCCAGGCGAATGGCGACATGTTCACCGCCGGCAACGACCTCTCCGACTTCGCCGCCGCCAACCGCGGCGAGGGGCCGGAGCGCGGCGAGCGGCGGGGCGGCTCGGCGCTGATCACCGCGCTCGCCCGGGCGCGCGTGCCGATCGTGGCGGCGGTGCAAGGCCGCGCGGTCGGCGTCGGCGTGACCATGCTGCTGCACTGCGACCTGGTGTTCATCGCCGAGGACGCGCTGCTCACCACGCCGTTCGTGAACCTGGCGCTCGTGCCCGAGGCGGCGTCGTCGATCCTGCTGCCGGCCCGGATCGGCCATGCGCGGGCGTTCTCGATGTTCGTGCTGGGCGAGGCGGTGGACGGCAGGACCGCCGCGGCCTGGGGGATCGCCAACCTGGCCCTGCCGGCGGGCGAGGTGCAGGTCCGCGCGCGGGCTGCGGCCGAGGCCGTGGCGGCGCGGCCGCCGTCGTCGGTCACGATCACCAAGGCGCTGATGCGGGACGCGCAGCGCTACCTCGACCGCATCCAGGAGGAGGGCGGCCACTTCACCACCCAGCTGAAGTCGCCCGAGGCCAAGGAGGCGTTCGCGGCCTTCGCCGAGAAGCGGGCGCCCGACTTCTCCAAGCTCGAGCAGAAGGAGCCGGCGTGATGTCGCTGAAGGGCAAGACCCTGTTCGTCACCGGCGCCAGCCGCGGCATCGGCCACGCCATCGCACTGCGCGCCGCCCAGGACGGCGCCAACATCATCATCGCCGCCAAGACCGCCGAGCCGCACCCGAAGCTGCCCGGCACCATCTTCACGGCCGCCGTGGACATGGAGAAGGCGGGCGGAGCGGCCCTGCCGCTGGTGGTCGACGTGCGCGACGAGGGCTCGGTGACGGCGGCGGTGGAGCAGGCGGTCGCCCGCTTCGGCGGCATCGACATCTGCGTCAACAACGCCAGCGCCATCCAGCTTACCGGCACGCTGGCCACCGACATGAAGCGCTACGACCTGATGCACCAGATCAATGCGCGCGGGACGTACCTCACGTCCAAGGCCTGCATCCCGCACCTGAAGCGCAGCGCCAACCCGCACGTGCTGATGCTGTCGCCGCCGCTGGACATGAGTCCGCGCTGGTTCGGGCCGCACGTGGCCTACACCATGGCCAAGTTCGGCATGAGCATGTGCGTGCTGGGGATGGCCGCGGAGTTCAAGGACGACGGGATCGCGTTCAACGCGCTCTGGCCGCGGACCGGCATCGCCACGGCGGCGATCCGGAATGCGCTGGCCGGCGACGAGGGCATGCGCCGCTGCCGCACGGTGGAGATCATGGCCGACGCGGCGCACGCGATCTTCCAGAAACCGGCGCGGGAGTTCAGCGGCAATTTCCTGATCGACGACAGCTTCCTCTACGCCGAGGGCGAGCGGGATTTCGAGAAGTACCGGGTCGATCCCAGCCAGCCGCTGATGCCCGACTTCTTCGTCCCCGAGGCCATGCCGCCGCCGCCGGGCGTCAGCCTGGGCGCCGGATCGCTTTCGCCGGCATGAGCGCGCCCGACAGCGTCCCCAATCGTGTGCAGGTCCGGGTCGCCTCGCCGGCCGACACGCCGCTGATCCTGAAGTTCATCCGCGAGCTGGCGGAGTACGAGCGGCTGGCGCACGAGGTGGAGTGCGGCGAGGCCGACATCCGCCGTGACCTGTTCGGCGAGAACCCCAGGGCGTTCTGCGACATCGCCGAGGCGGACGGCGTGCCCGTCGGGTTCGCGCTGTGGTTCTACAGCTATTCGACGTTCCGCGGCCGGGCGGGGATCTACCTCGAGGACCTGTTCGTGGAGCCCGGCGCGCGGGGCGTCGGCGCCGGCAAGGCGCTGCTGGCCCGGCTGGCGCAGCGCTGCGTCGAGGCGGAGCTCGGGCGGCTGGAGTGGTCGGTGCTGGACTGGAACACCCCGGCCATCGAGTTCTACGACAGCCTGGGCGCGATGCGGAAAGAGGGCTGGACGGTGCGCCGGGTCTACGGGGAGGCGCTGGAGAGGCTCGCCGAAGGATGAGCGCCCCGCCGATCACCGTGCTGACCGCCACGCCGGACGAGGAGGCCGCGATCGTCGCCGCCGTGCGCGCCGCGCCCGGCCAGCTGGTGGCGGGCGCTGAGCACGTCGAGTCCTTGCTGAAGCTGCTCTCCGACCCCCGCGTTTCCGACCCGATCTACGACCTTCCCCGCCCCTTCACGCCGGCCAGCATCGCCCGTTGGGTGGAGGAGAGCGCGGCGCTGCAGCAGGAGGGCCGCTGCATCCTGGCGATGAGCCTGGACGGGGCCGGCGAGGTGGCGGGCTATACGCGCTTCACGATCTGGCCGGAGCGGGCGTCCGGGGAGATGGCCGGCGCCAAGCGGCGGGACCTGCAGAATTCCGGGGCCGGCCGGTCCGGGGTGTCCTCCGGCATCGCCTGGATGTTCGAGGCGCTGCACCTGCGGCTGATCGGGCTGACGGCGGCGGTCGACAACGTCCGCTCGGCCAAGGCCATCGACGGCGCGGGCTTCAGACGCATGGGCGAGGTGGAGAGCGTGCGGCCCGATGGGACGACGCGGCGCTCGCTCTACTGGGAGCTCACCCGCGACGAGTGGCGGCTTCGGCACAGGCTCTAGCCTGAGCGCCGATCTTGCGTCCGGCCACGGGCTGACCGAAAGCTTGGCTAAGCCGCCGCCGGGAGGGCTTCTATGCGCAAGGCTGAACGGACCAAGGCTCTCTACGCCGGGTCGTTCGATCCCATAACGCGCGGGCACCTGGACATCATCGGCAAGGCGCTGATGAGCTTCGATGCGGTGCACGTCGCGATCGGGACCAACGTCAAGAAGCAGCGCGCCTTCGGCGTCGACGAGAGCCTTCGCCTGATCCGGCGCTCGGTGATCGAGCTTTGGCCGGAAGCCGACGCGACCCCAGACGGCGCCGAACCGGTGTTCGAAGGGGCCCTCGAGTTCGGCGAATACACGAACCAGAGCCTGATCAGGTATGCGCGGGCCATCGGCGCGACCCACATCGTCAGAGGGCTTCGCGAGGCCAGCAACTTCAACGAGGAGTTCAGCCTGCACGGCGTCGCCGGACGCATCGATCCCTCGATCCCGATGGTGCACTTCATCTGCGACGCGCCGTTCCTGCACGTATCGTCGAGCACGGCGAAGGAGCTGGACGCGATGGGCGAGGACATCGCCTGGCTGGTGACGCCCTCGGTGCAGGCCGCATTCAGAGCGAGGCACGGCGCAAGCTAGGACGCTTCGCTTCGCCACAGCTTGGGCGCCATCGCGTGCGACTAAGGTGCAGGTTTGACAGCCCTTTGGGGGAAAGCATGGCTGCCTTGAGATCCGCTTTCGGCTCGCTCAGCGACGCCGTCGTCGCGCATCCCTTCGGCGTGCTCGGGCTTTGCGCGGCGATCGGCATCCTGGTGATGTGGACGGCGGCCCGGAAGGGGTAGCGAGAGCCCCGGAAACCCCCGGGGCTCCCATCCGAATGCCCGGCGTCAGGCGGCGATCCGCTGCTGCTGGAGGTAGTCCAGCACGACGTCCGGGTTGGTCACGGTGTAGGGGTCCTCGTCCGCGCCCTCGTCGTTGATGCCGGGTTCCTCGAACCACTTCTCGATGACGCCGTCGTTCACCACCATGACATAGCGCCAGCTTCGGTAGCCGAAGCCGAGGTGCTCCTTGTTCACCAGCATGCCCATCAGCCGGGTGAACTTGCCCGATCCGTCGGGCAGGAACCGGACGCGCTTGACGCCGAGGTGACGCGCCCACTGGTGGACCACGAAGGCGTCGTTGACGGTGATGCAGACCACGTCGTCAACGCCGGCGGCCTTGAACTCGTCGTACAGGCGCTCGAACGCCGGGCACTGTTCGTTGGAGCAGGTCGGCGTGAAGGCGCCTGGCAGGGAGAAGACGACGACCCGGCGGTCGTTGAACACTTCGGAACTGGTGACGTCCTGCCAGCGGTAGGGATTTTCGCCTCCGATGGACTCGTCGCGGACGCGCGTCTTGAAGGTGACTTCTGGAACCCTGCGGCCTTGCATGATGATCGATCCTGCCCGTTGAATTTGCATGCGCCTTTGTGCGCTTCGAAGAGACAGGTAGGGACCCGGTCTGCGCGGGTCCAATCGATCGACTGATTAAATTCGATAGGGCCGCTCGATGATCGCTAGTAGAGCAGGACCTCGCGCCTCGCCTCGCGCCAGGCGGCTTCGTCGGGGGCGGTGAGAGCCTCCAGGTCGCCAGGGGCCGCGGCCGGATCGTCCACCCATTCGCGCAGCAGCGGCGAGCCGTTGATCACGTCGATGGCGAGCTTGCCGACCTCGTATTCGTAGGGGAAGTCGCGCCATAGATCGTAGTCGGGATAGAGGCGGCGGATGGCCTTGAAGGCGAGCGCCTGGAGCCGCCAGGGCCGGAACGCGTCGAGGCTGTAGAGGGAACCCTCGGTGTGGATCTGCACGCCATTGCAGAGCTTGCCGACATGCTTGTGGAAGGTCGGCTCGAACCAGATGTCGCGCAGGGCGCAGCCCTCCAGCCAGGCGGGCGCCAGGGCCTGCATCTCGGCGATCAGGCGCCGGGCGTCGAGGTCGGGGGCGCCGAACAGCTCCAGCGGACGCGTCGTGCCGCGGCCTTCCGACAGCGTGGCGCCCTCCAGCATCACCGTGCCGGCGTAGGCGCGCGCCATCCAGAGGTTCGGCGCGTTCGGGCTGGGGTTGACCCAGACCCGCTCGCCGAGCGGCCAGCCGTAGCCGGGGGCCT
>JBJMQX010000035.1:0-8847 GCA_045802455.1 Phenylobacterium sp. | reverse complement strand
CGCGAGGCCGGCTTCCAGTCGATCCGCATGGTCGAGAACGCCGGCGACTTCGGCGGCACCTGGTACTGGAACCGCTATCCCGGCGCGATGTGCGACGTGGAGAGCTACGTCTACCTGCCGCTGCTCGAAGAGCTCGGCTACATGCCCAAGCACAAGTACTCGTTCGCCCCGGAGATCCTCGAGCACAGCCGCAACATCGCGCGCACCTACCGGCTTTACGACGACGCCCTCTTACAGACCGGCGTGACCGAGCTGCGCTGGGACGAGGCCATCCAGCGCTGGATCGTCTCCACCACCCGCGGCGACCGCTTCAAGGCGCAGTACGTGGCCATGGCCAACGGGCCGCTGAGCCGGCCCAAGCTGCCCGGCATCCCCGGCATCAACGACTTCAAGGGCTACACCTTCCACACCAGCCGCTGGGACTACCGCTACACCGGCGGCGACTCCTCCGGCGGGCTGACCGGCCTGGCCGACAAGCGGGTCGGCATCATCGGCACCGGCGCGACGGCCATCCAGTGCGTGCCGCACCTGGGCGAATGGGCGAAGGAACTCTACGTCTTCCAGCGCACGCCATCGTCGGTCGACGTCCGCAACAACGCCCCCACGGACCCGGAATGGGCCGCTTCGCTCGAGCCCGGCTGGCAGAAGCGGCGGCGCGACAACTTCAACGTCCTGGTCTCCGGCGGCGACGCCGACGAGGACCTGGTCCACGACGGCTGGACCGACATCTTCCGCAACCTCACCGGCGCCGCGGCCAAGCAGGCGTCGCAGACGCTGGGCCGCCGGCTCACCAGCAGCGAGCGCGGCGAGCTGATGGCGCTCGCCGACTACCGCAAGATGAACACGGTCCGCGCCCGCGTGGACGCCATCGTCAAGGATCCCGTGACCGCCGCGGCGCTGAAGCCCTGGTATCGCCAGTTCTGCAAGCGGCCGTGTTTCCACGACGAGTACCTGCAGACCTACAATCGCCCGAACGTCCATCTCGTCGACACCCACGGCAAGGGCGTCGAGCGGCTGACCGAGCGCGGCGTCGTCGCCAACGGGCAGGAGTACGAGCTCGACTGCCTGATCTTCGCCACCGGCTTCGAGGTCGGCACCAGCTACACGCGTCGCGCCGGCTACGACATCATAGGCCGCGGCGGCGTCACGCTGTCGGAGCACTGGGGCGAGGGCCTCAGGACCCTGCACGGGCTCACCACCCACGGCTTTCCGAACTGCTTCTTCCTGGGCTTCACCCAGACCGCGATCACCATCAGCGTGCCGCAGGCCTTGAACGAACAGGCCGACCACGTCACCTACATGGTGAGCCAGGTCCGCGATCGCGGCGCCGAGGTCCTGGAGCCCACCGCCGAGGCCGAGGCCGCCTATGTCGAGGAAGTGAGAAGCCTCGCCCGCATCGGCCAGCGCTTCTACATGGAATGCACGCCCGGCTACTACAACTCGGAGGGCGCGCGGGGGAACCGCAACGGCTTCTTCTCCGACATGTACGGCGCCGGCCCGCTGAAGTTCTTCGAGAAGCTCGCCTACTGGCGCGCCGAGGGGCGGCTTGAGGGGCTGGCGCTTCGCTGAGCTAGAGCGCCGCCGTCAGTTCCACGCACAGGCCGTCCGGCTCCCAGCGGCGGCTGATCGCGCCGCCGAGCTGGCGGGTCAGCCGCTCCAGCAGCCGCGAGCCGAAGCCCTCACGCTCCGGGGCCTTCACGTCCTTGGCGCCGGTTTCGCGCCACACCAGCCTCAGCCGGTCGCCCTTGCGCGACCATGACACCGAGAGTCGGCCGCCCCTGCGCGCCAGCGCCCCGTACTTCGCCGCGTTGGTCGCCAGTTCGTGCACCGCCATGCTCATCGCCTGCACCTGTTCCGGCGGAAGCAGCACGTCGGGGCCGGTGAGCTCGTAGCGGCGCGCGTCGGTCATCGCCGCCAGCTCCTGGTCGACCACGTCGCGCAGGTTGCCGCCTTCCCACTTGCGCCGCGCGAGCGAGGTCTGCGCGCGGGCCAGCGCCTCGACCCGGCCCAGCACGACCGATTTGAAGGTCTCCAGGTCCGGCGCCTGGGTCAGCTGGACCAGCGACTGGACGACGGTCAGGGCGTTGCGCGCCCGGTGGTCGACCTCGCTCATCAGGAGGCTGCGGATCTCCTCGTTGCGCTTCTCCAGGACCTCGCCGGTTACGTCCTGCACCGCGCTGACGATGTGCGTCACCTCGCCTGCCGCGTTCAGGATCGGGCAGTTGGTCGCGGTCACATAGCGCTCGCCCGCGCCGCCGGCCGGCGCCGGGATCGGGCGCACACCCATCTGGTCGGGCGCGCGGGTGGCGAGGACGGCCTCCAGCGACCTGCGGATGGCGGCGGCGAACCCGGCCGCCTCGCCGGTCAGGTCGGCCGGGAACACCTCCAGCACGCCCCAGCCTTCCAGCGCCGAAGGGGTCGTGCCGAAGGCCCGCGCATGCGCCGGATTGACCGCCAGCATGGTGAACCTGGGCGGATCGGCCGCCATCAGCAGCAGGGGCCGCGGCGCGGCGTCGAAGACCGCTCGGAAGTCGGCGCCGCCGGCCCCCTTCAGGAGGCGCTCCCGCACCGCCGTGACCGGCTTGTCCGGCACCTGTTCGCTCCCCCAGCCGACGCTGCCCGCGTCCCTCAGGATATACGGCCCAGCTTGGGCCTCGGTTCCCATGCTAGGCCGAGTCCATGAACATTTTCAGCCCCCTGCGGCTTGCGGTCGCTCAGGCCTGGCCTAAGCTGTCCGGGCACTCCGGGGAGGGGACATGCGCAAGCTTTTCACCAGCATCATTGCCTTGAGCCTCTTGGCGGCGGCGCCTGCTTTCGCGGCGGGCGGCGCGTGCCCGGCGCCGGACTTCCGGCGCCAGGCGCGGGAGGCCCTGCAGGCCTTCGACCAGGGACAGGCCTTCAGCGGCGCGGTCCTGGTGGCGGTGGACGGCAAGCCCGTGCTGCGCGAGGCCCTGGGCCTCGCCAACCGCGAATGGAATGTCGCCAACACCGCCGACACCAAGTTCCGCCTGGGCTCGATCACCAAGCAGTTCACCGCCACGGCCATCCTGCAGCTTGCCGAGCAGGGCAAGCTCTCCACCGACGATCCGCTCTCCAAATACTATCCCGAAGCGCCGGCGAGCTGGTCCAAGGTCACCATCAAGCACCTCCTGACCCACACCTCGGGCATCCCGACCTACACGGGCCTGGCGAGCTTCGCCAACCACGACTCCCGGCTGAGCCAGACGCCTGCCGACCTGATCAAGCTGGTTCGCGACAAGCCGCTCGATTTCGAACCGGGCTCCCGGTACGCCTACGACAACACCGGCTACGTGCTGCTGGGCTACATCGTCGAGAAGCTCTCCGGACAGAAGTACGCCGACTACCTGCAGGCCCACATCTTCGGCCCGCTGGGCATGCGCAACACCGGCTATGACTCCAGCGAGAAGATCATCCCCAGGCGCGCGGCGGGCTACGGGTTCGGGCCCGAGGGCTGGGAGAACGCCGGCTTCACCGACATGAGCACGCCGTTCGCGGCCGGCGCCCTCTATTCCACCGTCGACGACATGCTGCTCTGGGACCAGGCGCTCTATGGCGACAAGGTGCTCAGCGCCGCGTCGAAGGCGGCGATGTTCACCAACTATGGCCACAGCTACGGCTTCGGGGTCGTGATCGACCGCCAGTGGGACCACGACCGGATCTGGCACAACGGCGGCATCAACGGCTTCGTGACCTCCTTCCAGCGCTATCCGAAGGACCGCGTCACCGTGGTGGCGCTGTCCAACTTCCAGGCGGCTGCGCCCGACAAGCTCGCCGCCGACCTGGCCGGCCTTTGCCTGGGCGCCCAGCCCTATCCGAAGGCCGTCGCCTTGCCGGCGACCGCTCTGGACCGGTTCGCCGGCGCCTACCAGCTCAACCCCGCCAGCGTCATGCAGGTCGAGCGCGACGGCGATCGCCTGCGGATCCGCATGAGCCGCCAGCCCCCGATCCTGCTCTACGCGACCGGCGAGCACGGCTTCTTCGCCAGGACCGGCGCGCTGCTGGACTTCCAGGTCGGTGAGCAGGGACAGGTCACCGGCGGCATCCTCCATCAGCGCGGCCAGGTCGCGAGGTTCACGCGGATCGATGCGGGCCAAGCCAAGCGCCAGCAGGACCTGATCGCCAAACGCTTCGCCGACCAGACCGCGCTGCCGGGCAGCGAAGCCGCGATGCGCCGGCTGATCGGCGAGTTCGAGGCGGGAAAGCCGGACTACGCCCGGATGAGCGACGGCCTGGCCCAGGCGACGCGCGTGCAGATCTCCGGCATCCAGGCGCGGTTCGCTCAGCTCGGCGCCCTGCAGGCGCTGAATTTCCGCGGAGTCGGCCCAGGCGGCGCCGACATCTACGAAGCGAGCTTCGCCGGCGGAAAGCTCGAGTTCCGGATGGCGCTGGGCAACGACGGCGTCGTCGAGGCGCTGATCATGCGTCCCCTGTCCTAATTACCGAGCAGCGTCCGGGCCCGTTCGAACACCGCCTCGAACATCTCGGGCGTCAGCCGGCCGGTGTTCGTGTTGAGCCGCGAGCAGTGGTAGCTGTTCAGCACCACGTAGGGGCCGGCCTGGAACTCCGTCCCGTGGCCCGGCAGGCCCGCCGAGCCCCTCAGCCCCAGCGCCCTCAGCACGTTGCGCCGCGAGACGTCGCCCAGCGTCACGATCACCTTCAGGCGGGGCAGGGCGGCGATCCGGGCGGCCAGGAACGGGCGGCAGTTGGCCTCCTCTGACGTCTCGGGCTTGTTGCCCGGCGGCGCGCAGCGCACCGCGTTGGAGATCATGCAGTCCACCAGCGCCAGGTCGTCCTTCCCGTCTGGGTCGTAGGTCCCGGTGGCGAACCCGGCCTTCTTCAGCGTCGCATAGAGCAGCCATCCGGCATGGTCGCCGGTGAACGGCCGGCCCGTGCGGTTCGCGCCCTGCCGGCCCGGCGCGAGCCCCGCCACCAGCAGGCGCGCGTTCTCGTCGCCGAACGACCTTGCGGGCCCGTTGAACCACTCCGGGTGGGCGGCGGCGTTGGCGGCGCGGTAGGCTGCCAGGCGGGGGCAGATTGGGCAATCGCGGGGCGGTTCGGGGCCGGAGAGCGACGCCGCCTCAGGCGTCGGCATCGGCTTCCGTCTCGTCCTCGCGTTCAGGCTCGCGCCCCGGCTCACGGTAGCGCTCGCGCTGCTCGGCGCGGCTTTCCTGGATGAAGCGGGGCAGCCGCGAGGGCCGGCCGATGATCTCCGACAGGTCGGCCAGGTCCACGAAGTTGTCCGCCTGCCGGCGCAGATCGTCCGAGGCCATCGGCGGCTGCGACTTCACCGTCGAGACCACGGTGACGCGGCTGCCCTTGCGCTGCACCGCCTCGACCAGCGCCCGGAAGTCCCCGTCGCCGGAGAACAGCACCAGGTGGTCGGCGCCGCCGGCCGCCATCTCCATCATGTCGACCGCGATCTCGACGTCCATGTCGCCGCGGAACCGCTTGCGCCCCTGGCTGTCGGTGTATTCGCGCGCCGCCTTGGTCACCAGCCGGTAGCCGTTGTAGTCGAGCCAGTCGACCAGCGGCCGGATCGGCGAATACTCCTCCTGCTCGACGAGGGCGGTGTAGTAGTAGGCGCGGACCAGCACGCCGCGCTTGCGGAACTCGTCCAGCAGCTTGCGGTAGTCGATGTCGAAGCCCAGGCCCTTGGCGGCCGAATAGAGATTGGCCCCGTCGATGAACAGCGCCAGCCGGTCCGTGGGATAGAATGTCATCGCGTCAAAAACCCCAGCCGATCAAATGCCTTGGGGGCGTTTCCTGACACCGGGGGACTGCCATCTCGACGACGCCGTCGTCGTCGCCCTGGGCTCGAACCTGGCGGGCGGCTTCGCCAGTTGCGAAGCGCTGCTGGAGGCGGCCCTGGCGCGGTTCCCCGGGGCGGGATTGCCCATAATCGCCCGGTCGCGCTGGTGGCGTTCCGCCGCCTGGCCCGACCCGGCCGGTCCTGAGTATCGCAACGGAATCGCCATTGTCGAGGCGAACCGGCCGCCTGAGGCCGTTCTGGAGGCGCTTTTTGCCATGGAACAGGCGTTCGGCCGCGACCGTGCCGCAAAAAACAGCCCCCGCACGCTCGATCTCGACCTCATCGCCCATGGCCGCCAGGTGATCGATGCCCTCCCCAACAAGGCGAGAATGGGCCTGACGCTGCCCCACCCGCGGGCGCACGAGCGGCTCTTCGTGATGGGCCCGCTGGCCGAGATCGCGCCGGGCTGGCGCCATCCCGTGCTGGAGCGCACCGCCGCCGACCTGGCCGCGAGCGCGACTGTTGGGACCGATGCTCGGCCGGTCACGTAACTCCCGCTGTCATCCCGGAAAGCGCGCAGCGCTTATCCGGGGCCCATAAACTCAGGCGTCCCGAGCTGAATTGCAGCGGCGCCGCAACGTTCCAAGGGCCGCCCTTCGCGCGTATGGGTCCCGGATGGCCGCTGACGCGTCCTCCGGGATGACAGCGGGGGAGGTGGTTAGGCGATCTTCCGCTGCCGGTCGTCGCGGATGATCTGCAGACCGCGCGGGCCGGGGCCCACCTTCCAGCGGCCGGGCTCCACCAGGTCCGGGTGCAGCTTGGAGGCGATGATCGCCGCCTCCATCACCATCGCCGCGGCGACGGCCGGGTCCATGGCCGTCGAGGCCTGCGCCTGCAGCCGGCCGGCGACGATCGCCAGCAGCATCGGCCAGTGCGCCTCGTTCAGCGGCGGCTCGTCCTCGTGTTCCATCGGCATCGGCGCGATCAGCAGCCGGCGCACCGCCGGCCAGATCGCCTTCAGCACGTCCTGCGGCTTGGCCACCGGCTCGCGGCCGGGACCCGCCGCCAGCCCTCCGAAGTCCGCCTCGGCGGCGGCCTTGGCGATGGTGCGCTCCAGCTCCCAGAAGTCGGGGAACTTGTCGCGCGTCACGCCGGCCGCCGCGGCCGCCTGCACCACCACCCGCTGCAGCGGGAAGGCGTGGCCGTAGCCCAGCAGCAGGGGCGCGTTGATCCAGCGGCCCAGCAGGTAGCGCTTGCCGTCCGCGGCTTGCCGCAGCATCAGGCTCTCGGGCGCCACGAGGTCGCGCCGCTGGGTCAGTAGTTCGCCCTGTTCCAGCGCCGCGTTCTGCGCCGCGAAGCCCACCAGCGCGCCGGCGGCCACCAGCAGCGTCTGCGATCCGCTCCGCACCACCCGCTGCAGCAGCAGTTGCCGCAACGCAGTCATCGCCAGCTCCGCGCGCTTGGCGGATTCCGGCTCCCAGGGCAGACGCACCTGGGTCCTTGCGGCTGGCATGACTGACATGGGAACGCTCGGGAGAACTCGGGTTTCTAAAGCGTCACCGTACGCCCCGATCCGTTTAGGCTTCGCAACCTGTCGTGGTGAATCGAGGTTAACTCGCGGTGCTCCCACGGGCCTGCGGCCTTGGTAGTGTCTCAGTTTGAAATCCGAGCCCGTTGACAAGCATGGCGTGTCGCCGGGGCGCGTGGCATCATCGTCCCATGAAGCTGCCGACAGCCTATCTCTGGATTTTCGCGCTTAGCACCGTTGTCAGCGCACGGAGCGCGATTGGCTTTGCCTCGCGAGGCTTAGTCGGGTTTGCCGCCTTTGCGGCATTCGCCTGCATCATGTCGTCGGTTTGCGTAGGGCTCCTGTTGGCCCTCGCTCTTCGGAAGCCCCATGCCTAAAGGCCCTCGCGGAGAGAAGCGCCCCGCTGACGTGATCGGCGCCGGGAAGCGCGGGCCTTACAAGAAGCGCGTCAACGGCTAAGCTTCCCCGCAGGGGGCGCGCCATGGAATATCTGAAAGCCTTAGCGTTACCGGGTGCCGTTGCGCTCTTGGCGACCGCGATCCTGCTGCATGGCCGCTACGACGGGCGGTACGAGAGCGGCGGAATTCTCCGCGTAGATCACCTAACGGGCGCCATGTCCGTCTGCGGAATGAGTGATGGCAAGTTCATCTGTAGGGCCGTCCCGCGCGGCCCCTGATTTCAAGCTGAGACACTGCCGCGACCTTTGCGGCGTTGCACAATGAGGCCCGAACCTCTATTTTCGCAGGTTCTCTCCCCCGCCCGAGGATTCCATGGCTCGCGTCACCGTTGAAGACTGCATTGAAAAGGTCCCCAACCGCTTCAACCTCGTGCTGCTCGCCGCGCACCGGGCGCGCGCCATTTCGGCCGGCTCGCAGATCCTCGTCGATCGCGACAACGACAAGAACCCCGTCGTGGCCCTGCGCGAGATCGCCGACGACGTCGTCGACGGCGAGGAGCTGCGCGAAAGCGTGATCGCCTCGCTGCAGCGGGTGGACGAGCGGTCGGAAGCCGAGGAAGAGGCCGAAACCCTCGCCCTGCTGGCCGATCCCACGCACATGCAGATGAGCGAGCTGGAGCTGGTCCGCGCCCTGCAGAGCGACCGCGACGGCGGCCAGGAGGAGCGGTACTGAGCCCGGAAGGCGCAGACCCTCTGACCACCCAGGCGGCGACCCCTCCCGCCGCCCTGACCGAAGACGCCCCGACCGAAGGCGCCCCGAAGACCGGCGCCGAGCGTATCAGCGCGCCCGCGCCCAGGAAGCCCGCGCCGGCGCGTCCCAAGATGCTTCGGCAGTTCGAGCTGATCGACAAGGTCAGCTCCTACGACCCGACCGCCGACGAGGCGCTGCTCAACCGCGCCTACGTCTACGCCATGCGCATGCACGGGGCCCAGAAGCGGGCCTCCGGCGACCCCTATTTCGCCCACCCGATCGAGGTGGCGGGCATCCTCACCGACTACCGGCTGGACACCGCCACCATCGTCACCGCCCTGCTGCACGACGTCATCGAGGACACCCCGGTCACGCGGGCCGAGATCGACGAGCTGTTCGGT
>JBJMQX010000034.1:0-26455 GCA_045802455.1 Phenylobacterium sp. | reverse complement strand
TTGGCGGCGTATTCCTGCGCGCCCTGGTCCTTCAGCACGTGGCAGAGCGAGGCCGACAGGTTCAGCGCCCCCTGCTCGCCGTGCAGGATCGAGGAGAAGGTGCGCAGCGTGAACTGGTTCACGAACCGCACCCGGTCCTTCTGGGTCTTCAAGGCGTTGGAGACGTAGTCGGTCTGCAGCGAGATCACCATGTCCTCGGGCAGGATCATGGTGTTTTCCATGTCGAACGGCTCGTCGAAGTCGATGTACTTCTTGTCCAGCGGATCCCAGAAGTGGTCGTGGGTCGCCGAGATGATCTTGTCGAAGGCGGTCGAGCGGGCGTTGTAGCGGTCCAGCTCCAGCATGGACTCGAAGTCGTCCGGCGCCACAGCGTCGTAGATCAGGTCCTTGGTGATGTTGCCGTCGGCGGCCATGCTCGTCCTCGCTCGCGGGTGGCGGGCGCTCGGGGGAGCGCGCCCGTGCGGGGAACATCTCATCTGAACGCTGCTTAGTCAACGAAAGTGACGGACGTGTCACTTTCTTAACCCTGCCGGGAATGCCTCCCCCTATCGCGACGCGGCCGGCTCGTGTGGAATGAGCCCGCCTTGAGCGGCGAAAGGGCGGTGCGGTTATGAAGTTCAGGCGCGTCCAACAGGGCGGCATGGCCGCCGCAGCTGTGCTGGCGGCGGCTCTGTTCGGGCCGGCACCCGGGTCGCAGGCCCGCGGGACCCGGCCCACGGACCCGCTGGCCGCCGGATTCGCCAATCCGCCAAACGCCGCGCGCCCCAGGGTCTGGTGGCACTGGATGAACGGCAACGTCACCGAGGACGGCATAGCCAAGGACCTCGCCTGGATGAGCCGGGTGGGGATCGGCGGCGTGCAGACCTTCGACGTGGACCTGCTTACGCCGCAGGTGGTGGACAAGCGCCTCGTCTACATGTCGCCGGAGTGGAAGCTCGCCTTCCGCTACGCGGCGGGCCTGGCCGAGGCGAAGGGCCTCGAACTCGCCATCGCGGCCTCGCCCGGCTGGAGCGAGACCGGCGGGCCCTGGGTCAAGCCGAACGACGCTATGAAGAAGCTCGTCTGGAGCGAGCAGGTGGTGGATGGCGGCCGGCCGGTGAACGGCCGCCTGCCCGAGCCGACCCATGTCACGGGCCCGTTTGGCGACCTGCCGGAACAGCCGGGCAGCCCTCTGGCTGCGCCCGATCCCAACCCGCCACAGGCCTATGGCTACGCGGCGGTGGTGGCCTACCGACTGTCGGAGCACTCGGCGCCCCTGCCCATCCCGCGCATGACCGCCGGTGGCGTGGCTCTCGACGCCGCCGTGCTCAACGACGGCCGGCTCGGCCGCAGCATCGAGATTGCGCGCGGCTCGGCCGACGCGCCGGCGCAAATCGCCATCGACTATCCGGCGGCCGTGACCGTGCGTTCGCTGGTGCTGGCGATGACGCCGCTGGTCGGGGTTCGCGCCGCCGGCCCCGGCGTGACGCCGCGGCTGGAAGCTGATGACGGACAGGGGCGTTGGCGCCAGGTGGCGGACGCCGACCTCCTGGGGCCTCAGACAACGGTGAGCTTCGCGCCGGTCACGGCCGCGCGCTTCCGGCTGTTGTTCACGCCGCTGCCCGCCGGCCCCGCCGGCCCGCAGGGGACCGCGCCGGGCGCCGAGGCGCCGCTGCGCGGCGGTCCGCCCGCGAAAACGCTCACCATACGCGAGCTGCGCCTGTCCGCCGATCCACTGGTCAACCGCGTCGAGGCGAAGGCGGGCTTCGCAGTGGCCGCAGACTACTACCGGCTGGACGATGGCCTCGCGGACGAACCGGGCGTGCCGCTGGCCGACGTGGTCGACCTCACCGGCAGGATGGCGCCCGACGGGACGCTGGAGTGGGCGCCCCCGCCCGGCCGCTGGAAGGTGCTGCGCCTGGGCTGGTCATTGCTGGGCACCACCAACCATCCGACCACCAAGGAGGCTGCGGGCCTTGAGGTCGACAAGCTCGACGCCGCCGCCGTAGGCCGCTACCTCGAGACCTACCTCGCCAACTACGGGGACGCCGCCGGCCCGGGACTAATTGGCGCTCATGGCGTGCGCGCCCTGCTCACCGACTCGATCGAGGTGGGCTCCGCCAACTGGACGCCGGCCATCCTGGACCAGTTCCAGCGCCTGCGCGGCTACGATCCACGCCCTTGGCTTCCGGCGCTCACCGGAGTGTTGGTGGGCTCGCGCGCCAAGAGCGACGCCTTCCTCTACGACTGGCGCCGCACGCTGGCCGACCTGCTGGCCTCGGAACACTACGGGACGGTCGCCAAGGTCGCCCACGCGCATGGCCTGAAGGTCTATGGCGAGGCGCTGGAGGACGGGCGGCCCCTGCTGGGCGATGACCTCGCCATGCGCAGCCATGCCGACGTGCCGATGGCGGCGCTTTGGAGCTATCGGGCGGAAACCGGGCCGCGCGAGACCTACGTTGGCGACATCAGGGGCGCGGCGTCCGTCGCCCACGTCTACGGCCATAACTTGGTCGCCGCGGAGTCCATGACCGCGGCCAACTCGCCCTGGGCCTTCGCGCCGCACGACCTGAAGCCGTTCATCGACCTGGAGTTCGCCCTGGGGGTCAACCTGCCCGTGATCCACACCTCCGTTCACCAACCGCTGGACGACAAGCAGCCCGGCTTCTCGCTGTGGATCTTCGGCCAGTACTTCAACCGGCACGAGATCTGGGCAGAGATGGCCCGGCCCTGGGTCGATTACATGGCCCGCACGGGCTTCATGCTGCAGCAGGGCCGCAACGCGGCCGACGTCGCCTATTTCATCGGCGAAGAGCGGCCGGTCACCCAGCTCTTCCAGGACAAGGCGCTCACCGACCTGCCGCGCGCCTACGGCTACGACTTCATCGACGCCGACGGGGTCCTGAATCGGCTTCGCGTCGAGGGCCGTGACCTCGTCTCCAGCGGCGGCGCGCGCTATCGCGTGCTCTACCTCGGCGGCGACAGCCGGCGGATGACCTTGCCGGTTCTGAAGCGGCTGGCCGCGCTCGCCCAGGCGGGCGCCACGATCATCGGCCGCGCGCCGGTCGGCACGCCCAGCCAGGCGGATGATCAACGGGCTTTCGCCGCCCTCGTGCGCCGCCTCTGGGGCGGCGGGCCCATGACGTCGACCGGACGTGGACGCGTCATCGAGGCAAGCGATCCCGAAAGGGCGCTCGGTGCGCTGGGCGTCGCGCCGGACGTCAGCTTCGACGATGCGCCAGGCGATCGCGACGTGCTCTTCCTGCACCGCAAGCTGGCAGACGGCGAGATCTACTTCCTCGACAACCGCAAGGACCGGCCCGAGGCGCTGGAGGCCCGTTTCCGGGTCGCCGGGCGCACGCCCGAGCTGTGGCGCGCCGAGACCGGCCGAAGCGAGCCGATCAGCTACCGCATTGCCGGAGGCGCCACCCGAGTCTCCCTCACGATGCGGCCCAGCGAAGCGGTGTTCGTGGTTTTCCGTAAGCCGGCGAAGCGCACCTCCGCCGTCGTCCGCGCGCGCGCCTGGCATCCGGCCCTGACCCTCGACCGCACCTGGGACGTGGCCTTCCAGCCGGGGCGCGGCGCGCCGGCGACGATCCGCCTCGACCGCCTCGGTCCATTGAATGAAAGCGCCGATCCAGGCGTGAAGTACTTCTCCGGCGTCGCCGCCTACCGCACGACCTTCCCTGCGCCGCCGCTGCGGGCCGGCCAGGCGGCCCGGCTGGACCTCGGGGCGATCGGCGACGTGGCGGAGGTCTCCGTCAACGGAGTCGCGGTCGGGACGGCCTGGAACCCACCCTACCAAGTGGACGTGACCAAGGCGCTGCGCCCCGGCGAGAACAGCCTTGAGGTCAAGGTCGCCGACCTTTGGGTCAACCGGCTGATCGGCGACCGCCAGCCGGGCGCGCGGAAGATCGCCTTCACCACCGCGCCCACCTACAACGCCGACGCCCCCCTGCGCCCGGCGGGCCTGATCGGACCGGTCAGGCTGGAGACCACACCCTAGCGCGTCCGGCGATATCGGCGTGCGCGCTCATTTGCCCAGCTTCTTCTCCAGGGCAATGGCGATCGCCGTCATGGCTTCCAGGCGCGGATGAAAGCTCACGGGTCCCCAGGCCACGCCCTCGCGGCGGGGGACGAAGCCCTCGACCCACGGCGGGGCCGCGCACGCGTCGTGGCCGCGGGTCAGGTCGGAGGCCTTCACCAAGTCCGCGCCGCTCGCCTTCGCCACGCGCTCGGTCAGCCGCGCCAGCCGGTCGGCGCGCAGGCGAAGCTCGTTGGCGTCAGCGGCCTGGATCGGCGTCGCCGCGCAGGGCGAACCGGCCGGCAGCACGGTGACATAGTCCACAAACACCAGCCGCGCCTTGGGCGAGCGGCGGCGCACTCCCGCGGCGATGGCGGCGAGACCGCGCTCGGTCGCCGCGAACGCGGCCTCCAGGTCGAAGTCGGCCGGCGTCGCGCACGCGCGGGCCCTCGCCGCTTCGGGGAACGAACCCGGGGACTTGCGACAGACCGCCGTTCCAAGATCGGCCATGTAGCGAATGTCGTTCCCGCCGATGGTGACCGTGACCAACGCCGTGTCGGCGGTCAGTCCATCGACCTGCGGCGGCAGACCGAGAGGACCGGTCCCCAGAACATCGGCCGTCGTCGCCCCACCGCAGCTGCGGTCGACCAGCTTCAGCTTCAGAGCCCGCGCGACCTGGCGGGCGTAGTTCTCCGCGGACTGGCCGCAGCGGCCCGGGCTGTCCGTGGCAATGTTGGCGATCCCCGGCCCTGCGGCGAAGGAGCTGCCGAGAGCGACGTAGGTCGAGCCTTCGGGAATAGCGGGCTTGTTCGCGGCGCACAGCGCCAACGCTGCGAGCCACGCTGCGACTACCGTCAGACGACGCATTCCGCCCCTCCCGAACCCGAGGCCACGCTAGAGCCGGAGCTTCCCTCGGTCGAGCGGCCGTTATCCCGCGCGCCCCTCGATCGCATCGATGTCGTCGTCGGAGAGGCCGAAGTGGTGGCCGATCTCGTGGACCAGGACGTGGGTCACCAGCTCTTCCAGGGTGATCTCGCCGTGCTCGGCCCATTCATCGAGGATCGGGCGACGGTAGAGGAAGACCATCGCCGGCCCTGCGGCGGGGCCCGGCGCGTCGCGGTGGGCGATCGAGACGCCCTGGTAGAGCCCGGTCAGCCCGAAGGCGTCCTCGATGCCCAGGTCGTCCAGCACCTCCTCGGACGGGAAGTCGTCGACGCGGAAGACCACGTCGCCGGCGAGCTTTCGGAAGCCGTCGGGCAGGCCCTGGAAGGCCGCCGCGGCGAGCGCCGCAAACTCGTCCAGCGACGGCGCCTTGCCGAACGCCGCCCGCTCGCCCTCACTCATCCGGGACCACGATGTGCGGGGCCTCGGGCAGGCGTGTCTCGAAGAGGCCGATGTCCAGCGGCTGCTGCGGCTCGATCGGCTTCAGCGGCTGGGTCGCCATGGCCTTCAGCGTCTCCGGCGCGAACGGCAAGCCGGCGCGGCGCGCCTTCCTGGCCTGCGGCGCCTCCAGCGGCCGCTGGGCGGTTCCCACCCGCCAGTAGCTGACCATTAGCCGCCAAGCGGTGCGTGGGGCGGTCCGCGAAGGCGCGGGCCAGCGGCGGCCCTCGGCGTTGACCGGCTCGACCGGGCGCATGTGCTGGCCGGGCAGGATCTGCTCCACCACGCGGGCGAAGCCTTCGGCCAGCGGCGCACGGTAGGCCGCCTCCGCCGCCTCGCGGCTGGCGAAGGCCGGGCCCGTGGGATCGGAAGCAAACGCCACCGGCTGGCAGGCGACGCCCAGCGCTTCGCGCTCGCGCGCGGCGCGGCCCATCGGCGAGGCCAACGCCTGCTCCGGGTTGGCCGCCACGGGATAGACGATCGCGTTCATGCGGGGCCGATCATGCGCCATCTTGCGGGCCTGAATCCACCGCCAGTCGACGCGCGCGCGTGCGGCGGGATGCGGCTGCGCCTAGAGTGCCGAGTGGCTGATTCGGCGGAGCGGCAGGGTTGAGCGCCCATCAACTGATCCTCGCGGCGGCGGCGGGCGCGGTGTCGCTGGCCATCTGCGCCGTGCTCTGGGCGCTGGCCCAGCGGAGGCAGGCCCAGGCGCGGATACAGGTCCTGGCGGACAAGCTCGCGAGCCTGGAAACCCGGGCCGAAGCCGCCCAGGCCTCCGCGGAAGCCTTCGATTCCGCCCTGCTTGCGGTGGAGGACGGCCAGGCGCTGCTGGCGTCGGGCGAGGAGCCGCTGGCCGTGGCGGCGGAAGCGCTGGGCCTGGCGGAAGCCGACCCGCAGGGCGTGATCAACGCGCTGATGCGCGCCGATCCGGACCATGCGCGGACATTGCGCGCGCTCTTCGAACGGGGCGAGGCCTGCGCCTTCGAGGTCCAGGGCGCCGGCGGCCTGGTGGCAGTGGAAGGCCGCGCGGCCGGGGCCATCGCCTGGGTGCGGCTCTCGGCCGCGGCCGGCGAGGACGCGGGACTGCCGACCGCGCCGCGCTTCGCCGCGTTCCTGAACGCGCGGACGACGCCGGCCTGGATCGCCGCCGCCGACGGCTCGCCCGTCTGGGTCAACGCCGCCTGGCTGAAGGCTGTCGACGCCAAGAGCCTCGACGAGGCCGCCGCGCGCGGGGTCGCCTTCGACCGGGGCGCGGACGCGCTCGCCAGCGAGGCCGCCAACCTGGGGCAACGGCGCGACAGCGTCCGGTTCGTCACCGCCGCGGGCAAGCGCCGCGCCTTCCACATCGCCGCCCAGCCGCTCGAAGGCGGCGGCGTCGGCGTCTGGACGGAGGACGTGTCCGAGCAGGAGGACCTTCGCGAGCTGCTCAAGCGCAACGTGGAGGCGCACGACGAGACGCTGAACCACATCAAGGAAGCCGTGGCGGTCTTCGACAAAGCCAAGAAGCTGATGTTCCACAACCTGGCCTTCGCCGAGCTCTGGGGCCTGGAGCCGGCCTGGCTCGCGGAGCAACCCAGCCACGGCGAGGTGCTCGACCGCCTGCGCCAGCGCCGCCGCCTGCCCGAGAGCGCCAACTACACGAAGTGGAAGGCGGGCGAGCTGGACCGCTACGAGAGCCTGGCCGCCGGTCCCGACGACATGTGGTCGCTGCCGGACGGGCGCACCCTGAAGGTGGTCCGCCAGCCGCACCCGATGGGCGGGCTGCTGCTGCTGTTTTCCGACATCACCGACGAGCTGAAGCTGAAGGCGCAGTACAACGCCCAGATCCAGGTGCAGCAGGCGACGCTGGACAAGCTTTCCGACGCGGTTGCGGTGTTCGGCTCGGACGGGCGCCTACGGCTCTACAACGAGGCCTTCATCAACTTCTGGAACACCACGCCGATCCAGATGGAGGCGGCCGGCGACTTCGAGGGCGTGGTCGAGCTCTGCGTGCCCAAGCTGCACGACATGGGCTTCTGGCGCGAGCTGAAGGGGCGCGTCGCCGATCCCGATCCGGTGGCCCGTACGCCCACCACCGGCGAGGTGAAGACCTCCGACAGCCGCATCGTCGTCTACCAGTCGCGGCCGCTGCCCGACGGGGCGACGTTGATCGCCTTCACCGACGTCACCGACGCCCGCAAGCTGGAGGGCGCGCTGGCCGCCAAGGAGCAGGCGCTGGCCGACGCCGAGCGGTTGAAGCGCGACTTCGTGGGCAACGTCTCCTACGAGCTGCGCACCCCGCTCACCACGATCATCGGCTATTCCGAGTTGCTGGAGGGGGCCGGCGAAGCGCTGTCGGAGCGCGGCCGCAGCCACGCCGCCGCGGTGAAGGCGGCCGCCACCCAGCTCGCGCGGTCCATCGACGACGTGCTCGACATGGCCCAGATCGACGCCGACGAGATGGCGCTGGACCTGGAGGACGTCCGCGTCGCCGAGCTGCTGCAGGCCCAGGCCGAGAAATGGGCGGAGGAGGCGAAGGCCTCAGGTGTCAGGATCGCCGTGGAGGCGCCCGATGACGTCGGCCTGATCCGCGGCGATGCGCGGCGTCTGGGCCAGATCCTCGACCACCTGATGGAGAACGCCTTCGGGCAGACACCGCAGGGCGGCAAGGTGACGCTGGGCGCGAAGAAGGCGCTGGGCGAAGTCCAGCTGCGGGTCACCGACACCGGCCGTGGCATCCCGTTCCACGTCCAGGCGCACATCTTCGACCGCTTCATCGGGCGCGAGCGTGGCGGCCCGGGCCTGGGCCTGGCGCTGGTCAAGGCGCTGACCGAGCTGCACGGCGGCTGGGTGGCGCTGGAGAGCGAGCCCGGCGCGGGGGCGACCTTCACCTGCCACCTGCCGGAGGAGGCCCATGTCGGCGTCCAGCCCGAGCTGGAGCTCAGGGCATAGGGCGCGGCAGGCTGAACAGCGCCCGGTCCGGCGGCGTGAAGCTGACGCTCTCCACGATGCGCTCGGTGCGCCCGCCCAAGCCGTCGTCGGTGACGGCCCGGAACGCCACGCGCACCGGTCCCACCTTGCGGTAGTCGGAAAGCTGCGTGATCACGGTGCGGCCGCCCACCCGCGCCACGATCCGCGACAGCAGGCCGGTCGAGCGGTCGAACCACAGCTCGCGCGGCGGCGCGGCGTAGGGCTTGACCTCGACGGCCTCGAAGCTCTTGCCGTCCGCCCGCCGCGGCCCCAGGTAGCGCCCCGCCGCGTCGAACCGGCCGGAGAAATAGAAGCCCTCCATAGCGAAGAAGGCCTCCGACCGGGCCTCTCCCACGGGCCCGGGATCTCCGGTGCCCGAGGCGACGCCGGCCGGCGTGATCCGCCAGGCGCCCAGGCCGTTGAAGCCGCGCACGTCCAGCCCGGCCGGTCCGCGCCGCTCCACCCGCATGCCGTAGCGGATCGGGTCGTACCAGGCCTCGTACGGGACCCCGCCCTCGCGCCCGGTCTCGTGCCAGCCGCGCAGGTAGTTCCACGCCGCCCCGCCAGCCGCCCCGCGGCCCCGCATCAGCACCTGCTGCGCCTGGCGGGAGTAGCCCTGCTTCCAGGCCTCGGCCTGCGCCACGCCGGCGAAGGCGAGCAAGACCAGAGTGAGGCTGAGGCGGCGGAGCATGGGCCGCCGTACCAAGCCGCAGGCGATGTCCAAAATAAGATCGTCATCCTCCGACCGGAGGGGCTGGCCTTGCGCGTGACATGGGCCGCGCCGGCGCGCAAAGCTTGGCCGAGCATCGCTAAGGGGAGATCGCCGATGTCCATTCGCCGCCTGGCTCTGGCCGCAGTCGCGTTCGCCGCCCTCACCCTCGCGGTCCCGGCCGCGGCGAAGAGCCCGGCCGGGCTGAAGCTCTACGCCATGGATTGCGGGACCTTCGACGTGGCCAACGCTGACATGTTCGCCGACGACGGGGCCTACAAGGGCCAGGCGCGCACGCTTGTGGTGCCCTGCTACCTGATCCGCCATCCGAAGGGCGACCTCATCTGGGACACCGGCGTGCCGCAGGACACCGCCGACCTGCCGGGCGGCAAGGGGCCGGGCGGGCTGACGGTCAAGCACAAGCTCACCGACCAGCTGAAGGCGCTGGGCCTGACGCCGGAGAAGATCACCTATCTGTCGGTGTCGCACAGCCACTTCGACCACATCGGCAACGCCGGCCTCTTCGCCTCGTCCACCTGGATCGTCGATCCGCGGGAGCGCGAGTACGCCTTCCGGCCGGCCGCCCAGGCCGACAAGGCCAACTTCGCCCGCTACTCGGCCCTGGAGCACGCCAAGGTGAAGCTGGTGGACGGCGACGCGCCGTACGACGTCTTCGGCGACGGCTCGGTGACCATCTACCGGACGCCAGGCCACACGCCGGGACATACGGTCCTGCTGGTGCGCCTGCCCAAGGCCGGCCCCGTCATCCTGGCGGGCGACATGTGGCACCTGGCCGAGAGCCGGCAGGCGCGGCGCGTGCCGCGCTTCAACTTCGACAAGGCCCAGACGCTGGCGTCCATGGACGTGGTCGAGAAGCTCGCCGCCGACACCCACGCCCGCGTCATGCGCGAGCATGTGATGGAGGACTTCACCTCGCTGCCGGCGTTCCCGAAGCCCCTGGAATAGCCGTCAGGCGCCGTTCATACGCCAAGGCGCAGCTTCGTCCGCACCAACCGCGGGCCTCGCGCGTTCCCACGCCCGAGCTTCGCTGGAGAGAAGGAGATTCCGATGCGGACCACCCTGGCGCTTGGCGCCCTGACGCTCGCCCTCGCCGTCCCGGCGATCCCCCAGGCCCAGAACGGCGCCTATGGCGCACCGCGCGGCAGCTACCAGAGCCACTGCACGGACATCCGGGTCAACGGCCAATTCCTCAGCGCCACCTGCCGGGGCGCGCGCGGCGGCGGCCCGTCCTCGATCAACATCGCCAGCTGCGCCGGGGACATCGGCGTCGATGCGAGCGGCGCGCTCTCCTGCGCCGGTCCCGGCGCCGTCGCCCCGCCGCCCGTTGCATCCGCCCCGCCCTATGGCCGCGAGCGCTATGACGACCGCGACCGCTATGGCGAGCGGGACCGCTATGGCGAGCGCGACCGCGACCGTTACGAACGGGGCCGCGGCGAGCGCTTCAGCGCGACGCTCTACGCGCGCCCGGACTTCCGCGGGCCTTCGGTGCGGATCGACGGACCTACGGCGAACCTGGGCGAGATCGGCCTCAACGACCGGGTGCGCTCGATCCAGCTCGACCGCCGCTCGGGACCGTGGACCGTCTGCTCCGACGCCGGCTGGCGCGGGCGCTGCACGACGGTCAACCGCAGCATCTCCGACACCCGCGAGATCGGCCTTCGCGACGCGATTTCGTCGCTGAGGCCCGGGTATTAGGCAAGCGTCAGCTCCACCGGCGGCAAGCCGTCCACTTCGAAGCGCCAGGCCTGGCCGGCCGCGACGAATTTGGTGGGAACGATGCTGCCGGTGGAGACCCATTGGCCGGGCGTCAGCGACCTTCCCCGCGCCGCCAGGTGTCCGACCAGCCAGGCGAGCGCGCTCGCCGGGTCGCCCAGGACGTCCGACGATGAGCCTTCGTCCACCACCGCCCCGTCGCGGAACAGCACGCCGCGACGTCCGGCCAGGGATCCGAACCTCGCCGCGGGACGCTCCGGCCCCGTCACCAGGCCCGCGTTCCAGGCGTTGTCGGCGACCAGGGTGACGGCGGCCAGCCGCGCGTAGTCCGCGCCAGCGTCGTCGACCAGCTCGAAAGCGGCGCAGACCGCGTCCACATGCGCCAGCGCCCGATCCGCCATGACGTCGGCCTCTTCGAACGGGCGCGCGATGCGCAGCGCGATCTCGCTCTCGATCCCCAACCGCACATGGTCCGCGACCGCCACCCGCGCCGGCGCGGCGGCGATCCGTCCGGCCAGGATCGCTCCGACGATCGGCTCGTCCACCCCGCACATCTGCTGCATCCGGGGCGTGGTCAGGCCGATCTTCCAGCCGACGACCGCGCCGCCCAGCCGCGGCAGCAGGGCGTCCTGGGTCGCATAGCCGAACGCCAGGTCGCCGCTGCGTCCCTCGGGCGCTTCGAGCGTGAACCGCTCGCGATTGCGCCGCCGCTCGGCGATCGTGCCTGCGAAGCTCTCGGGATCGGTCACCGCAGTCCTCCGTCACGGCGGAACGATAGCAGTGGCGCAGCGGCCGCGGGAACCGGCTGGGCCTTTCCCGGATTCCCACCCGGAACCGAAAGGAGCGCCCCCATGGCCGACGATCCCAAACTGCGAGGCGAGCGCGACCGCAGCCGCGTCTCGGGCTCGGAGCCCTACGAAGTCCGCTATTTCGCCGACAAGCACGGCATCAGCGTGCAGCAGGCGGAAGACCTGATCCGCACGCACGGCAATGACCGCGCCAAACTTGACCGCGCCGCCGAGCAGCTCCGCGGCGCCTAGGCGTGGGCCCTGCGCCTAGTCAGCCCCCGCCTTGGGCTTGGCGCCGGCTTCCGCTTCCTGCCGCCGCGCGCCGGCCAGGATGGCCGGCAGGGCGTAGTTGCCCTCGTGGCAGGCGTATTCGTAGACGATGCCGTGCAGCGGGGAGAAGTCGTACTCGCCGCCCCAGGGCTTGTCCCAGGTGTCCGGGTCCTCGACCGTGAACTGGTAGTTGATCCGGGTCGGCGACACGCGGGTGAAGCGCTCGGTCACCTTCAGGTTCTTCCACGAGCCCATGAAGGCCTGGCCCTGGGGGATGTTGGTGGTTTCAACCACCAGGGTGTTCCCCTCCCAGTGGCCGATGGAGTCGCCCATGTATTGGCGCACACCGTCGGTGCGGTGCTGGCTGTTCAGCCGGATGATCCGCGCGTCGTGGATCAGCTCCACCTGGATCACCACGGCGTCCGGCGACTGCTGGATGTAGTAGTTGTTGTTGTAGTAGCCGTTGGGCAGCATGGGCGGGCCGGCGTTGGCCCCGAAGCCCATGATGCAGCGCTCGCCCAGCGAGCGGTTCTCATAGCTGTCGTAGACGTCGCGATAGCCGCGTCCGCCGGGGCCCGCGCCGGCCTTGCGCGCCGGCGGCAGGCCGTTCGCCGTGGTGATGATCGAGGAGCGGTATTCGCCGTTCACCTCCATCATGTGGTTGCCCGGATCGATCCAGAAGGTGTTGTAGCCGCCGACGTCGCCGCCGGCGGCGGCGAAGTCGGGCCGGATCGCGACCAGCTTGGCCTCGGCCGAATCCTTGTCGGTCACGTTGCCCGGGCCCTTCTTCTGGTCGGTGGGCGCGTCGGCGGCGGCCAAGGCGTCGGCGAACACCTTCTCCAGCCCCGCGGCCTGCTCCTTGGGAATCACCAGCTTGTCGGTCAGCTTCGAATTGCGGACCAGCGGGGTCATGGTCGCGTTCGACCAGTAGCCCGAGAGGTCGGGCTGCCCCATGGCGTTCCGCGGCGCCTTCCAGCCGGGCGGGGAGATGGTGGGATCGACGGCCGCTGGCGCCGGCTTGGCCTTGGGCGCAGGCGCGGCGGCGTGCGCCGATGTCAGCGCGGCGGCGCAAAGTGCGGTTCCGACCGCGAGGATGAGGGCCCGTCGCATGGCTTTTCGCTCCCAGACTCGTTCTTATTGACCGTTGCGCCGACTATACCACCATTTCGAGTTACGCACGGGCAAGCCCGAGCGCGGCATGGCGCCGCCGCAGGTCGGCCAACGACCTAGGCCGCCTCGCTAGTGCTGGCTTTCCGGCATGCGCACCACCAGGCCGTCGAGGTCGTCGCTGACCTTGATCTGGCAGGAGAGGCGCGAGTTCTCTTCGACGTTCTCCGCGAAATCGAGCATCGACTCCTCCATGGCCGACTTCTCGCCGGTCTTGCCGCGCCAGGCGTCGTCCACATAGACGTGGCAGGTGGCGCAGGCGCAGGCGCCGCCGCAGTCAGCGTCGATTCCCGGGATGTTGTTCTTCACCGCGCCTTCCATGACCGACAGGCCCGTCTTCACGTCGATCACGTGCTCGGTCCCGTCGTGCTCGATGTAGGTGATCTTGGCCATGGACCCTTCGGAACCCCTCGACTTAGCCGGTCACTTACCGCCGTTCAGGCAGCGACCTCTTTCATGGAAACGGACGGGTCCGCAAGCCTCGCCTTCGAGACGGGCCGGCGGGACAGGATGAGCTGCTTGCCCATCATGAACTCGGGTGGCGAGTTGATCGCCTCCACCGACTGCACCTGGTCGCCCTTCAGGTGGAAGACCGCGAACTTGCCGGCCGCGGGGTCGCCACGCACCAGGATCTCATCGACGTCGAAGGCGTAGCCGGCGATCTGCAGCTTCAGGTCATACTGGTCCGACCACTGCCAGGGGCACTCGCCCGGCGGCGGCGCCCGGCCGGTGATGGCGCTGGCCGCCTGCTTGGCGCCTTCGAGCGCGTTGGGCACGCTCTCCATGCGGAACATGCGATCGTAGACTGGCATCGGCCGGTGGGCGACGTCGCCGATGGCGAAGATCGCGGGGTCGCTGGTCCGGGCCTCCAGGTCCACGACCACGCCGCGGGCGACGTCCAGGCCGGCCTCGGCGGCGATCTCGTCGTTGGGCCGGGCGCCCACGCCCACGACCACCGCGTCGCAGGGTTCGATGCGGCCGTCGGCGAGGCGAACGCCCGTGACGTGACCCGCCCTACCCTCGAAGCCGACCACGCTGCAGCCCAGTTCGAAGGTGACGCCGTGCTGCTCGTGGTAGCCCTTGAAGAAGGTCGACAGCGTCTCGCAGGCGACGCGGGCCAGCAACCGGTCCTCGCGCTCGAGCACGACCACGTCGGCGCCCAGCGCGCGGCCCGACGCGGCCACCTCCAGCCCGATATAGCCGCCGCCCACCACCGCCAGGCGCTTGCCGGGCCCGACAGTGGCCTTCAGTCGCTCGGCGTCGGCCGCGGTGCGCAGGAACATCACGCCGTCCAGGTCCGCGCCCGGTATCGGCAGGGCGATGGCCCGCGCGCCGGTCGCCAGGATCAGCGCGTCGTAGGAAAGCTCGGCGCCGTCGGAGAGGGCCACGGTCTTCGCCCCGCGGTTCAGCGACTGGGCCACCGTCGACGGACGGAAGTCGATGTTGTGCTCGGCGTAGAACTCCACCGGCTTCAGCGCCAGCGAGTCGGCGTCGGCCTCGCCCTTCAGCCAGGCCTTGGAGAGCGGCGGCCGCTGGTAGGGCGCAATGGGCTCCTCGCCCACCAGGGTGATCGGGCCTTCGTGGCCGTACTGGCGCAGCAGCGCGGCGGCCGTGCCACCCGCGTGGCCGGCGCCCAGGATCACCACATGCGCCCGCAGGTCGCTCATCCGGCCTCGATGCAAAAAAATGACGCCCGCGTCAACTTCTCTCTCCGCAGCGAGAGGAGCGGGGAGGAAATCGGCTGCCGGTTTATGTCCCCGGCTTCGCCTGAGCACAATCAGCTTGGCCGCGGCCGGCGCGCTACGGGGCGTGACCCTTGGCCTGCAGGCCTACCTTCAGCTGCTGCAGGACCGAGACCGCGGTCGTGGCGCGGCTGCGCACCTCAGGCCGCGGATCGCGCGCGGCGGCGGCCTTGTACCAGGCCTCGGCCTCGTCGACCTGGCTGAGCGGCGCCCCGGCCGGAATGCGGAACTTGCCGGGTCCGGGCGTCTTGCCGCCGGTCAGCTCGCCGAACAGGAAGTCGCCCATCAGGATCGGCGTCATGGCGTCGCCGGCCTTGTCGGCCGCCACCCACTGCTCGAAGGCCTTCTTCTTGTCCTTCTTGCCGCCTTCGCCGCGGGCGTACATCTCGCCAAGCGTGCGTTGCGCGGGAGCGTACTTCTGGGCCGCGGCCATCTCCAGCCAGCGGCGCGCCTCCTTGGCGTCGGCCTTGGCGCCGCGCCCGGCGCGGTAGGCGCGGCCGACCTCGGCCTGGGCTTCGGCGTCGCCGGCCTGGGCGGCTTCGTGGCAGAGGCTCAAGCCGCGCTCCGCTTCCGGCCCCTCGGCAATCAGCATGGCCCCCAGCGCGCACTTCGACTTCGGGTAGCCCATTGCCAGGGCGCTTTCGAACGCCGCCTTGGCCTTGGCGGAATCGGCCGGGCCGCCGAGGCCGCGCAGGTGGCAGAGCCCGGCCAGGTGCATGGCGTCAGCCCGCTGGGGCGCGGCCTTCTCCTGGTAGGCGCAGGCCTTGGCGGGGTCGCGCGGCAGGCCCTTGGCTCCGCTCATGTAGGCCCGGCCCAGCCGCACCTGGGCGTCCGGATGGCCGGCGTCGGCCCGCTTGATGAGGTCCGCGAAGTCGCCGGCCTGCGCCTTCTGGACGGCCGCCGCGGTCTCGGCGCTGAGCGGCGGCTCTCCGCTCCACGTGAGCGGGTGAGCGGGCGCGACGGCGGCCGCAGCCATCAGGGCAACGAGGGTGCGCATGCCGCAAGGCTAATCCTGGGTGTGGCGAGCCCAACCCAGCGAACCCATGAGAGGCGGTGGACAGAGTCCCGAGGCGCAGGAGCCTAGGTCTCGGTCTCGCCGCCCTCGGGGCCCCAGAACACCACCCAGGCGGAGAAGTCCGGGCTCATGTTCTCGAACCGGTGGACGACGCCGGCCTCGACGAAGAGCACGTCGTTGGCGGCGCACGCGACCCGTTCGCCGGCCTTCGTGAAGTCGGCCCGGCCGGAGGCCACGACGTAGAGCTCGTCCTGGACGTGCGGCTGCTGGCGATCCTCGTCGGCCTGGGCGTAGAGGCCCAGCTTCATGGTCCCGTGCTTCAGCACATAGGCGAAGCGCATGGCCGCCGGATCGACCGGAAAGGCCGCGCGGGCCACGCCGGGCGTGAAGTGGAAGGGCGTGGTCACGTGGCCGCCTTCACCCGGGCGATCCAGGCGTCGACGCTGCGCTCCAGCACCGTCAGCGGCACCGAGCCTTCGCCGACCACCAGGTCGTCATAGGCCTTGATGTCGAACTTCGGCCCCAGCTCGCGCTCGGCCTTGTGGCGCAGCTCCATGATCTTCAGCATGCCGATCTTGTAGCCGGTCGCCTGGCCCGGAAGGGTGATGTAGCGGCGCACTTCCGAGCGGGCCTGGTTGGGCGGCCGGCGGCCCACCTTGATCATGTAGTCGACGGCCTGGTCCTCGGTCCAACCCTTGGCGTGGATGCCGGTGTCGGTGACCAGGCGCGCGGCGCGGAACAGCTCGGCGTCCAGCCGGAAGAAGTCGGACGCCACGTCCTGGTAGGCCCCCATCTCCTTGCAGAGCGCCTCGGTGTAGAGCGCCCAGCCCTCGCCGTAGGCGACGTAGCGATAGGCCTGGCGGAACTTCGGATTGCCCTTCTGGCGCACCTGGATGTCGCCCTGCATGACGTGGCCGGGGATGCCTTCGTGGCACATCAGGTCGGTGATGTTGGCCGGATCGTCCGTCACGCCCAGCATGTGGATATAGACGCGGCCGGGCCGTGCGCCGTCGGGGCTGGGGCCCTGCGCGTGCGCCGCGCCGCCCGCCACCTCGCTGAACGAAGGCTCGCGGACCACTTCGGCCCGGTAGACCGGCAGGTTTCCGAAGAACGGCGGCAGCAGGGTCCGATTGTGCGCCAGGGTCTCGTTGTAGCGGCGCAGGTAATCGGCGCGCAGGGCATCGGTCCAGGGCGTCGGCGGGAAGAGGCGCTTGCGCTCGGCATAGTAGGCCTCGCGGTCCTTGAAGCCCGCCTTCTGGGCCAGCGCGTCCTGCTCCTTCTGGATGCGCGCCACCTCGGAAAGACCGAGCTGGTGCACCTGCTCCGGGGTGAGGTCGGTGGTGGTGTTGAGCTTCAGCGCCGCGGCGTACCAGGCAAGGCCGTTCGGCAGCGAGACCGCGCCCACCCGGCCCGAGGGCGCCTTGGGCAGCTCGCCCTGCGCCCAGGCGATCACCCGCTCGTAGGCGGGCTTGAGGGCAAGCACCCCGGCTCGGGCGTCGGCCAGCAGGGCGTCGGCCTCGGCGTCGGTGATCTTGCCGGCGGCCTTCAGCTTGCCGACCTTGGCCTTGGCGTCGGCCCACAGCGGCGAGTCGGCGCCCGCGGCGTCGAACGGCTGGCCGGTGATCATGGTCCCGCTGCCGGCGATCACCCGCTCGATCTCGAATTTCGGGGCGCGGATCCCCTGCGCGGAGGACTCGCGGCTTTGGGCGATCGCCACGTCCAGCACGGCGGGGACCCCGCGCAGCCGGGCGTTGTAGGCGCGCATGTCCGAGGCGTCGCCGGCCACATGGGTGTTGATCAGGAAGTTCGGCAGCTCGGAGTGCACCGAATAGAGGAACGAATAGAACGGCGGCTGGTAGCGGCGGAACTTGTAGGACGTCTCCGCACGGTCCAGCTCCAGCGCCCACATGTCGTAGCTGGCCTGGAACTGCGGCGGGAGCTTCGCCCGGTCGAAGCCGGCCTTCATCCGCGCGACGCTGCCGCGGCGCCACTCGAGCAGCTTCAGCTGGCCGGCGTCGCTGATGTCGTTCCAGCGGTCCATGCCCTCCTTGCGGCCGAGCGACGTGGACCGCTGCGGCTCCAGCTTCAGCTCCTGCTCGAACTCGTTGTCGATGAAGGCGGTGAACCGCGCCGCCTCGCTCTGCTGAGGCGCCTGCGCGTGCGCCGCCGAGCTCAGGAGCCCTGCCGCCGGCGCGCCCAGGAGCGCCAGGGCGAGGACCGCTGTCAGAACCCGCATCAGACCACCCGCTCCACCAGCATCTTCTTGACCTCGGCGATCGCCTTGGCCGGGTTCAGGCCCTTCGGGCAGACCTGGGCGCAGTTCATGATCGTGTGGCAGCGGTAGAGCTTGAAGGGGTCCTCGAGATCGTCCAGCCGCTCGCCCGTCGCCTCGTCGCGGCTGTCCACGAGCCAGCGGTAGGCCTGCAGCAGGGCGGCGGGACCGAGGTACTTCTCGCCGTTCCACCAGTAGCTCGGGCAGGAGGTCGTACAGCAGGCGCAGAGGATGCACTCGTAGAGGCCGTCCAGCTTCTCGCGATCCTGCGGCGACTGGATCCACTCCTTCTGCGGCTGCGGCGTCTCGGTCTGCAGCCAGGGCTCGATGGAGGCGTACTGGGCGTAGAACATGGTCAGGTCGGGGACCAGGTCCTTGAGCACCGGCTGGTGCGGCAGGGGGCTGATCTGCACGTCCTTGCCCTGGACCTCCTCCCACCCGTGGGTGCAGGCCAGCGTGTTGCGCCCGCCGATGTTCATGGCGCACGACCCGCAGACCCCTTCGCGGCACGAGCGGCGGAAGGCCAGCGTCGGGTCGATGGTGTTCTTGATGTGGATCAGCACGTCCAGGACCATCGGCCCGCAGTGCTCCACGTCGACCTCGTAGGTGTCCCAGCGCGGGTTCTCGTCCCCCTCCGGATCATAGCGGTAGATGCGGAAGGTCTTGGTCTTGGCCACGCCCACCGGGGCCGGGTGGTGACGGCCCTTCTGGACGCGGGAGTTCTTGGGCAGGGCGAGTTCGACCATGGAGCTTCCTAGGCGGCAGTCGTGGGGGCAGTCGGGGGGGCAGTCTTCTGCCCGAGGATGATGTAGCCGTGGTGGCCGTCGTGATTGGTGGAGACTAGGCGGATCTCCTCGATCCCGGCCAGGTTGAACAGGCGCGCGACGCGCGACAGGTCGTAGTCGTACATCAGGATGTGACCCACCGGCAGTGCGCGCAGGCGCTTGCGCCGAAGCTGGGCGGCGAAGAGCCGCCGCCAGCCGGTCTCCGGCGGCCATTCCCGGTTCGGGTCGCGCCAGACGATGACCTGCAGGCTGGCGACGCCGCCTGGAGCCAGCCTGGACAGCAGCTCCTCGATGATCCCTTCGCCTCGGGCCGGCGGGATATGCTGGAAGACGATGAAGCTGTTGATCCAGTCGAACGGCCCGTCGGGGATCCTGTCGACGTAGTTGACGCCACGATTGCGGGCGCGGGCCAGGGCCAGCATGCCGGGCGATACGTCGACGCCGGTCACCTCGGCGCAGTAGGTCTTCATGGCCTCGGCCAGCCGGCCCACGCCGCAGCCGAAATCCAGCGCCCGGCCCGACGGCGGCTTGCCCGTCAACCGCTCGATGTCCTTGGCGATCGGGCCGATGTGGAACGGGCCGGACTCGTAGAACTGTTCCACGCGCTCGGGCGTGATGTTCTCGGCCAGGAAGTCGGGATGGCTGATCACGCCCCAATAGGGGTTGCTGACCCCGAGCTTCGCCCAGTCGGCATCGGTGTCGCGGGCCAGGAGGGCCGCCTCGCCTTCAGCGCCAGGCATGCATGAACACCCGGTTGTGCTTCCAATAGAGGTCCGGCGCGCGCCAGTGCGGGCGGGTCGACGGATGGCCGGTCATCTCGATGCGCGAAAAGCCCAGGTCGCGGGCCATGCCCTCCAGGCATTTGCGGTTGGGCGCCCAGAAGTTGGTGGCGTCGTCGTTAAGCTCGCGGCCCGGATAGTAGCGGGCGATCGGCCAGGGCAGGGCGTCCAGCGCGGTGGCGGTTTCCACCACCAGCAGTTGCGCGGCCACCGAGGCGGCCCGCTCGAGAGCGGCCATGGGGTCCTTTACGTGGTAGAGCACGCCCAGGAACAGCACCACGTCATGGGTCCCCACCGTCTCGGGCGCGATCTCCGGGAGGTCGATGTCCAGGCTGGCGACCTTCGAGCCGAGCCGGCCGTGCGCGTGATCGAACCCGGCCTTCGTACCCCAGCCCGGACCGGACCAGCAGAAGTGGTCGGTGGCGAGCACGCGCGCGGCCCCGCGCCGCTCCGCCTCGAACGAGAACCAGCCGTCCCAGGCGCCGATGTCGAGCACGCTCTTGCCGGCGACGCCATGGTGGAAGACCACCTCGGCCTCTGTCTGGAGCACGGCCAGCGGTTTCTCGCCGCGGGTGACCTCGCCATCGGGGAAGGCGTGGCTGTGGAACCAGTTGATCGGCTGCGCCTGGGCCTGGGAGCCGTCCATCGCCGGCCTCAGTAGACCCGCGCCTTGGGCGGGAACGGGGCGATGTCGTTGGTCATGGTGAAGTCGTGCACCGGCCGGAAGTCGATCTTCACCTTGCCGGTGGCGTCGTCGAACCAGGCGAGCGTGTGCTTCATCCACTTCTTGTCGTCGCGCTTGGGGTAGTCCTCGCGCGCGTGCGCCCCGCGGCTCTCGGTCCGGTTGGCGGCGCCGACGACCGTGACGGTCGCCTGGCCGATCAGGTTGTCGAGCTCCAGGGTCTCCATCAGGTCGGTGTTCCAGACCATCCCGCGGTCGGTCACCGCCAGGTCCTTCCGTCTGGCGTGCACCTTGGCCATCTTGTCGACGCCGGAGCGCAGGCTCTCGCCAGTGCGGAACACCGCGGCGTCCTCCTGCATGGCCATCTGCATCTCGAGCCGCAGCGCTGCGGTCGAGGTCTTGCCCTTGGCGTTCCGCAGGCGATCGAAGCGGGCGAGGTGCTTATCGGTCATGGCCGGATGCAGCTCGCGCTGCTTCTCGCCGGGCGTGATGATGTCGGCCGCCCGGAGCGCCGCCGAGCGTCCGAACACCACGAGGTCGATCAGCGAATTGGAGCCCAACCGGTTCGCGCCGTGCACGGACACGCAGGCCGCCTCGCCGACCGCCATCAAGCCGGGCACGGTCTGGTCGGGGTTCTTGCCAGCCTTGGTCACCACCTCGGAGTAGAAGTTCGTGGGGATGCCGCCCATGTTGTAGTGCACCGTGGGCAGCACCGGGATCGGCTCCTTGGTCACGTCCACGCCGGCGAAGATCCGGGCGCTTTCGGAGATGCCGGGCAGCCGCTCGTGCAGCACCTTCGGGTCCAGGTGGTCGAGGTGCAGGTTGATGTGGTCCTTCTTGGGACCGACCCCGCGGCCCTCGCGGATCTCGATGGTCATGGCGCGGCTGACCATGTCGCGCGGGGCCAGGTCCTTCACGGTCGGCGCATAGCGCTCCATGAACCGCTCGCCCTCGGAATTTGTGAGGTAACCGCCCTCGCCGCGCGCGCCCTCGGTGATCAGGCAGCCGGCGCCGTAGATACCCGTCGGGTGGAACTGCACGAACTCCATGTCCTGCAGCGGCAGCCCGGCGCGCAACACCATGCCGTTGCCGTCGCCCGTGCAGGTGTGGGCGCTGGTGCAGGAGAAGTAGGCGCGGCCGTAGCCGCCGGTCGCCAGGATGACCAGCTGGGCCTGGAACCGGTGCAGCGTGCCGTCGTCCAGCTTCCAGGCGGTGACGCCCCGGCAGGCGCCCTCGTCCATGATGAGATCGAGGGCGAAGAACTCGATGAAGAACTCGGTCTTCTGGGCCAGCGCCTGGCCGTACATGGTGTGCAGCATGGCGTGACCGGTGCGGTCGGCCGCGGCGCAGGTGCGCTGGATCGGCGCCTCGCCGAAGTTCTTGGTCATGCCGCCGAAGGCGCGCTGGTAGATCTTGCCGTCCGGGGTGCGCGAGAACGGCACGCCCCAGTGCTCGAGTTCGTAGACCGCGGCGGGCGCGTTGCGGACCAGGTATTCGATGGCGTCCTGGTCGCCCAACCAGTCCGAGCCCTTGACGGTGTCGTACATGTGCCAGCGCCAGTCGTCCTCGCCCATGTTGCCGAGGCTGGCCGAGATGCCGCCTTGCGCGGCCACGGTGTGGGAGCGGGTCGGGAAGACCTTGGAGATGCAGGCGGTCTTCAGGCCCGCCGCGGCGCAGCCCAGGGCCGCGCGCAGTCCCGAGCCGCCGGCGCCCACCACGACGACGTCGTAGCTGTGATCGATGAATTCGTAGGCGGCCATGGCGCTAGAGGGCTCCCGAGCCGCTGAGCGCGACCTTGAGTATCGAGAAGATCGCCAGCGCGGCGGCAAGGCCGCAGACGAAGAGATTGAGGAGCAGCAGGGCCGACTTGGTCAGCGTCTTGTGGATGTAGTCCTCCACGATCACCCGCATGCCCGAATGCATGTGCCAGAAGGCGATGGCCAACGTCAGCACCAACAGGGTCGCGTTCAGCGGATCGGAGATCCAATGGACCGCCAGGCCGTAGTCGCCGGCCGCCAGCCGGATCACGCCATAGGCGGCCCAGACCGTCAGCGGGACGAGGGCGATGGAGCTGACCCGCTCGGAGATCCAGTGGCCGGCGCCATGCTTGGCGGCGCCCAGGCCGCGGGCCCGCGAGAGCGGCGTGCGATAGCTGACCATCAGAGCGCCCCCGTCATGGCGGCGATGCCCCAGATGGAGACGGTGGCGGCGACCGCGAAGGCCAGCACCAGCACGGCGCTGGCGTTGGCGGACTTCACGTCCAGGCCGTGGCCGGTGTCCCAGACCAGGTGCCGAACGCCATTGGCCAGGTGGTAGAAATAGCTGAGCGACAGCCCGAACATCACGACCTTGCCGAGCGGGGAGCCGAGGATCGCCTTGAACTCGCCGTAGGCCTCGGGCCCCTGCGCCAGGGCGATGGCCCAGGCGGCCGCGATCAGGGCGCCGACGTAGAGCGCCACGCCGGTCGCCCGGTGCAGGATCGAGGTCCACATGGTGATGTGCCACCGCCACAGCAGCGACGAGCCGAAGCCCCCGGTCATCAGGTGCGGCGAGACGGGTGGCTCGCGGCGGGTCTTGGAGGCTTGCGAGGTGTCGGTCATGCGCTGGCGGCCGCTCGTTTCCTGTCCCGGAGTGGGTCCGCTTGTAAGCGCCGGACCAAGAGTGTCAACGAACCCGGCTCCGATCCCTTCCGTGTGCGCCCAGGGCGCGACGGGCTGCTCGGTCTCGCGCCCGGGCATCGCCGGCGCCTCCTTCGGCTAACGCGAAGTCTCGCGCAGCGAGGTCTTTCTCGCAATGCGCCATCCGTGTAGCTTCCCTTCGCGAAAGGCGAAGGATGAAGTTCGATCTCACCGATCTCAGACTCTTCTGCGAGGTGGTGGATTCTGGCTCGATCACCGCCGGAGCTGAGCGTTCATCGCTGGCGCTGGCGGCGGCTTCCACCCGCATTCGGGCGATGGAGCAGAGCCTCGGTGCGGCCCTGCTCACCCGGTCGCGCCACGGCGTCACGCCGACGCCAGCGGGCCTGACGCTGCTGAAGCATGCGCGCACGATGCTGGCCGAGGCCGCGCGACTGCGCGAGGATCTCGGAGCCTACGCCGGCGGCGCCTCCGGCGAGGTGCGGCTGCTGGCCAACACCAATGCGCTCACTGAATTCCTTCCGGAGGCGCTCTCCGCCTTCCTGGCGGCCCACCCGCAGGTCAGCGTCGACCTTGAAGAGCGGCTGTCGGACGAGATCGTGGGCCTGGTGGCCGAAGGCGTCGCCGACGTGGGCATCGTCGCCGGCACCGTGGACGTCGGCGCGCTGGCGACCTTCCCCTTCCGCTCGGACCGCTTCGTGGTGGTGGCGGCGAAAGGCCATTCGTTGGCGGCGAGCGGCGGCGTGAGCTTCGCCGAAGTGCTGGACTACGACCTCGTGGGTCTCGACCGGACGGCCTCGCTGCAGCGGTTCCTCGCGGGCAAGGCGGCGCGCGAGGGGCGGCCGCTGCGGCTGCGCGTCCAGCTGCGCAGCTTCGACGCGGTCTGCCGAATGGTGGAATGCGGCGTGGGCGTGGGCGTCGTGCCGGCGACCACGGCGGCGCGGGCGGCGAAGACCATGGCTCTGGCCGTCGTCGACCTCGCCGACGAGTGGGCGCTGCGCGAGCTCACCATCGTGGTCCGGGCCGGCGAAGCGCTCAGGCCCTACGCCCAGGCCTTGGTGGACAGCCTCAGGGCGCCGGCGGGGGCGCCAGGACCCCAATCGCCGCCATCTTCAGTCAGCCCTTCTTCGGTCGCGCTGTAGCTTTCGGCTTCAGCGTCTTGGCGTAGGCGTAGCTCGCCTGGACGTAGGGCCGCAGGGCCGCGCGGTCGGCGAGAAGGCCGGGCGGCACGGCGACGTACTCCTTCATCACGGCGCCGTGGCTCTCGTAGAGCTTTGCCTCGTGTTCGCGCAGGAACGCCTCGCGGTCGTTGGCCCCCAGGCGCAGGCCCATGACCCCGTCCGCGCCCAGGATCGAGAACATGTTCCCGTTGAACGAGGTGTAGGGGAAGCCGGCGCCCTTGCGCTCGACATCGGGCAGGTCGGCGATAAGAGCGTCGTAGAGCGCGACCTTATCGGCCGAGGCCTTCGCGGCGGGCTTGGTCATGGACGCAGGCTCCGATCGGGGTCTGGCTATGAATGGCGCAACTCAGGTCTGCGGTTCAATCCTCGGCCAGCCAGCCGGCCGAGCGCATCTCCTCCAGGCGAGAGGCGGTGCGCTCGAACTCGAACGCGCCGTCGCCGGCCGGATAGAGCTGCGCCGGCTGCGCCTCGGCCAACACGATGAGGCGGGCGTGCGCCTCGTAGAGGGCGTCGATCAGGATCACGAACCGGCGGGCCTCCTCGCGGCGGTTGGGCGTAAGCTTGGGCGCGTCCTCCAGGAAGAGCGTGTGGAAACGCTCGGCGAGCGCCACGTAATCGTTGGGACCCAGCGCCACGGAGCAGAGGCTGGCGAAGCTCGCCCGCACCAGGCCGCCCGAGGCGTGCGGCAGGTGGATCTTGCGCCCCAGCACCTCAACGGTCGCGCCGCTCTCCTCTTCCGGTCCCAGCATGTCGCGCCACAGCGCCTCGAATGAGCGGCGGTTGTCCGGGTCGACCGGGGAGAACCAAGTCCCGGCGGCGCGCAGGCGGTCCAGCCGGTAGTCGTGGGCGCCGCCGACGCAGACCACCTCGAGGCGCTCTTTGAGCAGGTCGATGAACGGCAGGAAGAGCTGGCGGTTGATGCCGTTCTTGTAGAGCGCGTCCGGCTCGCGATTGGAGGTCGCCACGAGGGTCACGCCGCGGGCGAACAGCGCCTCGAACAGCCGGCCCAGGATCATGGCGTCGGCGATGTCGGTGACCTGGAACTCGTCGAAGCAGAGCAACCGCGCGCGCTCCGCGACCAGGTCCGCGACTGGGGTGATCGGGTCATCGCCCTTGTGCTGACCGAAGGTCGCCCGGCGGGCGGCTGCGTCTCCCGAGCGCCACTGGCCGATCAGCCGGTGGATCTCGCCCATGAAGACATGGAAGTGGGTGCGCCGCTTCTTCTCGAAGGCGACGGACTCGAAGAAGAGGTCCATCAGCATCGACTTGCCGCGCCCGACGGGACCCCAGAGATAGACCCCACGCTCGGCCTCCGGCTTGCGGAACAGCGCCTTAAGGCGCCCGCCGGATGGCGGCTCGGCGAGATCGCGCTCCAACCTGACCAGCGCCGCCAGACCTTGAGCCTGCGCCGGGTCGGGGCGGATGTCGCCGGCCGCGAGGCGGGCGTCATAGGCGGCTTGCAGCGCAGACGGCATCGCGCGCTGGCCTAGCCGCGACGGCCCGTGGGCGCAAGGAACGGCCGGCAAACGGCGCGGGTTAAGCCGTCAGCAAAAGGAGAGCCTCGATGGCCAACGAGAACCGCAGCTTCGATCCCACTCCGCAGCAGGCGAACCGCAGCGTCGAGCAGGGCCTTGGCGTCGGCCAGAAGGAAATGGACGCCCAGCGCGATCCGAACCGCGATCAGCACGCCACCGATCTCCGGCGCACCGCGCGGCTCGAAACCGATCAGGGGATCAGCGGGGCAGGCGCGATCGAGAACCGGGACGCGGCGGATACGGAAGGCGAGGAAGCGCTGGGCGACGGCACGCCGGCGAACGTCGACATCCACAAGCTGGGCCAGGAAGACAATCCGGAGGAAGACTGGGGCGAGGCGGCCGACGAGGGGACGATGCACTCGTCAAACCACACGCGCCGGCCGGTGAAGACCGAGGCCGACCGCGGCCAGGGCGCCAAGACCCGCCAGCTCAACAAGGACATCGTCAGCCGGCGGAACTGAGCTACCGCATGGTCGGGATGACGAAGGCGCTGTCTTCGACGGCGCCTTCGGGCCAGCGGGCGGTGACGGTCTTGACCTTGGTGTAGAAGCGCACGCCTTCCATGCCGTGCTGGTTGGCGTCGCCGAACGCCGAGCGCTTCCAGCCGCCGAACGAGTGGTAGGCGACCGGCACCGGGATCGGCACGTTGACGCCGACCATGCCGACCTCGACGCGGGCGGCGAACTCGCGCGCGGCGCGCCCGTTGCGGGTGAAGATGGCGACGCCGTTGCCGTACTGGTGGCGGCTGGGGAGCGCCACGGCGTCTTCGAAGCTCTCGGCGCGGACCATCTGCAGGACCGGCCCGAAGATCTCCTCCTGGTAGGTGCG
>JBJMQX010000033.1:0-22608 GCA_045802455.1 Phenylobacterium sp. | reverse complement strand
GGCGATCGACCAGTACGACGCGCGCCCGGTGATCGACGCCATGCGCAAGATGAGCTTCACCAGCCGCGACACCGCGCGGGCCGCCGACATCTGGTCGATGAGCCTGGAGGACGCCGACTGCTCCACCTGGCTGACGCTGGCCGGCTCCACCTCGGCCGGCGGCTGCATGCACATCTACCGCGACATGCTGAAGTACGGGATGATCGACGTGGTCGTGGCGACCGGCGCCTCGATCGTCGACATGGACTTCTTCGAGGCCCTGGGCTTCCGCCACTACCAGGCCCAGGCGAACGTCGACGACCGCGACCTGCGCGACCTCTACATCGACCGGATTTACGACACCTACATCGACGAGGAGGAGCTGCAGTCGTGCGACAGCACGATCTACCAGCTCTGCGAGATGCTGGAGCCGCGCCCCTATTCCAGCCGCGAGTTCATCTGGGAGATGGGCAGGTGGCTGGCGGCGGGCAACGCCAAGAAGCCGGGCTCGCTGGTGCAGACCGCCTACGAGGAAGGCGTGCCAATCTTCTGCCCGGCCTTCGTCGACTCTTCGGCAGGCTTCGGCCTGGTGAAGCACCAGGTGGAGCGGATGAAGGCCGGCAAGCCCTACCTGACCATCGACGCGGTCGCCGACTTCCGTGAACTCACGGACATCAAGATCGCGGCCGGCGCCACGGGCCTGTTCATGGTGGGCGGCGGCGTGCCGAAGAACTTCGCCCAGGACACCGTGGTCTGCGCCGAGATCCTTGGCCACGAAGTCGACATGCACAAATACGCCGTCCAGATCACGGTCGCCGACGTGCGCGACGGCGCCTGCTCGTCCTCGACGCTGAAGGAGGCCTGCTCCTGGGGCAAGGTCGACGTTACCTGGGAGCAGATGGTGTTCGCCGAAGCCACCACCGTGGTGCCGCTGATCGCCTCGGACGCCTGGCACCGCGGATCGTGGAAGACGCGCGAGCGCCGGCGCTGGGCGAAGCTGTTCGAGAGGGCCGAAGCTAAAGAAAAGGCCTGAGCCACGGAAAAGGCCGCCGTCCTCGCGGGCGGCGGCCAGTGCGGCGTCGGGGAGGCGTTTCGACGCTTATTCGCAGTAGATGCGGACCTTGGTCTTCTCCTGATCGACATCGACCGTCAGGTCATTCAGCTGGTCCACCAGGTCCTCGAGGTTCTCGGGCTTCAGCTGGCTGATGTCGAAGGGCACACCGTTCTTGGAGAGTTCGGCGTTCACCTGGTCTCGAGCGGCTGGGGGAATCAGGCTGGTGAGCCGTACGCCGGCGCGCAGCAGGGCCATGGGCACGCGAATGTTTACCTTCGTCGGGCCCTCGTCTGGCTCGTCGGTGTCGACGGTGATCCGCAAGTATTTGGGGGCCCCGTTGGCCAGCGCGGTCCTGGTCTCGCCTGGCGCAGGCGCACCGTTGCGATCCAGGGCGGCGAGCAGGCGCTCGGCCTCGTCGGGGTTGATCTTGCCGTCCGAGAGCATCTGCAGGATGGCGCGGCGGTCGTTGTTCATGGGGTGGGCTCCTAGAAGAGGCGGATGCGCACGAGCGCATCGGGGGTGTCGACGTCCACGACCGTGCCGCCGAGCGAAAGCAAGAGACGCCCAAGCCCCGCGACCGCCGCGAGCGGCGCGACGCCATAGCGGCGCGGGACCAGGTAGAGCAGCGGGCTGAGCAGCAGAGCGAAGGGCGCGAGCAGCAGGAAGATCAGGGTCGCCGGCAGCCAGAGCCGCACAACCGTCCGACGCGGCGGTGCATCGTTGGCTGGAACCATGGCTCCGTGCGGTGATCGCTGCGGCGCCGCCATGGCGCGTTCCGTTTTGTCTGCTCGGGCCTCCATCACCGCCAAGCCCATGCGGCTGACGGCCTTCGGGGCCACGAAACCCGAGCCGCGCAGGGCGGGCGGATAGCTGATCATGGACGTCCCTCCAACTCGGAGATGGCGGCTTCGGCGGTGATCTCGCCGCGCGCCAGGCGTTCGAGCACCTCGGCGCGGCCGGGCTCGGGATCGGTCTCGACGAATTCCAGGCTGGCGGCGATGCGGTTCAGCCGCGCCTTCACCGTCGGATAGGAGACGCCGAACACCTGCTCCATCTCCTTGATCGAGCCGTGGCTGCGGACAAAGGCGGCCACGAACACCTGATCCTCGGCGGAGAGCCGGGCCAGCCTGGGCAGCTCGAAGGCGCCTTCGATGGCGACATCCCGATCCGCCAGCCGCACCCGCTCCACGACGATGGGGCGGCCCTGCACGAGCTCGCTGAGCGCCTGCCAGTCTTGGGTTCTTGTCCTCGTCATAGGTAGGAACTTAATTTTCTTAATCTGGAAGTCAAGATTTTTAATTCGAACCAATTCAGAGCATCGGACGCGTCGTGCTGCGCCATTGAAAGGCCCCGCATCCTCTGCGAGACCGGAGACGTGAAGAGGGAGTGGCGTCGGATGGACTGGAAGCTCGCCGCAATGGCCGCCGCGGCGGCGGTCACGCTGGGCGCGGCGCCCGCGCCGCCGGCCAGCGCGCCCACGGGCCACGGCGTCGCCCCGATGGCGCAGCCCCCGGCGCCGAAGCCGCCCTATCTCGGTGACGCGCTGCCTGACAGCTACAAGATCCTGCCGCCCTCACCGGTGGCCGGCACGCCGCGCGACGACGCGGACCGCGCCGTGTTCCGCGACACGCGCGCGTTCAAGGACAGCCCGCGCTGGAGCCTGGCGCAGAACGACGTGGACCAGACCGGTATCCTGCGGGACCTCTCCTGCGCCGTCGGCGTGGAGCTGAACGCCCAGAATGCGCCCAGGACGGCGGCGTTGATCGCCCGGGTTGGGCTTGACGTCAGCCGAGCCACCAACCGGCCGAAGGACATCTATAGGCGCCCGCGGCCCTACCTGGTCCAGGACGGGCCGACCTGCATCGAGAAGTCCGACGCGCTCTCGAAGAGCCCCGACTATCCGTCGGGCCACAACGCCTGGGGCTGGACGGTCGGCCTGATCATGGCCGAGCTGGCGCCGGACCGGGCGACCGAGATCCTGACGCGAGCGCGGGCCTTCGGAGAGGGGCGGCTGGTCTGCGGCGTGCATAGCCTCTCGGCGGTCGAGGCCGGCCGGTTGAACGGCTCGATCGTGGTCGCGGGGCTGCATGGCTCAGCGGAGTTCCGGTCTGACATGGACGTGGCCCGCCGCGAGGTCGCCGCGGCCCGCAAGGCCGGGCCGGCGCCGGATCCGGCCGCCTGCGCCCGGGAAGCCGAGATCGTGGCGAAGCAGCCCTACTGACTTATTTCGTCATCCTCCGGCCCCCCAAGAGGCGGTCCGGGGGACCCAAGCCGACTGAAGGTGTTCTGGGAGTCAGTATGGGGCCTCCGGATCAGCCTTCGACTGCCCGGAGAATGACGTCATTGGGACGGAGGCGGGGCTCAAATCCCCGCGTACCATTCGTAGCCGCGGTCTTCCCAGAAACCGCCCTTGCCGCGTCCCAGGTGGGCGAAGTCGGACACCGCTTCCAGCCGCAGGATGTACTTCGCCTGCTTGTAGCCGAGCTGGCGCTCGACGCGCAGGCGGAGCGGCGCACCGTTGGCCACCGGCAGCGGCCGGTCGTTCAGGTCGTAGGCCAGCAGGGTCTGCGGGTGATAGGCGTCGACCAGGTCGACGCTCTCGTAGTACTGGCCCGAGCCGTCCAGCGTCTCCTCCAGCGTATCGCCGCAGTGGAAGACGATGTAGCGGGCGGTCTTCTTGAGCCCAGCCTGGTCGAGCAGCGGGCCGAGGCGCGCGCCCCGCCACTTGCCGATGGCGGACCAGCCCTCCACGCAGTCGTGGCGGGTGATCTGGGTGCGCGACGGCTGGGCGCGCAGGTCGGCGAGGCTGAGCGACAGCGGCCGCTCGACGAGGCCGTCGATCACCAGCCGGTAGTCGGCGAAGCCTTGGGCCTTGTGCGCCAGGTAGTCGGCGTCCTGTGGGTCGATGGAGCCGTTCGGCTTGAAGACCGGCGAGATGTCGGCGGGCGTGAACTCGCGGGCGAGCGCCTTGCGGTCGACGAAGAGCCGCTGGGCCCGGCGCGTCAGGCCCTCGGCGGAGGAGACGAGGCCCACGGCCTTTGGGTCCATGCCGACCTTGTCGCAGGCGGCGAGCCAGAGGCCGCCCAGCGCCGCGCCGGACGCCTTCAGCCAGCCGCGGCGGTTCGGTTCGAGGCTCATTCGGCTGCTCCCTGCAGAGCGGGTTCGGCGGGGGGTTCCATGGGCGGCTCGACCTCGATGGCGTAGCGGCCGGTGATCATCGAGCGGATGTTGTTCCAGGTCCCGGAGGCCACCACCATCACCAGGTGGACGATCACGAAGAGCACGGTGAGCGAGGCGCAGATGAAATGGATAGTGCGCGCCGACTGGCGTCCGCCGAAGAGGTCCAGCAGCCAGGGCGCGGCGGCGTCGAAGCCCGGCGACATCGTCAGGCCCGTGGCCACCATCAGCGGCAGGACCAGCAGCACCATGCCGAGGTAGGTCGCCTTCTGCAGAATGTTGTAGCGGCGCGCCTCCTCGCCCTTGGGGAACTTGAGCTGCGCGTGGGTGACGATCTCATGCCAGACGTTTCTCGGACTGAGGTCCCTGGGCGCGGGCAAGAGGTCCTTGCGGATATGGCCATTGATCAGGTTCAGCAGCCAGTAGGCCAGGCCGTTCAACACGAAGACCCAGGCGAAGAAGAAGTGCCAGCGCCGGCCGTCCGCCAGGTCCTGCGAGGACGGCAGGGTGATCCAGGCGGGGAAGCCGCGGGCCACCTCGTAGCCAGGCTTGCCGGAGTAGCCCAAGACGCCGGTGGTCTCCAGCGTCAGCGATCCGATGCGCGTGACACCGATGGTCTTCTGGCCGCGCTGCTCGGCGGTCATGGAGATCCAGGGCTGGTCGAAATGGGACCGCTGGCCCCAGTAGAGCGCCGGGTGGGCGTTGAAGATCTCCAGCCCGCTCATCAGCAGGAAGGTGACCGCCAGCACGTTGATCCAGTGGGTCAGGCGGGTCACCCCGGCGTGGCGGTAGACCAGCACCTTTTCGGCCTTGGCCATCTCTCGCTGTCCCTCCCCCGGAGCCCCGTCCAGTGTCGCACGAACGCCATTCGCAGGCGAGGCGGCGGTGGTTACAGCCGCGCTTGGGTGCGGATTGTCATGGACGGGAACAGGTCCGCGCGCTCGGCGCTTCCCTCCCGACAGGCCAAGGAGACCGCCATGGGCGACGCCCGCGAACGCGCTGAGGACACCCAGAAGGACGCCGACGTCGGCCAGACCGCCGGCCGCGAAGCCAACGCCGCCCAGCCGCACCAGGCGCTGGGCGAACACGCCACGCCGGAACGCTATCCGTCGGTGCGGCAGGACGATTCCGTGGAGAGCCCCGCAGACGGTTCGGGCGAGAGCCGCAGCTTCGATCCGGGCGTGAATGCGCCGACGCCGCGGCAGGGCGCGGGCGATGCATCGCGCTCGGTGAACGAGGGGCGGCTCGGGCCCGAGGCGGATCCGGTCGAAGGGAAGCGAAGCTAGAGACCGCCAAGTCATCGCAGGCATAGCGGAGCTTCGCTTGCCGAGGCGTAGCTATTGCCGCAGACCTCGCGCCTGCGTCCCAATGTCCGATATTCGCGGAACGGCGATCTCTTGACCGCGACCTTTTGGCTCACCCTGGATTCACATGAGTGAGCCGTGACCTGATCCATCCGTGCCTAGGGTTCCGCGCAAGACTTGGGACGGGATGCGGAAGTTCACGATCTACGGCCTGGACGAAAGCCAGCGGCTGCTCGCGACGGAAGAGATCCTCGCGGCGGACGTCGCGTCCGCGCGGCTGATGGCGGCCGAGCGTCTGAAGGACTTCCCCTGCGTTGAACTGTGGGAGCGGTCGGTGTGCATCAGCCGAAAGTCGCGGCCCAAGGATGCTAGCTAACCTGAAACGACTTCGCGCAGCGTCGCCACGACCAGGTCGGGGCGCTCCATGGGCAGGAAGTGCGTTGTGCCGGGGACAGTCTCGATGCGGATCCGGCCGGTGGCGGCGAGCTCGTCTTCGTGCCCCTCGATGCGGCAGGTGGAGCCCTCCTCCGCGCGCAGGATGCGGATCGGGCAGCGGCTCGCCCGGAAAGCGGCCAGGCCGTCATAGTTGTGCATGCGGAAGTTGGACGCCTCCCATTCGGGCGCGCAGGTGAGGGTGACCTGGCCATCCGGCGTCTCGCGGAAGCCGCCTTCGACATAGTCGCGCAACTGCGCGTCGCTCCAGGTCCTGAAACCGCCGCGGCCGCGGTAGGCCTGGAAGGCCGCGTCACGGCTGGGAAAGACCGCGCGGCGCCGCGCCGCGCCCAGCGCCAGGGGCGAATTGTCCATGGCTTCGCGGTTCGCCTGCGCCTCGACGGGCATGATCACCGGATCGAACAGGGCGAGCGCGCGCACCCTTCCGGGCTCGGCGGCGGCCGCCAGCAGGCTCGATGTGCCGCCCATGGAGTGGCCGGCCAACACCACCGGCGAGCTGGCCTCCTCGGCCAGCAGCGCCAGGAGGTCGTCGCGGAATTCCATCCACCCGATGCGGCCCTCGATCGGCGTCGGCAAGGTCGTGGCCCCATGGCCGCGCAGGTCCAGCGCCAGGATACGCAGGCTCCCGGCGAGCGGCTGCAGGATCGTCCGGTAGGTGCGCCCATTGAACCCGTTGGCATGCGAGAATACGACATCCACTGGCCGGTCCCGCGGCCCCAGGTCGACGGCGGCCATGGCGCCGCCGCGGCTCGGCAAGGGGATCATCCGCTGGCGCGGCTCGGTCGTCGTGGCGTTCATGCAGATCCCCTTGATCGCCCCATATAGCGAGGAAGACGCGCAGGAGACGAGATGAAGCTGGCCACCATCGGATACGAGCGCGCGACCCAGGCCGACGTCATCGATCGGCTGAAGCGGGCGGGCGTCGAGGTGCTGATCGACGTGCGCGCAGTGGCGGCGTCCAGGCGCGCGGGCTTTTCCAAGACCCTGCTGTCGGCGAGCCTCAACGAGGCCGGCATCGGCTATGTGCACCTGCGCCAACTCGGGACGCCGAAACCGGGACGCATCGCCGCGCGCAAGGGCCATGTCGCCGAGATGAAGGCGATCTTCGAGGCGCATCTGGCGGAGCCCGCGGCGCAGCTGGAGTTGGCCAAGGCCGCCGAGATCGCCGGCGGCAAGAAGGCCGCCCTGCTCTGCTACGAAGCCGAGGCCTCAGTCTGCCATCGCGCGATCGTCGCCGATCGCATCTGCGACGCCCTGGGGTGCGAAATCGAGAACCTCTAGACCTCGAGCTCGGCGTCGGTGAGGTCGCAGCCGTTGAGGTTGGCGCCGGTCATGTCCGCTTCGAGGAAGCGGGCGCGGTTGGCGTTGGCTCCGGCGAGGTTGACGCTGCGAAGCGTCGCGCGGGTGAAGTCGGTGCGCACGAAGCGGCCTTCCGAGATCGTCAGGGGACCGAGCTGAGCGCCGCGCATGTCGGCGCGCGTGAAGATGGCGCCGCTGAGCTTGGCGCCGCGGAAATCGACGTCGCGCAGGTCGCAGCCGCGCAGATCGCTGCCAGAGAGGTCGGCGCCTTGCAGCTGCGCCCCGGAGAGGTCGAGCCCAAAGAAGATGCCGTTGCGCGCCACCATGGCCGTCAGCCGGCGGCCCTTCAGGGTCTTCATGAGCCGGAAGTCGACGCCGTTGAGCTCGATCACCGAGCCGCGCTGCCCCGCGGAGTCGCAGTAGGCCTCGTGGTCGGCCAGGACCTCATCGAGCGCCCGGTCGTCGATCATCACGCTCTCGGCGGGCGCGCCCAGCACGTCGCTCATATCGACGTCGGCGAGGGTCGCGTGCTCAAGGTTGGCGCCGGCGAGAACAGTCCGCTTCATCGAGGCGCCGGAGAGATCGGCGCCCGCCAGATCGGCGCCCGAAAGGTCGGCGCCGTCCAGCACCGCGCGCGTGAGCTTGGCGCCCGCCATCTGCGCGCCGGACAGGTTGGCATCGGTGAAGTCGGCGGACATGGCCACCGCGCCGGCCATCTGGGCGCCGGAGAGGTTCGCACCGGACAGGATCGCGTAGTTGAGCTCGCCGGGGCGGTGCTCGTGGCGAAGGATGCGGAAGCCGTCAAGCTTGTCCTGCAGCGCAATGCGTCCCTCGCGCAGATCGCAGCCGGGAAGCTCTGCGCCGGCGAGGTTCGCGCCGCGCAGGCAGGCGCCGCGAAGGTCGGCGCGGGAGAGGTTCGCACGGCGCATATCGGATTCCCGCAGGTCCGAGCCGAACAGGATGCCCCGGGTCAGGTTGGCTCGCGCCAGGGTCGCGCCATGGAAGTTCGCGCCGGCGAAGTCCGCCTCGCGCAGGTCCAGGCCCTCGAGGCTGCAGTTGGAGAGGTCGGCGTAGGTCAGGCTGAGCCGGCGACCGCCCGAGCGGCCGGCCAGATAGCGCTGGTGCGCCTCAACCGCCTCACGCAAGGCCTGGGCGTCGAGCGCCAGATGGTGGGGTTGGGCTTGCGACATCGGGCTCCGTCTCTCCGCGCCGGCAATCTGCGCCGCCGCCGCTTAAGGAACGGTTGCACAACCAGCGGTCGTGGCCGGAAAATCAGAACCAGCCGCGCCGCTTGAACCACAGGAACGGCAGGGCGGCCGAGATGAACATCATGCTAAGCGCCATTGGATAGCCGTAGGGCCAGGAGAGTTCCGGCATGTGGTGGAAGTTCATGCCGTAGATCGAGGCGACCAGCGTCGGCGGCATGAGCACGACGGCCGCCACCGAGAAGAACTTGATGATCCCGTTCTGCTCGATGTTGATCAGGCCCAGCGCCGCATCGAGCAGGAACTGGATGTGGCCGGCCTGGGCGCCGGCGTGCTCGGTGAGCGACTGGCCGTCGCGCTGCAGGGTCCTGAGGTGGGCCTGGCACTCCTTGTCGGTGGCGATCTCCTGGGCCAGGGCGGCGAAGCTGAATACGCGCGCCAGGCTGACCAGGCTGACACGCGCCTTCGAGGTCAGCGACTGGGCGCGGGCAAGATCGGTGAGCAGGGCCTCGAACTGCTCTCCCTTGGGCCGGCTGAAGATCGCCTCGGAGACCGCTTCGACCTCCTCGGCGGAATGTTCCAAGAGGTCGGCGAGCCGCTCGATGACGGCGTCCAGCAGGTTGAGCAGAGCGGTCGTCCCGCTGGTGATCCCCAGGCCCGGCGCGCGCTCGGCGAAGAGGGCGAAGGCGCGAAGGTCGTCGTAGCGGATGGTGACCAGCATGCCGCGGGTGAGGACGAAGGTGACCGGCGCGTCGGCGCGGCGATCCTCGCGGCGCGCCAGCAGGCTGGCGGTCATGAAGGTCGCGCCGTTCTCCTGATAGAGGCGGCTGGAGGGCTCGATCTCGGCCATCTCCTCCCGCGTCGGGATCTCGACGCCCAGCGCCTTTTCGACCGCGAGCTCCTCCTCGCGGGAGGGCCGCACGAGGTCGAGCCAGACGGCATCCGTTGGCGGCGTCCAGCCGGCCTCCGGCGACAGGGTCTCGAAGGCCTGGGCGCCCTTGCGAAGCAGGTTCAGCATTCAGCTCTCCGCGCTGGCGGCCGTAGTGGCGCGCGCCGCGCGGGGCGTCAATTCAAGGGGGCGGCCGCTGGAGACCGACGCCGGCTAGTTCGAGTCGCCGCGGGCGGCCTTGGCGATCAGGGCGGCGATGCGGTCGGTGGAATCCGCCGCCTGGGACAGCATCTGCAACGGCCCGCCGCCAGGCCGGACAGCCGAGGCCACCTGGCTGGCGGCCGACTGGGCCATGGCTATGGCGGTGTTCTCGGCGTTGGACAGGCCCGAGGCGGCCATCAGCTTGGCCCGGCCGTCCTGGTAGATGAAACCGTAGGTCTGGTAGGTCGAGCCGCCCAGGTCGCGATTGGGATCGTACCAGACCTTCACCTGGCTCCAATCGCCCTGCGGGGAGACGTCGACCAGGGTCACGTCCTTCTCCACCTTGCCGCGCGAGCCCTCGATGGGGGACCAGTTGGCGTGGGTGATCTGGACGATGCGGTCGGTCAGCACCTGGCTGACCACGGCCACATGGCCCAGGCGCATGCGTTCGGTGGGCTTGAAGCAGAGAACTGCACCGGCCTTGGGCGTGAAGCCGGTGTCGTACTTGCCGACCGCCTGCTGCCACCAGGTGTAGGCGTCGCCGAAGATCTGGATTCCGGACACAAGCCTGGCGAAGGGGACGCACTGCCAATAGGCCTCGGCCCACGCGCCCGTCGTCGGCGCAAGGCTCATCACGGCCGCGACAGCCAGCGAGCCCAGCAGGGTTCTCGTCCGCTTCAGCATGGTTTGGTGGCGACTCCCCAGACGCAACGTCGAAGGAGTAACCCTATCCTGCCTTGAGTGAAAAGAGGGTTTAAAAACGGGCGGCCGATCGCCGCAGCGCGTCTATCGCCGATCTCCGCTGCAACCCCGGCTGAATAGCTAGAACGATAGTGAGTTGACAAGACCTTCACCGCTAAGAGTTGCCTTGGCCCAAGAAAACAATCCCACAGATGGCGTTCTGACGATCATTTGATTGCTTTAGACCGGCCTTCCAAGATTGAAATCTATTGTCCCGCCCTCCCCAGACATTTGGCATCACGTGACGGCAACGAAATGAAACAAGAGTCCGCGCCCAAGGCTCCGGTTTTCGCGTGTCGCGCGAGTTCCCGCGATTTCCGATCACAAATTTGCGAGTCGGGCGGCGGCGGGCGCCCGGCGCCCGAAATTGCGGCGAAGCGTATGGTTTTCGGCCCTGGCCGCCCCTCGCGGATCGGTTAGAAGCGCAGCCATGACCGGTATCGCCGCCCTGCTCGCCAGCCCCGAAGCCTGGATCGCCTTCGCCACCCTGGTGGTCATGGAAGTGGTGCTGGGCGTCGACAACCTGGTCTTCGTCTCCATCCTGTCGAACAAGCTGCCCGAGGCAGAGCGGGGCCGGGCGCGCCGGCTGGGCATCGGCCTGGCGCTCGTGCTCAGGCTGGGCCTGCTGTCGGGCCTGGCCTTCATCGTCAGCCTGACCCAGCCGGTCTTCAGCCTGCCCTTCGCCCTGCTGGCCGGCGAGGACGGCCACCCGCTCGCTGATCTCGCCTTCTCCTGGCGCGACCTGATCCTCATCGCCGGCGGCCTGTTCCTGGTCTGGAAGGCGACCAGCGAAATCCACCACGCGGTCGATCCGGAAGAGACCGAGGACCTGCTGGACAAGAAGGGCCGCGCGAGCCTCGGCTTCGCCGCCGCCATCGTGCAGATCCTTGCGCTCGACGTGGTGTTCTCGATCGATTCGATCCTCACCGCAGTCGGCATGACCGACCACCTGCCGATCATGATGGCCGCGGTGATTGTGGCGGTAGGGCTGATGCTGGTGGCGTCCGGACCGCTCGCCCGCTTCATCCACGACAATCCCAGCGTGGTGATGCTGGCGCTGGGCTTCCTGCTGATGATCGGGGCCACGCTCATCGCCGAGGGGTTCGGGGTGCACGTGCCGAAGGGCTACATCTATGCGGCGATGAGCTTCTCCGGCCTCGTCGAGGGCCTGAACATGGCCGCCCGCAAACGCCGCAAGAGCCAGGCCCGCTAGCAACCTGCGCCTCCCGACGGGCGTTTCTGCGCCCGAACTTTGGGAGACGAGCCATGAGAACCCTGCTGATCGCGGCCCTGCTCGGCGCGTGCGCGGCGCCTGCGCTGGCTGAGGACAACGAGGCGGGCGTGCCGCTGACCCCGGCAGAAGCTGCGGGCGTGTGGACGGTGTCGACGGGTGGACGCGACGTCTGCAAGATCACCCTGACGGCCGCTCACGGCGCCAAGGCCGACGCCGCGTGCGCCAGCATCCTGCCGGGCGCGCCGACCGCCTGGCAACCGACCAGCGACGGCATGCAGCTCACCGGCGCCGGCGGGGCGCTCGGCTTCCACCGCTGGAGCAACAGCCTGTTCGTCTCGCAACGGGCCAGCCACCTGGACATCCAGCTGCGCCGTGGGGGACCGGTCCCCCCGGCCTAGGTCCGCCTAGAGGAAGCTGTAGGGGTCGATGTCGATGGCCACGCGCACTGAGGCGGGCGGTTTCACCCGGGCGCGCCAGGTCGCCATGTAGGCCGACAGGTCCACCGCGCGATCGGCCCTGACCAGGAAGCGCTTGCGCCGGCGGCCGCGGACCAGCCCGAGCGGGGCGTCGGCCGGGCCATAGACCTCCACGCCGGGCGAATTTGGCGCGGCCTGGGCCATGGCGCGAACGAAGTCTTCCAGCTGGACGGGGTCTACGCCCGAAGCGACGACCGCGGCGAGGCGGCCGAACGGCGGCAGGCCGGCGGCCTCGCGCTCTGCCATCTCGGCGGCGACGAAGGCGTCGCGGTCCTGCGCCTGCAACGCCTGCATCACCGCGTGCTCGGGCGCCCAGGTCTGCAGCAGGGCGCGGCCGGCCTTCTCCTTGCGGCCGGCTCGGCCGGTGGCCTGGGCCAGCAGCTGATAGGTGCGCTCGGCGGCCCTGAGGTCGCCGCCCCTCAGGCCGAGATCGGCGTCCACGACGCCCACCAGCGTCAGGTTCGGGAAGTTGTGCCCCTTGGCGGCCGCCTGGGTGGCCACGAGGACGTCGATCTGGCCCGCCGCCATAGCTTCGATCAGGCGCTTGCCCTCGCGCGCGTCGTAGGCTGTGTCGGACGAGAAGACCGCCACCCGCGCCTGCGGGAACCGCTCGCGCGCCTCCTCCTCCACCCGCTCAACGCCCGGCCCGATCGAGACCAGGCTGTCCCTCGCCCCGCAGTGCGGGCAGGCGGCGGGCTTGGGCATGGAGAAGCCGGTGAGATGGCAAACGAGGCGGCCGGAGTAGCGGTGCTCGACCAGCCAGCTGTCGGTGTCGGGGGCGCACAGGCGCTCGCCGCAGGCCTTGCAGAGCACCAGCGGAGCGTAGCCGCGGCGGTTGAGGAACAGGAGGCTCTGCTCGCCGCGCGCGAACGCCTCGGCCATCGCGGCGACCAACGGCGGCGAAAGCCAGCGGCCGGGCTCGGGCGGCGTCTCGCGCAGGTCGACGAGGGCGATCTGCGGCAGCTGCGCGGTTCCATGACGGCCGGCGAGCCGGAGCCAGCGGTAGCGGCCCTGCTCGGCGTTGCGCAGGGTCTCCAGCGACGGCGTCGCCGAGGCCAGCACCACCGCGGCGTCCTCGATCTTGCCGCGCGCCACCGCCAGGTCGCGAGCGTGGTAGATGAAGCCCTCCTCCTGCTTGAAGGAGGCGTCGTGCTCCTCGTCGACGACGATCAGCTTCAGGTTTGCGAACGGCAGGAAGAGCGCCGAACGGGCGCCGACCACGATACGGCAGCGGCCGGCGGCCACCGCCTCCCAGACGCCGCGCCGAGCCGGCGGGGCGACGTCGGAGTGCCATTCGCCGGGCTCGGCGCCGAAACGCGCAGCGACCCGGCCGATCACCGCCTGGGTGAGCGCGATTTCCGGCAGCAGGATCAGCACCTGGGCCGTGCGGTCGGCGGTCAGGACGGCGGCGGCGGCCTCCAGATAGACCTCGGTCTTGCCGGAGCCGGTGACGCCGTCCAGCAGGGCGACGCTGAAAGCTCCTTCGGCCAACATGGCCCGCAGCGCCTCGGCGGCGGCGGCCTGGCTGGCGTTCAGGTGTGCGCCCGGCAGCGCCGGATCCGGGGGATCGAAACTGGCCTCGGGCTCCATGAAGCGCGCGGCCAGGACGCCTTCGTCGAGCAGCGCCTTGACCACTCCCGACGAGACCGCGGCCGCGCGCGCGAGGTCGGCCGGCGTCATGGCCTGAGCGGCGGTCGCGATGACCTTCGCCCGCGCGGGCGTCGGACGAGCCGGCTGGAGGCCGGTCAGCTCCAGCACGCGCAGCGGGCGGGGCTTCGGCGCGCGGGCGCCGCGCAGCGCGATCGCCAGCGGCTGGCCCGGCCAGTCCACGGCGTAGCGCGCCGCCCACTGCACGAACTCGACCGTCCCGGGTGGCAACCGCGGCTCCTCCAGCACGCTGTCGACGGGCTTCAGCGGCCGGTTGCCGCCGGCGGCCTCGCGCAGGCCGACGACGACGCCGCGCAGCAGCCGCGGGCCCAGCGGCGCGGCCACCTGGTCGCCCAGCTCCAGCCCCATGCCCTCGGGCTCGGCGTAGTCGAACGCCTCCGGCAAGGGCATCGGCAGGAGAACAGAAGCGATACGGCTCATCACGAGCGTTTTGCGCTCAAGCGCCTTGCCGCTACAAGCACCCTCCGCAAACTCAGGGTCATTCGTCCATGCAGATCTTCCTCGACACCACCGACGTGGCGGTCCTCAAGGACCTCGCCGCCACCGGCCTGGTGGACGGCGTCACCACCAACCCGACGCTGATCGCCAAGTCGGGCCGCGACATGCTGCAGGTGATCGCCGAGATCTGCGACGCCGTGGACGGCCCGGTCAGCGCCGAGGTGGCGGCCATGGACACTGCCGGGATGCTGGACGAGGGGCGCAAGCTCGCCTCGATCGCGCCCAACGTCGTGGTCAAGGTTCCACTGACCCGTGACGGCCTGATCGCCACCCGCGAGTTCGCCCACGCCGGCATCGCCACCAACGTGACGCTGTGCTTCTCCGCGGCCCAGGCGCTGCTCGCCGCGAAGGCGGGCGCGACCTACATCTCGCCGTTCATCGGCCGGCTGGACGACCATGGCGCGGACGGCATGGACCTGATCGTCGAGATCCGCGCGATCTACGACAACTACGACTTCGACACCGAGATCCTGGCCGCCTCGATCCGCAGCCCGGCGCACGTCACCGCCGCGGCGTTGTCCGGGGCCGACTGCGCGACCATCCCGCCCGACGTCTTCCAGGCGCTCTTCAAGCACCCGTTAACCGAAAAGGGCCTTGATCAGTTCATGGCGGACTGGGCCAAGACGGGTCAGTCGATTCTGTAGCGGGTTCGAGCGCATGGACGGGTCGCAGGGTGGCATGGAAGAGGCCCCGCTGGAGCCCGCCGCCGTCCGCCGGTTCCTGTCCGACAATCCGGAATTCCTGACCGGCGACCACGGTCTCTTGGACGAACTGGGCCTGAAGGTGGCGATCGGCAACGTCGTGGACTTCGGCCCGGCCGTGCTGGCGCGCGTGCACGCGGCCCACGAGCGGGAGGCGAGCCAGCGGCGCGAGATCGAAGAGACCGCCCGGGCCAACTTCTCGGCCCAGGCGCAGACGCATGGGGCGGTCGTCGACGTCCTCGACGCCCGCAACCATTCCGACCTCGCCCGCCGGGTGGACGATCTGGCCCAGCAGCGGTTCGGCCTGGCCGCCGGCATAATCGCGCTCGAGACCGAGGGCCATCCGCCGGCCGGCTGGAAGATGCTGGTCGAGGGGCAGGTGGACATGATCCTCGGCGGCGCCCAGCGGCTGGTCCGGATGGGGCCGGCGCCGACCGCGCGGGGGCTGTTCGGCGACCAGGCCGCGGCGATCCAGTCGGTGGCCATGGTCCGCATGGCGCTCTGGGAGCCGTCGCGGCAGGGGCTGCTGGCGTTCGGGTCGGCCGAGCCCGAAGGCTTCACCGAGGACATGGGCGCCGAACTGGTGGCCTTCCTGGCTCGGGTGGTCGAGCGCACCGCCGAGCGCTGGCCGCTGCTGTGACCGCCCCATGACTGGCCGAGAGGCGCTCGCGGCCTGGCTGGAGCATCTGGCTCACGAGCGGCGCGCCTCGCCGCGGACGCTGGAGGCCTACGGCTTCGCCGCGTCGCGCTATCTCAGCTTCCTCGAACAGCACCGCGGCGAGGCGCCGAGCCTGGCCGACCTCGGCGCGCTGACCGCCGGCGAGATCCGCGCTTGGCTCGCCCACCTGCGCCAGGGCGAGCGGCCGCTGTCGCCCCGCTCGCTCAGCCAGGCGCTGTCGGCGATCCGCAGCTTCCACGGCTTCCTCGATCGCCGGCTCGGCACGCCGAACCCGGCGCTGGCGCTAGTGCGCGGGCCCCGCGTGAAGCCCGGCGCGCCCCGGCCGGTCACCGAAGACCAGGCGCGCGGCATGCTGGCCGAGCCCGGCCTCGACCCCGACCGCGAGGACTGGGAGGCCGCCCGCGACGAGGCGGTGCTGACCCTGCTCTACGGCTGCGGCTTGCGGATTTCGGAGGCCCTGTCGCTGAGGCGCGCCGACGCGCCGCTGCCGCAGAGCCTGCGGATCACCGGCAAGGGGTCCAAGACCCGGATCGTGCCGGTGCTCCCGGCGGTGCGCGAGGCGGTGGACGCCTACCTGGCCGCCGCGCCCTTTGCACTCGCGCCCGACGAGCCGCTGTTCCGCGCCAAGCGCGGCGGAGCCCTGAGCCCGCGCCACGTGCAGGCCACCGTGCAGACCCTGCGCAGCCGGCTGGGCCTGCCGGCCAGCGCCACGCCGCACGCGCTCAGGCACTCCTTTGCCACGCACCTGCTGGGCGCCGGCGCGGACCTGCGCTCGATCCAGGAGCTGCTGGGCCACGCCTCGCTATCGACGACGCAGCGCTACACCGAGGTGGATGCAGCCGCCCTGCTCAGCGCCTATTCGAGGGCGCACCCTCACGCGTAGCGGGCGGCGCGGGCGCCGGAACCGGCGCGAAGCGGTAGCTCTGCGGCGGCGGGTTCGGATCGTCCGGCTTGGCCTCGCCATAGACCACCACGAGCACCGGGCATCCGTCGATCCGGCGATCCACCGCATACATCAGCGCGCCCTTCGGCAGCTCGGCGAGCTTCTGCGGCAGCGGGCGGTTGTAGCGGTCGACGACCCGGTATGTGGAATCCTTGCAGCGTTCCGGCACCCTGTAGACGTTGGGCGTTCGCTCGGCCGTCGGCGGCGCAGTGGGGCGGACGTAGTTCGGCGGGGGCGTGGCGACCGCCAGGGCGGACCCGAGCTGAGCAATCAGGAGGAAGGCGACCATGGCGCATATCTCCGTTCGCTTACGGCGATAAACTGCCACCAGCCGCGGCAGGGTCCAAGTTAACTCTGGTTCGGCTTGCGCACGAGGCGCAGCCAGGCGACGTCCGAGCCGGGGTCCTGGCCCTGCTCCAGTGTAAGGAACCCTTCACGGGCGTAGAAGGCCTGGGCCCGCCGGTTCGGCTGCTGCACCTTCAGCGAGACGGGCCCCGTCGCGACAGCGGTTACCCGGTCCAGCAACGCCTTGCCAATCCCCTTTCCACGTTCAGTCACATAGAGCGAGTGCAGGAAGTTCTGGGCCCGGTAGAAGCCGGCGAGACCGACGATCCGGCCAGCCTTCACGGCCACATAGACCTCCTCGTCGCGGGCGGCGCGCAGGAAGTCCTCGCGCCGGTGCCGCTCGGGCGGCAGCCAGGTGAAGGTCTCGGTCAGCACGCGAACGTAGAGGTCCGCACAGGCGTCGAGCTCGTCGGCCCGGGCGCGGCGGACCTCCACCGCCTCAAGCCTGCATCGTCCACCCCTCGACGCCCATGGCGGCCTGGCGCAGCGCCTCGGAGCGGGTGGGGTGCGGGTGGCAGGTGCGGGCCACGTCCTCGCTGGCGGCGCGGAACTCCATGGCCACGCAGTACTCGCCGACCATCTCGGAGACCGAAGGGCCGATCATGTGGACGCCCAGCACCTCGTCGGTCGCCGCATCGGCCAGAACCTTCACGAAGCCCTCGGTCTCGTGGTTGATCTTCGCCCGGCTGTTGGCGGTGAACGGGAACTTGCCGGCCTTGTAGGCGCGGCCCTCAGCCTTCAGCTCCTCCTCGGTCTTGCCGACCCAGGCGACCTCCGGGCTCGTGTAGATCACGCCGGGGATCACGCCGTAGTTCACGTGGCCGGCCTTGCCCGCGATCGTCTCGATGCAGGCCACCGCCTCCTCCTCGGCCTTGTGCGCCAGCATCGGCCCATGGGTCACGTCGCCGATCGCCCAGACGCCGGGGGCGGAGGTCTTCCAGTGGTCGGTCTCGATGAAGCCGCGCTTGTCGGGCGAGATGCCGACGCTCTCCAGCCCCAGGCCCTCGGTGTAGGGCCGCCGCCCGATCGAGAGCAGGACGTACTCGGCCTTGAGGGTCTCGGCCGCGCCGCCGGTGACCGGCTCGGCGCTAAGCTCGACGCCCGACTTCGACGTCTTCGCGCCGGTCACCTTGCTGGCGAGCTTGAAGACGATGCCCTGCTTGGTCAGCGCCCGCTGGAAGGTCTTGGCGACCTCCGCGTCGACGCCCGGCACGATGCGGTCCAGGAACTCCACCACGGTGACCTCGGCGCCCAGCCTGCGCCAGACTGAGCCCAGCTCCAGGCCGATGATGCCGGCGCCGATCACCAGCAGGCTCTTGGGGACCTTGGGCAGGGCCAGAGCGCCGGTGGAATCGACGATGCGCTCCTGGTCGACGCTCACGCCCGGAAGGCCGGACGGCTCGGAGCCCGTGGCGATGACGATGTTCTTGGCCGCCACCGTCGTGGCCTTGCCGTCCGCCCCGGTCACCTCGACCTGGCCGGCGCCGACGATGCGGCCCTTCCCCTTCAGCCAGTCGACCTTGTTCTTCTTGAACAGGAACTCGACGCCCTTGGTGAGCTGGCTCACCGACTGGGCCTTCTGGGCCATCATCTGGGTCAGGTTCAGCTTCGGCAGCGCCTCGATGCCCAACTCGGCGAAATGGTTGGCGGCCGCGTCGTACATCTCGGAGGCGTGCAGCAACGCCTTGGAGGGCATGCAGCCGACGTTGAGGCACGTGCCGCCAAGCGTCTCGCCGCTCTCGACGCAGGCGGTCTTCAGGCCGAGCTGGCCAGCCCGGATCGCGGCGTTGTAGCCGCCGGGTCCGCCCCCGATGATGACGACGTCGTAGCTCGCGGTTTCAGCCATGGATGCGTCCGAGATCTAGGTGGGGCGCACCCTAGAGCGCGACCGGACGCCGAGGTCAACCGCCGGCGCGGCGAGCCTTCCTAGTGCGGGTTGGCGGTCTGGTCGTGAGGCCGCGGCGAGACGGTGCCGCTGGTGCCGGGGTTGCTGTTGCCACCGCTCGGCGACGGACCGGCGCCGCCCGGCTGCACCGAGCCGTTGGAGTTCTGGTCACGCGCGTTCTGCTGCTCCAGCGCTGCGCTGTGGGTCGGCTTTGAGGACTCGCCGCCCATCCAGGTGCTGCAGCCGGCAAGGCCGAGGCTGGCCAGAGCGGCGGCGGCGATCGTCATGCGGATCATCTTCGGTCTCCCGTGGCGACGGCGCCTGGCCGTCGCGGTAGCAAACCGAGTTGCGCCGCCGCCGTTCCCGGAACCCTCAGAGATCAAGCAGCAGCCGCTGCGGCTCCTCGATGGCTTCCTTGACATGGACCAGGAAGGTCACGGCCCCCTGCCCGTCGACCACGCGATGGTCGTAGCTGAGCGCCAGGTACATCATCGGCCGGATCACCACCTGGCCGCCGATCGCCATCGGCCGCTCCTGGATCTTGTGCATGCCGAGGATGCCGGACTGCGGCGCGTTGAGGATCGGCGTCGACATCAGCGAACCGTAGACCCCGCCGTTCGAGATCGTGAACGTTCCGCCCTGCAGGTCTTCCAGCGCCAGCTGGCCGTCGCGGGCCTTCTTGCCCAGCGCGCCGATGGCCTTCTCGATGTCGGCCAGGCTCATGGCGTCGGCGTCGCGGACCACCGGGGTGACCAGACCGCGCTCGGTGCCCACGGCGACCGAGATGTCGTAGTGGTTCTTGTAGATCAGGTCCTGGCCCTCGATCTCAGCGTTGACCTCCGGCACCTGCTTCAGCGCGTGGACCACCGCCTTCACGAAGAAGCTCATGAAGCCGAGCTTGACGCCGTGGGTCTTCTCGAAGGCGTCCTTGTACTGGCTGCGCAACGCCATGACCGCGCTCATGTCCACCTCGTTGAAGGTGGTCAGCATGGCGGCGTTGTTCTGGGCCTCCTTCAACCGGCGCGCGATGGTCTGGCGCAGGCGGGTCATTCGCACTCGCTCCTCGCGCTCGTGCACCTCCCGCGGCGCCGTGGGGGCCGGGGCCGGCGGCGGGGCCTTGGCGCGGGCTTCGAGCGCGGCCAGCGCATCGCCCTTGGTGATCCGCCCGTCCTTGCCGGTGCCAGCGATGGCCGAGGCGTCGAGCCTGTTCTCCGTGACCGCGCGCTGGGCGGACGGCGCCATCACCGGTTCGGCCTTCGGAGGCGCCGCGGCCGGCGCGGCCTTCGGCGCGCTGGTGTCGGCGATCGGCTGGGTCTCCTTCGGCGCGGGCTTGCCGGGCGCAGGTTCCGGCTGGGCCTCGCCCGCCGGCGCGGCGGCGGACTGGGCCGGCTTCGACCCGCCGTTCGCCTTGGCGGGCGCCGCGCCCTCGCTGATCCGGCCCAGCACCGCGCCGGGCTCGACGGTCGCGCCCTCCTCGGCGGCGATCTCGGAAAGCGTCCCGTCCGACGGGGCGGCCACCTCGAGGCTGACCTTGTCGGTCTCCAGCTCGACCAGGATCTCGTCCTTGCGGACGGCGTCGCCGGCCTTCTTGGTCCAGCGCGCCACCGTGGCCTCGGTGACCGATTCGCCCAGGGTGGGCGTCATGATGTCGGCCATTGTGGGTGCGCTCCTTGGATCTCAGACGTCAGATAGGACGAACAGGCAGAACTGGCGAACTTAGGCGAAGGCTTCGGTGAGGAAGGCCTCCAGCTCCTTGAGGTGGCGGGCCATCAGGCCGGCGGCGGTGGAGGCCGAGGCCGGGCGGCCCACATAGCGCGCCCGCTTGGCCTTGACGTTCAGGCGCTCCAGCGTGAGCTCCAGCCACGGGTCGACGAACATCCAGCCGCCCATGTTCTTGGGCTCTTCCTGGCACCAGACCAGCTCGGCGTTCTTGAACCGCTTCAGCTCGGCGGTGAGCGACTTCAGCGGCCACGGATAGAACTGCTCCAGGCGCAGGAGGTAGATGTCGTCGCGGCCGGTCTTGGCCCGGTGGTCCACTAGGTCGAAGTAGACCTTTCCGGAGCAGGCGATGACCCGGGTGATCTGGTCGTCCGGCTTCAGCACGACGCCGCCGACATCCATGCCGGCCTCCGCGCCGTCGATCATCACGCGGTGGAAGCTGGAGCCGTCGGCCATGTCGGCGATCGTGGAGACCGCCCGCTTGTGGCGCAGCAGGCTCTTGGGCGTCATGACGATCAGCGGCTTGCGGAACTCGCGGATCATCTGCCGGCGCAGGGCGTGGAAATAGTTGGCCGGGGTCGAGGGATAGACGACCTGCAGGTTGTCCTCGGCGCAGAGCTGCAGGAAGCGCTCCAGGCGGGCGGACGAGTGCTCCGGGCCCTGACCCTCGTAGCCGTGCGGCAGCAGCATGGTCAGCCCGCTCATCCGCAGCCATTTGCGCTCGCCCGACGAGATGAACTGGTCGATGACCACCTGGGCGCCGTTGGCGAAGTCGCCGAACTGGGCTTCCCAGAGCGTCAGGGTGTTGGGGTCGGTCAGCGAGAAGCCGTACTCGAAGCCCAGTACGGCCTCCTCGGAAAGCGCCGAGTTCAGCGCCTCGAAGTGCGCCTGGGTGGGTCCGAGGTTGCGGAGCGGGAAATAGGTCTCCTCGGTCTTCTGGTCGACGATGCCCGTATGGCGCTGGGTGAAGGTGCCGCGCACGCTGTCCTGGCCGGAGAGGCGCACCGGATAGCCCTGGTCGAGCAGGGTGGCGAACGCCAGGTGCTCGGCGGTGGCCCAGTCGATGCCCTCGCCCTTCTCGATCGCTTCCCGGCGGCCGGCGATCACCCGCTCGACCGTCTTGTGGACGCTGATCCGCTCGGGGATCGAGGTGATCTTCAGGCCCAGGTCGATGAGCTTCTGCTTCGCCACCCCGGTGACGCCGCTCTCCTCGGACCCGGGCAGTTTCAGCCCCGACCACTTGCCGTCCAGCCAGTCGGCCTTGTTGGCGTGGTAGCCCTTGCCAGCGTCGAACTCCTGGTCGAGGAACGTGTCGAACTCGGCGATCCAGCCGTCGATCTCGGCGCGCGTTGTGACGCCTTCGCCGATCAGCCGTTCGGCATAGAGGTCGCGCACCGTCGGGTGGTCCTTGATCTTCGCGTACATCAGGGGCTGGGTCATCGTCGGGTCGTCGCCCTCGTTGTGACCGAACCGGCGGTAGCAGAACATGTCGATGACGACGTCCTTGCCGAACTGCTGGCGGTATTCGGTGGCGACCTTGGCGGCGAACACCACGGCCTCGGGATCGTCGCCGTTGGCGTGGAAGATCGGCGCCTCGACCATCAGGGCGGTATCGGACGGATAGGGCGAGGAGCGCGAATTCTTGGGGCTGGTGGTGAAGCCAATCTGGTTGTTGACGATGAAGTGGACCGTGCCGCCCACGCCGTAGCCGCGCAGGCCCGACAAGGCGAAGCACTCGGCCACCACGCCCTGGCCCGCGAAGGCCGCGTCGCCGTGCATCAGCAGCGGCAGGACGTGGCCGCGGCCGGCGTCCGGCGTGGCGCGAAGGGTGAAGGCCTGCTTGGCGCGCGCCTTGCCGATCACCACCGGGTTGACGATCTCCAGGTGCGACGGGTTGGCGGTCAGCGACAGGTGCACCGAGTTGCCGTCGAACTCGCGGTCCGACGAGGCGCCCAGGTGGTACTTCACGTCGCCCGAGCCCTCCACGTCCGACGGCAGCGACGAGCCGCCCTGGAACTCGTGGAAGATCACCTGGTAGGGCTTGCCCATCACGGCGGCCAGGACGTTCAGGCGGCCGCGGTGCGGCATGCCGACGACGATGTCCTTCACCCCCATGGCGCCGCCGCGCTTGATGATCTGCTCCAGCGCCGGGACCATG
>JBJMQX010000032.1:0-35056 GCA_045802455.1 Phenylobacterium sp. | reverse complement strand
GATGATCACGTCGTCCCGCTCGAGCAGGGCCCGCGTCGCGCTGTGCCGCATCCGGTCGATCTGCTCGTTGATCGCTGCCGTCTTCTCGATATAGGTGTCGGTCCGCGGCACATAGGCCTCGGGCTGGTAGTAGTCGTAGTAGGAGACGAAGAACTCGACGGCGTTCTCCGGGAAGAAGCTCTTGAATTCGCTGTAGAGCTGGGCGGCCAGCGTCTTGTTGGGCGCCAGGATCAGCGCCGGGCGCTGGGTCTCCTCGATCACCTTGGCCATGGTGAAGGTCTTGCCGGAGCCGGTGACGCCCAGCAGCACCTGATCGTGCTCGCGCTGGTTCACGCCTGCCACCAGCTCAGGGATGGCGGTCAGCTGGTCGCCGGCCGGCTGGTAGTCGGAGACCAGCCTGAACTTCCGCCCGCCCTCCGACTTCTCCGGGCGGGCCGGCCGATGCGGCTTCCACAGCATCGGCACGGTGTTTTCGTCGTAGTCGAACGTCGCCGACATGTCGGCCACGCCGGACGGCGTCGCTGTGGTGGTTCCGGACCGGGGCATGGCGTCCAAGGTAAGCTCTCCGCGACCTGGCCGCCACTCTCGCAATCTCCTGCTGACAGGAGACTGTCAGCATGGCGAACAACCGCTGGTTCCTTTACGCAGCCGGCTCGCGAGGCCTAGGCTGAGCGTTTGGACGAACACCGTTCCGGAGTGATCCCATGCCCGTCAAACCCCAGGACATCATCGATCGGTTGAAGGCTATGGCCGCCGCGCACGGCCTGGATCACCTGCCGCCCGGCGTCGTCGAGCACGGGACCTCTGGCGACGACAGCCTGACCGCCGGCGACCACACCCGGCTGATCTTCGGCCTGGGCGGGAACGACACCCTGGCCGGTGGCAGCGAGAGCGACGCGATCTTCGGCGGGTCGGGAGCCGACCGGCTCGGGGGCGGGGGCGGCAATGACCTGCTCTTGGGCGGGGAGGGCAACGACACGCTCTCGGGCGGCACCGGCGGGGACACCCTGGCCGGCGGGCCGGGCGGCGACGTCATGACCGGCGGGCCCGGCGCGGACGCCTTCCTGGTCGGCGGACCGCACGCAGGGCTCGACCGCATCTTCGACTTCACCCACGGCGAGGACCGGCTGGTGTTCGGCCCCCACCAGGTCGCCACCGCCGCCGACTTCGCCACCGCCACGGCCGCCGATCTCGCCTCGGCGAAGGCCGCCGCCGACGCCAGGATCGCCGCCGGGACCATCGAGTTCGTGGCCGTGAAGGTGGGCGCAGACGTGATCGTCTTCGCCGACGTCAACCACGACCATAAGGCCGCCGACGCCGCCGTGATGCTGGTGGGCCGGACACTGACCGATATCGGCTTCGCCGACATCCACTAGCGCGCCAAGCCTGGGTCCCAGAAGGAGCCGCCATGGCCAAGGACCACCTGAACGCTGAAGCCGTCCGCGCGGCCCAGGGGGTGCTCGACGCGTTCATGAAGGCGTTCAACGCCCGCGACATCCCGGCCTTCGAGGAGACCTTCAACTTCCCGAGCGTTCGGTTGGCCAGCCAGGGCCTGGTGATCCTCAACAAGGGCGACATGAAATCGGAGCGGTTCACCACCGGCGCGCTCGCCGAATGGGACCACTCCGCCTGGGATCGCCGCGAAGTGATCCACGCGGGCGCCGACAAGGTGCACATCGACACCCGCTTCACCCGCTATCGCAAGGACGGCTCGGTGATCGGCGGCTTCGATTCGATCTACGTGGTCACCCGCCAGGACGGCCACTGGGGCGTCAAGATCCGCTCCAGCTTCGCGCCGTAGAGTCTAGCGCCGGGCGTCGAGCCAGTCCTTGACGGTCCGGTCGACCATCGCCTCGGCGTCGTGCTGCACCCAGTGCCCGGCGGTCGGGATCATCACGATGGTCGAGTCGGCGTCCACGAAGTTCCAGGTGCCGGCGTGGCCCTGGGCGTTCAGCGCGGTGTCCTTCATCCCGTGGATCACCAGCACCGGCGCCTTGATCTTCGGGTAGGCCACCGGGGCCGAAGGCGGGTCGCCGGGCGCGATGCGCGGATAGTTGGCGCGGTAGTAGTTCATCATCGCGGCGAAGTCGGAGCGTTTGAAGGCCTCCAAATAGCCCGCCTGCTCGGCCGGGTTCTTGTTCGCCATGGAGGCCAGGCGCTCGGCCGTCAGGTTCTTCTCCGAGCCTTCCTTCTGGAAGTTGCGCGCATACTGGCTGTTCGCCTGCTGGTCCTTGTTGGTCGCCAGCTCGCGGGCCATGCCGGCCGGGTGCGGCACGGCCATGATCACCAGCCTGTTGACCAGTTCCGGCCGGTTCAGGACCGTCTGCCAGGCGATCGCCGCGCCCCAGTCGTGGCCGATGACGACGGCGTCCTTCTGGCCCTCCGCGGCGATCACCGCGGCGACGTCGTCGATCAGGTTCGGCATGGCGTAGGCGGCCACGCCCTGCGGCTTGTCGGACAGGTTGTAGCCGCGGGTGTCGAGCGCGGCGGTGCGGTAGCCGGCCTTGCTCAGCGTCGCCATCAGCGGCTTCCAGGTCGCCCAGTAGTCGGGAAAGCCATGGATCAGCACCACCAGCGGCCCCTTGCCCTCCACGACGTAGTGGATCTTCACCGGGCCGTTCTGGGCGTACTTGTCGACGAAGGCCCCCGCGGGAGCCGCAAGCGCCGGAACCGCGATCACGGACGCGGCGGCGAACAGGGCCGCCAAGCTCAGCTTGCGCATGGATGATGCCTCCCTTGAGGAGCCGACCGTAGCACAGCTTACGGCGTAAGCCAGCAGCGGCGCACCGTGCTTGGATACTATGCGCTAGACAGTGTGTATCACACAGTATATGCCACACAGCATGCCTACCGAAGGTGACCTCTTTGAATCGCTCCGGCTGGAGCTGCGCCGCGGATCGCTGATCCTGGCCGTGCTCGGCCAGCTGAAGCGCGAGCACTACGGCTACACCCTGCGCAAGGCGCTGGGCGACGCGGGCGTGGAGATCGAGGAAGGCGCGCTCTACCCGATGCTGCGCCGGCTCGAGTCCCAGGGCCTGCTGACCAGCGAATGGCGCGAGGAGGAGAAGCGCAACAAGCGCTTCTACCGCCTGTCGGGCGACGGCCGCGCCGTGCTGGCCCGCCTGGCCGAAGAATGGCGCGGGCTGAACGGCTCGATCGACGACATCTTGAAGGGAGGATCCTGATGGACCTCATCGAACGCTACGTGGCCGCCGTGGTGCGGAACTTGCCCGCCAAGCACGCCGGCGACATCGCCGCCGAACTTCGCGACGTGCTGCTGTCGCGCGTGGAAGAGCGGGAAGCCAAGCTCGGCCGGCCGCTGGATCCGCCCCAGGTCGAGGCCTTGCTTGTCGAGTTCGGCAACCCGCTGCTGGTCGCCGGCCGCTACCGCAAGACCCAGCACCTCATCGGTCCTTCCGTGTTCCCGTTCTGGTGGGCGACGATCAAGGTGGTCGGCGCGATACTGGGCGGCGTCTACCTGGTGCTGATCGTCCTGGGCGTGCTGCTGCACAAGACCTCGGCCGAGTTCAATCACTCGGCGCCGATCGCGCCCGTGCTGGTGTTCCTATTCGGCGCCGTGACCCTGGTCTTCGCGGCCATCGAGCGGTTCGGCGGGGCGGCCTCCCTGCAGCGTTGGAAGCCACGTCACCTGCCCCCCGCCGCCGGCAAGCCCCGCTCGCGCTTCGAGCTCGCCGCCGAGATCACCTGGAACGTGGTGTTCCTCGCCTGGTGGCTCGGTCTCTTCCGCGCGCGCGACTACCTGCCCTACGAGGCGTTCCTCACCGTCGACCTGGCGCCGGTGTGGACCGTCTGGCGCTGGGCCATCGTCAGCTACATCGTCCTGGATATCGCGGCCGCGGTCCTGGCCATCGCGCGTCCGGGCTGGGTGTGGATCAACGGCATCGGGCTGATCGTCCGATATCTGTATGGCATCGCCATCCTGTCCCAGATCGTCCAGGCGGGGCACTGGCTGACGGTCTTTGGAGCCACGATCCCGCCGCACGCCCTGGCTGAGATCCAGACCAATTTCGACCTCGGGATGAAGGCCGGCATCGGCCTCACCATCCTAGGGATGGCGATGCGCATCGGCCTCGAGGCCTGGCGCCTGCGCCGGGTTCGGCAGGCGAGCGAGGGCGTCCCACGCCTCGCCTAGAACCCGTGCGCCGCGCTGGCGAGCGCGAAGACGCTCGCGACCAGCGCGGCCGTTGCGATCAGGATGTGGCGCATGCCCGCGTCCTCCCAGGTCCCTTGGCGTAGGCTACGGGCTCGCGCGCCGTTTGGACGCAGCGCTAGTGCTTCTTGTCGTCCGTGGCGTGACCCGCCACCGCGCCCGCCGCGCCGCCGACCGCTGCGCCCACCGGGCCGGCGACCACGGCGCCGCCGACCGCTCCGGCCGCGGCCTTCTGTTCGGTGGTGGTGTTGCAGGCCGTCAGCGCCACGAAGGCGCCGGCGGCGGCGAGCAGGCTCAAGGTCGTACGCATCGCGGTCTCCAGTCGGGGAAAATGCCGGCCAGACAAACGAAACGGCGGCGCTTGCGGTTCCGGTCAAGGCCAAGACTGGCCCGCGATTTGCGGCGCGCCATGCCAGTCGAACCAGAAGGAAACACTGCGACGAAGCTTGGTAGGGTTAATGCTGCACTGCAATATTAGCTTGCCATCCGCGTCTCATTTGTTCATACCTCCTTCATCATTTGCCGTCGCCTGTCCCCTTAGTCCCGGACAGGCCTGCCGGCGACCGCTGCCAGCAAGAGCAGGGGCGGACGCGGCGACATCTGTTGGGGGGCCAATGTGGCCCTCGCTGTTCAGGACGTCTTGTTTTGTCATTAGGAACGCAGGCTCGCGCCGATCGGCGCGCGCTGTTGAGCGCCGCCTTGATGGGCTCGAGCATCGGTCTCGGCCTGGGCGTCACCTATCTCCTCGCGGGCCTTGGCTCGGCGACCGCCGACCATTTCCGGACCGCCCGGATCGCGCAGGAGAGCCGCGGGACGCTCTCGGAAACCATGTTGCAGCGCAACGTAAGCCGCTCGGATCCGGCCGCCGCCGCGGTGGCCAGAAACCATGATGGACTGACGAACGGCTTCGGCGCCCGGGCCCCGCTGGGCCAGCGCAACTCGGCCGTGAAGGCCAAGCGCGACCTCGAATGCCTCACCGACGCCGTCTATTTCGAAGCCCGCGGCGAGACACCGCGCGGGCAGGCGGCCGTCGCCCAGGTGGTGCTGAACCGCCTCGCCAACCCGAATTTCCCGAAGACCGTCTGCGGCGTCGTCTTCCAGGGCGCGCGACATCCCGGCTGCCAGTTCAGCTTCGCCTGCGACGGCTCGATGCATCGAGGCCTGGAGATGGCCGCGTGGGACCGCGCCCGCCGGGTCGCCGAACAGGCGCTGGCCGGCGTGCGGTCGGCCTCGATCGGCAACGCGACGCATTTCCACACCGTCGATGTCCAGCCCTACTGGGGCCCCTCGATGCTGCGCGTGGCGCAGGTGGGCCTGCACATCTTCTATCGCCGCAACCCGCACGCCCCGGCGATGCAGGCCGGCGAGGTGGAGGAGGCGGTGTTCACCAGCCTGCCGAGCGCGGCGGGGTCCGGTATCCGCCTCGCGTCCGCAGTCGCGGGCAAGGGCGCCGATGGCATGCCCGCCGCCAGCTCGCCGTCTTCCGAGGCGGCCAAGGCCGGTGCGGAGCCCGCGGCGTCCCAGCCGGCCGAGGCCATCAGCCACACGGCGTCCGCCGAGCCTGCCGCCTCCTGAGCGCTACGGCGAAGTTCGTCCTTGCCGCTGGAATGAGGGCCGCCGAAGCTTCGCCCAGGGCTCACCGCTGAGTCCCGGCGCGATGGGGGCCACGCATGCCACAGGCACAGAACGACGAACTGGCGCAGCAACTGCTCTCCTGCCGCTACGACGAGCTCAACGACATCCAGAAGAGCGTCATCGACCTGATCGCCAACGAGGCGCCCACGTCGGTGGCCCCGGAACTGCGCCGGGACGAGCGCACCTTCGGCGCACGCCTCGCCGACCACGTCGCGGCGGTCGGGGGCTCCTGGGGCTTCATCATCGGCTTCGGCCTGGTCCTCGTCGCCTGGATGGGTTGGAACCAGCTCTCCGGCAAGCACCTCGCCTTCGATCCCTATCCGTTCATCTTCCTGAACCTGATGCTCTCGATGCTGGCGGCCATCCAGGCGCCGGTGATCATGATGAGCCAGAACCGGGCGGCCGCCCGCGACCGCGAGGCCGCCGAGCACGACTACGTCGTGAACCTCAGGGCCGAGCTCGAGATCATGCACCTGCACGACAAGCTCGACGCGTTGCGTGAGCAGCAGATGATGGAGCTGCTGAAGCGCCAGAACGAGGCGATCAAGCTGCTGAGAGGCCAGATCGAGCGCCTGACCACGGCCAAGCCCGGCCGGACGAAGGCCTAGGCGCGCGCGGCCCGGCGCAGCGCCTGGGGCGGCTGGCCGAACGCCCGCAGGAAGGCGCGGCGCATCCGTTCCGGATCGCCGAAGCCGGCGGCCTCCGCCACCCGGTCGATGGGCTCGTGGGTGGTCTCGACCCGTAGGCGCGCCGCTTCCAGCCTGAGCCGCTCCACCGCCTTGGCCGGCGTCAGCCCGGTCTCGGCGGCGAAGGCGCGGGCGAAGTGCCGCGGGCTCATCGCCGCCTGGTCGGCGAGGCGTTCGACGCTGAGCCGTTCGGGCAGGCGGGTTCGCACCCAGTCCATCAGCTCGGCGAAGCGTCCGTTGACCCCGCCCATGTCCAGGAGCGCGGAGAACTGCGACTGCCCGCCCGGACGGCGATGGTGCACCACCAGCTGCTGGGCGACTGCGCGGGCGACCTCGACTCCGTGGTCGTCCTCGATCAGCGCCAGCGCCAGGTCGATGCCGGCGGTGATCCCGGCCGACGTCCAGGTGTCCCCCTCGCGCACGAAGATCCGGTCGGCCTCCAGCCGCACGGCCGGGTAGCGCCTCTGGAAGTCGGCGGTGCGGCTCCAGTGGGTCGTGGCCTTCTTGCCGTCCAGCAGGCCCGCCTGAGCCAGCAGATAGGCGCCGGAGCAGATGCTGGCCGTCCGGCGCACGTCGGCGAAGCGGCCGCGGATCCAGTCGATGGTGGGCCCCAGCGTCTCGAAGCGGTCGCAGCCGATGCCGCCGGCCACCAGCAGGGTGTCATAGGGCTTCTCGTCCAGCGGGGCGGTGACGAAGCGCACGCCCGACGAACTCGCCACCTCGCCGCCCTCAGCCGACAGCAGGGCGATGCGGTAACCGCCCCCCGTCATGCGGCCGGCGATCTCGAACGCGGCGATCGGGCCGGTGGCGTCGAGGATCTGGAAGTCCGGGAAGATCACCACGCCGAGGCTACGGGTCATGTCGGTTTCCGAGGGAACTTTGGCATTTCGGCCATAAGCTAGGCCTGCGATGCTCCAGGCGTCAATTCCAGAGAGACGCCCATGACCTTGGCCCCAGCCCGTTTCGAGATCGTCATCCCGATCTTCCCGATGGTGACCCACCTGGATTTCACCGGCCCGCACCAGGTGCTGACCCGGGCGCCGAATTCGCGGGTGACGGTCGCCTCGCTGGGCGGCCGCGACATCGAGGCCGACGGCCTGGTGTTCACGCGGCTGGCCGATCTCGCGCGCGTCGAGCGCTGCGACCTCCTGTGTGTGCCGGGCGGCCTGGGCGTCAGCGACGCCATGCTGGACGAGGCCTTCGTGCGCGAGGTCCGCCGCCTCGGGGAGGGCGCGACCTACCTGACCTCGGTGTGCACCGGCTCGCTGATCCTGGCCGCCGCGGGGTTCCTGACCGGCAAGCGGGCCGCGTGCCACTGGGCCTGGCGCGACCTGCTGAAGCCGTTCGGCGTGATCGTCGACGAGGCGCGCGTGGTGCGCGACGGCAACGTGATCACCGGCGGCGGGGTGACGGCGGGCCTCGATTTCGCGTTCACGGTCCTGGCCGAACTGGCCGGGAAGGAATTCGCCCAGACGGTCCAGCTGGCGCTGGAATACGCTCCGGAGCCGCCGTTCGACGCGGGGCGGCCCGAGCTCGCGCCGCCACATGTCCTGGCGGCTTTCGAACACCGTGCTGCGCCCCAGATCGCTGCGCGCAGGGCCGCCGCCAACGCCGCCGCGCGCCGGCTACAGCCGGCCTGATAGGAAGCCCAGCACCGTCCAGCTATGCTGGCGTCATGCCCGCCCGCATCGTCATCGTCTCGGGACCGCCGGGCGCCGGCAAGACCACCATCGCCCGCAGGCTGGCGACGGGCTCGGCCGAGCCGCTCGCCGTCCACCTGCACACCGACGACTTCTACGTCTACATCAGGAAGGGCTACGTGGCGCCATGGCTGCCGGAAAGCCAGGCCCAGAACATCACGGTGATGAACGCGCTCGCTCGGTCGGCGGCGGCGTTCGCGCAGGGTGGCTACGAGGTGATGGTCGACGGCATCGTCGGTCCTTGGTTCTTCGAGCCCTGGCTCGCCGCCGCGCGCGAGCTTGGCCTCGACCTGCGCTACATCCTCCTGATGCCCGACGAGGCGGCGACCGTGGCGCGGGGAACGGCCCGAACGGCGCCGGGCGCAATGACCGACGAGAGCGTCATCCGGACCATGTGGTCCCACTTCCGGACCTACGCGCCGGATTCCGCCCATATCGTCGACACCACGGCGCAGGGCGTCGAGCAGACCCTGGCCGCCGTGAAGTCGGGGCTTGCCGCCGGCGCCTTTCGGCTCGCATAACGGCGTGACGCAATCACCCCCCTAGGATGTCAGGATCGCCACCTATCGGCGTCATGGCCCCGGCGCGATGCTGGCCGGACATGAAGAAGGGACACTCCATGAAGAAGTTCGTGATCGAGCGCGCCATTCCCGGCGTCGAGCAATTGAACCGCGACCAGCTGAAGGGGGCCGCCTCCACGTCGAACGACGCGCTGGCGAAGCTCGCGCCCAAGGTTCAATGGGTGACGTCCTACGTCGCCAAGGACAAGACGTTCTGCATCTACCTCGCCGAGAACGAGGCGGTGATCCAGGAGCACGCGGAGCTATCCGGCTTCCCCGCCAGCACCATCACCGAAGTCACCGGCGTGATCGATCCCACCACGGCGTCGGCCTGAACGCCGCCAGCCAAGCCGCTCCCCCCGCGTCCCTGCCGCGGCCGGGCGGCGCGGGGGGCTCCCCTGTGCTGGACGTCACCGTGGTCCTGCTCGACGACGGTCTCTCGTCCACCGCCATCATGCCGGTGGAGATCTTCCACTCGGCGGGCGGACTGTGGAACCTCCTGCAGGCCGAGCCGACCGCCCCGGCGTTCCGGGTCACCACCGCCTCGCTGACCGGCGAGATCGTGCGCAGCCCGTACGGCCTGGGCCTGACGCCGGAGGCCTCACTGGACGAGGTCGAGAAGACCGACATCGTCATCGTCTCCACGTCCGGCCTGATGTGGAACGAGAAGCTGATCGAGAACAGCGCGCTGCCGCCCTGGCTGCGGCGGCATTACGACCAGGGCGCCTACATCGCCGGCGTGTGCATGGGCTCGGCCTATCTGGCCGAAGCGGGTCTGCTCGACGGGCGGACGGCGACCACCCACTGGGCGATCAGCGACCAGTTCGCGAAGCGCTATCCGCTGGTGAACTGGCGGCCCGAGATGATGATCACCGAAGACGCCCGCCTGCTCTGCAGCGGCGGGGTCTATGCGGCCATCGATATCAGCCTCTACCTCGTCGAGAAGCTCTGCGGCCGCGAGACCGCGGTGCAGACGGCCAAGGCGCTGCTCCTGCCGATGCCGCGCACTCACCAGTCGGGCTACGCCGTTCTGCCGCTCTCGCCGCCGCATGCCGACGAGCGGATCCGCGCCGCGGAGACCTACCTTCAGGAGGCCTTCCGGGAGGACGTCTCGACCGACACGCTCGCGCGCAAGGCGGGCCTGGGCCTGCGCACATTCGCGCGGCGGTTCAAGGCCGCGACAGGCCGCCTTCCGTCAGCCTATCTGCAGGCGATCCGGATGGCTCACGCCAAGGCGATGCTGGAGCGGGAGACCGCGCCCATCCAGTCGATCAGTTCGGCCGTCGGCTATGACGACGTCACCTTCTTCCGCAGCCTCTTCAAACGGGCCACCGGCATGACGCCGGCCGAGTACCGAGCCAACTTCGGGCCGCTGAGCGTGCACAACGCCGAGCAGGTCGCCCGCCCCTGAGCGATCGCGCCTCAGCCTGAGCCCCTAAGGCTTGCCGCGCTGGATCGCGTTCTCCTCGGTGTCGCGCTTGGCCTTGGCGTCGTGGCCGTGGTGACGGTCGCGCTCGCCGCCGCCGCCGGAGACGTGGCTGAACGGCGTGTTGGTCGGCTCGTCGGGCGCGCGGCCGCTACGCGCCGGCTTCTTCGGCTCCGGCTCGGTGCGGTCCTCGTGGCTCGCGCCCGGCCCGCCCCAGCGGTGGGTGTTGGGATGCTTGTCCGGCATGTCAGCGGTCCTGCTGGTAGCCCTGGTGGTGGGTGTTCTGGTTGATGTTGCCGTGCCGGCCCTGTTCCTTGAGGTTCACGTCGTCGTCGCCGGGCTGCTCGGACTGGGCGCCGGTGACGCGGTCGCGCCGGCCGATGTCGGAGCCTTCGATGTGCGGCTTCTCGCCGGGCGAGGACCGCTGTTCCGGCGGGATCGGGGGAGCTTTCGAAGCCATGGTCGCCTCCTTGTCAGGAGGCTGAACCCGGCCCGTCGGGGCCGGTTCCTACGGTCAGGCCGCGTCAAGGCCGATGTCGAGCACGCCGGCGGAGTGGGTCAGGGCGCCCACGCTGATCACGTCCACGCCCGTCTCGGCGATGGCCCGAACGGTCTCCAGCGTGACACCGCCCGAGGCTTCCAGCACGCAGCGCCGGTTGGTCCGCCGCACAGCCTCGGAGAGGTCCGCCAGGCTGAAGTTGTCCAGCATCACCACGTCCGGCTCGTGGCGCAGGGCGTCGTCCAGCTGGCCCAGCCCGTCGATCTCCACCTCGACCTTCATCAGGTGGCCGGCCGCCGCCTTGGCGCGGCGCACCGCCTCTGCGACCGAGCCGCACGCGGCGATGTGGTTGTCCTTGATCAGGATCGCGTCATCGAGGCCGAAGCGGTGATTGACGCCGCCGCCGCAGCGCACGGCGTACTTCTCCAGCGCCCTCAGGCCCGGCGTGGTCTTGCGCGTATCGACGATCCGCGCGCCGGTCCCCGCGACAGCGTCGACATAGGCCCGCGTCAGGGTCGCGACCCCGCAGAGCCGCCCCAGCAGGTTGAGCGCGGTCCGCTCGGCCGCCAGCAGGGCGCGCGCGTCGGCGTCCACCCAGGCGAGCTTGCCGCCCGCCGGAATCACCTCGCCGTCCCCGGCCCAGGTCCGGAACTCGGCGGACGGATCCAGCTCCAGCACCGCCAGCCGCGCGCAGGCCAGGCCCGCGACGACGCCGGCCTTGCGGGTCGCGAAGACCGCCTTCAGCCGCGTCTCGGCCGGCACGCAGGCCTGCGAGGTCACGTCGCCGGCCCGGCCGAAATCCTCGGCCAGCGCCGCGCGCACCACGGCGCCTATGGTGAGGTCCGGAAGCGGGGCGATCATTCGGCGGCTAGGCTGAGCGGGCTGGGCGGCAGGTCGGCGAGGCGCAGGAAGGTGCGCTTCGGCGCCCACTGGCCGGCGGCGTCGGCGCGGAAGTGGGCGCCGCGGCTCTCGGTGCGCGCCAGCGCCGCGGCCGCCACCAGCCGGGCGGCGACCAGGGCTGCGGCGCCGCCATGCTCGGCCTCCATCGTGTCGATCTCGCACAGCAGGCGGGTCAGGCCGGCCGCGTCGCGCACTACGCCGGCGTCGCGGCTCATCGCCTGGCGCAGGCGCTGCAGCGCGGCGTGGGGCAGGGCAGCGGCCACCGCGTGTCCGACGGGCGCGGTTGCGGGGTTCGTCTCGGCGGCCGCGGCCCGCCCGGCGCGCGCGCCGAACACCGCGGCTTCCACGAGGGAGTTGGAGGCCAGCCGGTTGGCGCCGTGCACCCCGGTCGCGGCGCACTCGCCGGCCGCGAACAGCCCGGGCAGCGACGAGCGCCCGTGCGCGTCCGTGGCGATCCCGCCCATGTGGTAGTGGCAGGCCGGCGCGACGGGGATCAACTGGGTCCGCGGATCGACGCCGCCGGCCAGGCAGGCGGCGAACACCGCCGGGAACTCCTCGGGGAAATGGGCGCCAACCGCCTCGCGGGCGTCCAGGAAGGCCCCGTGGCCCGCCTCTCGCTCCGCGTGGATGGCGCGGGCCACCACGTCGCGCGGCGCGAGCTCGGCGGCCGGATGATAGCGGTCCATGAACCGTCGGCCCTCAGCGTCCGTCAGCACCGCGCCTTCGCCCCGCAGCGCCTCGGTGGCGAGCGGCGCGGGATCGCGGCCGACGTCGATCGCCGTCGGATGGAACTGCACGAACTCCGGATCGGCGATCACTGCGCCGGCCAGCGCCGCCAGGCCCAGGCCCTCGCCGACCAGCTCGGCGGGCGTCGTGGTCACCGCATAGAGGCCGCCGACGCCGCCCGTGGCCAGCACGGTGGCCGCCGCCGTGATCTCGATGAGGCGACCCTCGAACTCGGCGACGACCCCGCGCACCCGGCCCGTGGCGTCCTGCAGCAGGCCGCGCAGACGCCAGCCGGCGCGCACCTCGATGTGCGGCGAGGCCAGCACGCGGGCGGTCACCGCCTCCATGATCGCCCGGCCGGCCTGGTCGCCCTTCACGCGGGCCACGCGCGGGCGGCTGTGGGCGGCCTCCAGGCTCTGGGCGAAGCCGCCGTCGGCGGCGCGGTCGAACGGCGCGCCGAGCGTGGCCAACGCCTGGACCGCCGCGGGGCCTTCGTCGGCCAGCAGCCGGGCCATGGCGGGGTCTGTGAGCCCTGCGCCGGCCGCCACCGTGTCGCGGGCATGCGCCTCCGGCGTGTCGCCCGGCGTCAGCGCCGCGGCCATGCCGCCCTGCGCCCAGGCCGACGAGCAGCCGTGGTTCAGCGGCGCTTCGGTGAGCAGCAGCACCTTGCGCGGCGCGGCCGCCAGCGCAGCCGAGAGGCCCGCCAGGCCCGCTCCGACCACGATCACCCCGTCATGGGCGAGGCGGCCCATCAGATCAGCTCCACGTCCACGTGGTGGCGGGCCTTGACCAGGTCATAGCGCGCGGGCCGCGCCGGCGGCGGCAGGTCGACCATGCGCTGCACCGCCAGCCGCGCCCGCTCGGCCACGGCCTCGTCCACCGTCACCTCGTGGCGGCCGGTGAGCAGGGCTTGGTAGATGTTCTCCAGGCTGATCCGCTTCATGTGCGGGCAGAGGTTGCAGGGCCGCAGGAACTCGGTGTTGCGCGCATCGGCCGCAACGTTGTCGGCCATCGAGCACTCGGTGATCAGCACCACCCGCTTCGGCTGCCGCGTCAGCACATAGTCGTTCATCGCCTGGGTCGACCCTGCGAAATCGGCCAGCTCCAGCACCTCGGCCGGGCACTCCGGGTGGGCCAGCACCTCGGCGTCCGGATAGGCGTCCCGCAGCTCGCGGATGTCGTCGGCGGTGAACCGCTCGTGCACCTCGCAGCGGCCCTGCCAGGCGATGATCTTCACATCCGTCTGGCGGGCCACGTTGCGGGCCAGGAACTCGTCGGGGATCAGGACCACCCGGTCCACGCCCCACAGCCGCGCGGCTTCCTCCACCACCTGGACGGCGTTGGCGCTGGTGCAGCAGATGTCGGTCTCGGCCTTCACCTCGGCCGTGGTGTTGACGTAGGTCACCACCGGAAGCCCCGGATAGCGCTGCTTGATCAGCCGCACGTCGGCCCCGGTGATCGAGGCGGCCAGCGAGCAGCCGGCCCTAAGGTCCGGGATCAGCACGGTCTTCTCGGGCGACAGGATCTTCGAGGTCTCGGCCATGAAGTGCACGCCGGCCTGCACGATCACCTTCGCCTTGGACCGCGCCGCCTCCTTGGCCAGGCCCAGGCTGTCGCCCACGTAGTCGCCGACGCCGTGGAAGATCTCCGGCGTCATGTAGTTGTGCGCCAGGATCACCGCGTCCTTCTCGGCCTTCAGCCGGTTGATCGCGTCGATCAGCGGCGCCTGGGCGCGCCATTCCATGGGCGTGACGTGGCCGCGGACCTTTTCCCAGGCCGGGGCCGTGGCCGTCTCGACAGCGTCGGTGAAGGCGAACTGGAACCCGTCGGCGGCCATGGGATCCTCCCTTATGCTCAAAATGAGCATTTCACCGGCCCAATAATAGCCAGGGCAATGGTTTCCCTGGCGTCACTTATGCTCACTTGGAGCAAAAGCCTGAACACCATATAGCGCGGTTCCGGTCCAGCGCAAGTGCAGAACCGCTAGGCCGGCTGCGGGGCGCGCCCGACAGCGGAGTCGATCAGGGCGGCGAGGGCGTCGGCGCTGTACGGCTTGAGCAGCAGCGGCCATGGCGCGCCGCTGGCTTCGTCGAGCGTCTCGCCTGTGTAGCCGGAACTCAGGATGACCGGCATGTCAGGGCGTAGGCTCACGGCCTCCCGCGCCAGCTCCACCCCGTTCTTGCCACCGGGCATGATCACGTCGGTCAAGAGGAGGTCGATGGCGCTTTTCTTGCGCAGGATCGCCAGGGCCTCGGCCGCGGTCTCGGCGCGGACCACCTGATGGCCGAGGTCGCGCAGCATGGCCTCGACCATGTCGCCGACGCTGGCCTCGTCCTCGACCAGCAGCACCCTGAGCCCGGGCCCCGCCGGGGCGGCGACCGGTGCGGCCTGGGCCTGCGCATGATCGGCCTCCTCACGGGCCAGCGGCAGGTAGACGCGGATCGTTGCGCCCTTGCCCCGGGCGCTCTCGACCACTGCCGCTCCGCCGCTCTGGCGGGCGAAGCCGTAGACCTGGGAGAGGCCCAGGCCCGTGCCGCGGCCGGGCCCCTTGGTGGTGAAGAAGGGCTCGAACACCCGCGCCGCCACGTCGGGGTCCATGCCTTCGCCGGTATCGTGCACCGAGATGCAGATGTAGTCGCCGGGGTCCGCGCCCTCGGCCTCGCCCGCGCCCAGTGTGCAGCGGTAGCTCTCCACCCGGATGCGGCCCCCGGGCGGGGTGGCGTCGCGGGCGTTGACCACCAGGTTCATCACCGCCGCGTCGAACTGGCTGGCGTCGATGTTCGCCACAGCGTCCGCTGCGCCAGGGGCCACCGTGAGGGTGACCGCCTCGCCGACCGCGCGGCGGAGCAGGGGCTCGCTCTCGCGCAGCATGTCGTCGATCGCCACCCGCTCCGGTTTCAGCGCCTGCCGCCGCGAGAAGGCCAGCAGCTGCTGGGTCAGCCGCTCGCCGCGCCGAGCCGCGGCCTGCGCGGCCTCGATCATCCGCTCGCGCCGATCGGCGTCGCCCGGGTGGCGCTGCATCAGGTCGAGCGCCCCGATGATCACGGTGAGCAGGTTGTTGAAGTCGTGCGCCACGCCGCCGGTCAGTTGGCCCACCGCCTCCAGCTTCTGCGCCCGGTGCAGCGCGGCTTCCGCCTGGTCGCGCTCGGCCAGGGTCGCCTCCACCCGCTCGGCCAAGAGGTCGTTGATCCGCTTCAGGTCGGCCTGGGCCTGCCTCGCCTCGGTGATGTCGTAGCCGACGCCGATGTAGCCGATCAGCTCGCCATCCGGCCCATAGCGCCGCTGGGAGATCGATCGCAGCCAGCGCCACGCCCCGTCGGCCCGGCGATAGCGGGCCTCCCAGACATAGTCCTCCCCGGAGGCGTCCATGGCCCGCTCGGCCTCGGTGATCCGGGGGACGTCGTCCGGATGGATGAAGGCCCGCCAGTCGAAGCCCAGCGCCTGCTCGTAGTCGCCGCCGACGAATTCCACGAAGGCGCGGTTGGCGAACTCGCGCGTCGAGTCCAGCTTGGAGACCCACATCAGGATGGGCGCGCTGTCGGCCAGGGTCCGGAACCGCGCCTCTGTGGCTTCGAGGTCGGCCAGCACCTTGCGCTCGGCCGCCTGCGACTCCTCGAGCCGCACGAGGGCGGCGTGCAGGGCCGTGGCGACCGTGACCGTGATCGCGCCGGAGACGGCGAAGAGGCCGATGAGCGCAGGCCGCGAGAGGCCGGCGGGAAAGGCGGTCGGCGTGAAGATCCCGATCAGCAGCGAGGCGGCGAGCGTCGCCCATCCCCAGCGGGGGCCGGCGTAGAGCGTGGCGATCATGAAGGCTGGGAAATAGGTGACCGAAATGCCGCTGGCGTTGTCGAAGCCGACGAACAGTCCGCGCGCCACGATCGCGCCGGCGATCGATCCGAGGCTGATCAGCAGCGCGAGCCACAGGGGCGCGGAGCGGCGCGGAACCAGTCGCAGAGGCCAGTTCGAAGGAGTCATCTGATCCCACTCTGCGGCACGCGACGTGCAGGCCCGAGCCTGAGCGCCCCAGAATGGGAGCGCTGGCCCCCGGGCGCAACCTTGGGGTATGGGGTGCCCCCGCACCGCCGTTTTCTGGCGGCGCTGGACCAACATTTGGCCGGATTGGCGCCAAATCCGCGTCCAGGCTTTGATGGTAGGGCTTGAGGCGCCGGGCCGGGAAAAGGGAAGACGGACGATCCGAGGGTTGGCTGACAGATGGCGCCGCGCCGGCTTGGCGACGGCCTTCGCGCTCGCCGCGCTCTGCGGCTGTGCGCGCTCGCCTGACCATTCCGGGACGCTCGTGCGCGGCCTCTCCGTGGCGGACCTTTCCGACCGCGCCCTCATCCAACAGACCGCCCGGCTGGACCCTGCGGCCCGCGACATCGCCCGGCGCCACGATCCGGCCCTGCGCCGTCCCGACATCTGGGGCCGGCCCTTGGGATGGGCCAACCTCGACCTGCGCAAGGCGCCCGACCTCGGCATACCGGTCGAGGACACCCAGACCGCGCAGGAAATCAACAGCTTGCGCCCGTTCGCGCACCTCCCGATCCGGCCAATGCGACCCTTCGTGCTGCAGGCCGACGCCGCCGACAGCGCCCGCGCTCTGCACTGCATGACCCAGGCGATCTACTACGAGGCCGCCCGCGAGCCGGTGAAGGGTCAGCAGGCGGTCGCCCAGGTGGTCCTGAATCGCGTGCGTCACCCGGCCTATCCGAAGTCGATCTGCGGCGTCGTCTACCAGGGCGCCGGGCTGCCGACCGGTTGCCAGTTCACCTTCACCTGCGACGGCGCCCTACGCTGGGCCCCGCAGCCGGCGCTCTGGCGCCAGGCGGAGCAGGTCGCGAAGCGGGCCCTGGCCGGCTTCGTCGACAAGGAGGTCGGCTCCGCCACCCACTACCATGCCGCCTATGTCGCGCCCTACTGGGCCCCGACCCTGGTCAAGATGACCCAGGTGGGCCAGCACATCTTTTACCGCTGGACGGGTCCCTGGGGCGAGCCACCGGCCTTCAACGGCCACTACGCGGGCCGCGAGGCCTTCCTCTCGCCGGCGCTTCTGGCCAGCGTCGATCCGCGGACCCAGGGCCTCCTGGGCGGACCCTCCGGGCCCGTGGAGCGCAAGATCACGCTCGCGGTGGCCGGTGAGGTGCGCACCTACACTGTGCTCGATCCTCCGACCACGCCGGCCGGCGTCAATCGCGCCCGGATGACCGGCGCCATCTTCGCCGCCCGCCGCCAGCCGACCGCCGACGAGGTCAAGCGCATCAACGAAAGCTTGGCGGCCATGGAAAAAGGTGGGGACGCGCCTTCCGCGGCCGCCAACGGCAGGCCCGCCGCCGCGCAGTCATCCAACTAGCAGCTCTTTCCGCTAGAGCTCGAAGGCGTCGGGATAGGCCGTGGTGAGCGGCCGGGCGAACGCGAATTCCTCGAGCGCCAGCGCCTGGAAGGCGGGTAAACCGGCGAACGGGCCGGCCACGCCGCGGGCGTCTTCCGCCGAGAAGCCGAAGCGGCCGTAGTAGGCGGGATCGCCCAGCACCAGCACGCCGTGGCAGCCGAAGTCGCGGGCGCTGTCGAGCCCGGCGCGCACCAGCGCCGATCCCAGGCCGCTGCGCTGCCGGTCGGGGCGCACCGAGAGCGGCGCCAGGGCCGCGTAGAGGCCCTCGCGGTCAGCCCAAAGGCGGCTCATCAGGATGTGGCCCACGACGACCCCTTCCTCGACCGCCACCAGCTCGAAGAGGCTGTCCTGGGCGGTCCGCAGCCGAACCGTCAGCTCGGCCTCGTCGCCGCGGCCGAACGCGCCGCGCAGGACTTCGTCGATGGCCGGGTGGTCGCCAACGTTTGCATGCCGGATCATCGGGGCAGCCTAGCGCCTGAACGGCGGCTCGGGCTAATCCTCCGTTGCGAAGCTGCGCGCCTCGGCCGGGCGATGCTGCTCCCTTTGGCGCTCGTGGCGGGCGGCCTCGGCGGCCAGCTTGCGCCAGCCCTCGGCGATGTTCAGGAACACCTGCTTCTCGGCCGGACTCTGCGCGCGTCCCGCCATCCGCAGGACCAGTTCCGCCTGAGCCTCATATCGTTTGCTGTCGCGCATCTCGCCATCGCCTTCCAGCGCCTAACCTTTGAGGCGACGTGGCAGTTGCGGACCTTGCGACTTTCTCCGGGGGGACCGGGTGCGAGCCTACCAGACCCCGATCTTCTCGGCCTCGGCGTGGCTGATCGGATGGTGGGCCGCCCGGTGGTCCTCTTCGGCGAGGAAGCGCACGGCCTCCAGCGCCGCCATGCAGCCCATGCCGGCCGCGGTGACGGCCTGGCGGTAGACGTCGTCGGTGACGTCGCCCGCGGCGTAGACGCCCTCGATCGCTGTGGACGCCGTGCCGGCCTTCACCTTCAGGTAGCCCGACGCGTCCATCTCCAGCTGCCCCTTGAAGAGCTCGGAAGCGGGGGCGTGGCCGATGGCTACGAAGACGCCGTCGCAGGCGATCGTGCGGGCAGCCCCGGTCTTGATGTCCTTCAGCCGTACGCCGGTGACGCCCAGCGGGTCCTGGGCGCCCAGCACCTCGTCGACCGCCGCGTTCCAGACCACCTCGATCTTCGGATGCGCGAACAGCCGCTCCTGCAGGATCCTCTCCGCCCGGAACTCGTCCCGGCGGTGCACGACCGTCACCTTCGAGGCGAAGTTGGTCAGGAACAGCGCCTCCTCGACCGCGGTGTTGCCGCCGCCCACCACGACCACCGCCTTGCCGCGATAGAAGAAGCCGTCGCAGGTGGCGCAGGCCGAGACGCCGAACCCCTGGAACTTCTGCTCGGAAGGCAGGCCCAGCCACTTGGCCTGGGCCCCGGTGGCGATGATCAACGTCTCGGCCAGCCAGACCTGGCCGCTGTCCGTGGTCAGCCGGAACGGCCGCTTCGAGAGGTCGGCGGAGAGCACGATGTCATTGACGACCTCGGTCCCCACGTGCGCCGCCTGGGCCTGCATCTGCTCCATCAGCCAGGGGCCCTGGATCACCTCGGCGAACCCCGGATAGTTCTCTACGTCGGTGGTGATGGTCAGCTGGCCGCCGGGCTGGATGCCCTGGATCAGCACGGGCTTGAGCAGCGCGCGGGCGGCATAGACGGCGGCGGTGTAGCCCGCCGGTCCTGAGCCGACGATCAGGCAGCGGGTGGTGCGGGGTTCGGAACGATCTTCAGCCATCGCCGTAATGTAGGTGCGATTCCGGAGTTGCGCGATGCAAGACGACGACATGAACAAGGCAAAGGTGGCGGGCGTCGTGGCGCTGGCCGGCGCGGCCGTGGGCGCGGGCCTCGCCCTGGGCATCGGCCTGCGCCTCTTCTCGATGCTGGCGATGATCGGGCTGGGCACAGGTGTGGCCCTGGGGATCGCGGCGGGCGCCCGGCCCAAGACCTTGCAGATCGCGCCGCCCTCAATGCTCTGAGCCCGAGGGTCTGAGAGAAGAGAGTTAACGCGCGTTTCAGCGGCCCGCCCTAGATTGGGCCGCGATGAGCGCTCAGCCCCACGTCGAGATCGCCGGCCGCCGTATCGGAACGGACGAGCCGCCCTATGTGATCTGCGAGCTTTCCGGCAACCACAACGGCAGCCTGGACCGCGCGCTCGCGATGATCGACGCGGCCGCCGACACCGGCTGCGACGCGATCAAGATCCAGACCTACACCGCCGACACCATCACCCTGGACGTCGACCGGCCGGAATTCCGCATCGAAGGCGGGCTCTGGGACGGCCGCACCCTGCACGAGCTCTACCGCGAGGCGCAGACGCCGTTCGAGTGGCACGCAGCGCTCTTCGAGCGGGCGGCGAAGCGCGGCGTCACCCTGTTCTCGAGCCCGTTCGACGAGACCGCCGTCGACCTGCTCGAGAGCCTGGGCGCGCCCGCCTACAAGATCGCTTCCTTCGAGGCCGTCGACCTCCCGCTGATCCGCTACGCCGCGGCCAAGGGCAGGCCGCTGATCATCTCCACCGGCATGGCCAACCTGGAGGAGATCCAGGCGGCGCGGATGGCCGCCATCGGCGCGGGGGCGGCCGGCGTGGTCCTGCTGCATTGCGTCTCCAGCTATCCCGCCGACCTCTGCGACGCCAATGTCCGCACCGTCGCCGACATGGCCGAGCGCTTCGACAGCCCGATCGGCCTTTCCGACCACACCCACGGCACGGCGGCGTCCGTCGCGGCCATCGCGCTCGGCGCCAGCGTGATCGAGAAGCACTTCACCCTGGCCCGTTCCGACGGCGGCCCGGATGCCGCCTTCAGCCTTGAACCGGCCGAATTCACCCACCTGGTCCGCGAGTGCAAGGACGCCTGGACCGCGCTCGGCCGCGCCCATTACGACCTGCTGGGCTCGGAGCGCGCCAACCTCCAGTTCCGCCGCTCGCTCTACGTGACCGCCGACGTGCGCGCCGGCGAGCCGCTCAGCCGCGCCAACATCCGCTCGGTCCGGCCCGGAAACGGCCTGCCGCCGACCCACCTGGACGAGGTGCTGGGCCGCCCCGCCGCCCGCGACCTCAAGCGCGGGGAGCCGCTCGCCTGGGACATGCTGGACTAGGCATGGACCGAGCCGCCGCGATCGCAGCGGAGATCGCCGCCCTGCCTCGGCGGGACACGCCGGCCGTCCGCGCCGTCCGCCGCCGCTGGTCAGGCCTGCTCAAGCTGGCTACCGCAGCCGAGGTGCTCGAGACCGCCTGCGCCTTCGAACGGGCCGCGGGACAGCAGGCCAAGTGGGTCGCCTACGAGCTGATCCGCTTTCACCCCGGCGCGCTCGCCGCCACTGGCGAGGAGCAGGTCGCCGACTTCGCCACTCGGCTGGCCTCCTGGTTCGCGGTGGACGCCTTCGGGACCATCCTGGCCGGCCGGTTGTGGGCCAGGGGACAGCTCTCCGATGGGCTTGTCGACGCCTGGTCCCACTCGCCCGACCGGTGGGTGCGTCGCCTGGCGCTGGTGGCCACGGTCGGGCTGAACGCCGCGGGCCCCGGCCGCATCGGTGACGCCGGCCGCACGCTTGCGGTCTGCCGCCGATTGGCCGCCGACCGTGACGACATGGTCGAGAAGGGGCTCTCGTGGGCGCTTCGCGAGCTTTCCAAGCGCAACCGCGCCGTCGTCGAGGGGTTCATGGCCGAGATGGGCGAGGGCTTGGCTCCGCGCGTTCGTCGCGAGGTGCGCAACAAACTGGCGACCGGCCTGAAGAGCGGCCTCAAGGGCGGCCGGATTCGCCGCGCGGTAACCGCGACTTAAACCGAATGGCGCTCTGCTGTCGTAAGCCGGAGCCCATCGATGTCAGCCCTGCCGAAACCCCGCGACTTCGCGCCCGGCGTCCACGCCCAGACGGTGATCGGCGACTTCGTTCGCGATGGCGCGCACCTGTTCGGCCAGCCGCTGGACCCGCGCGCGTGCGCCGACCTCCTCGCCGGCATCCGCACGACCCACGGCTTCGGCCCCGCCCTGTTCCTCTCGGAAGAGGAGTTCGACGGCGAGCGGCGGGACCGCGGCGCCGATCCTCAGCCAGGCCGCAACATCCTGGACGGATTCGAGGACAGGCTCGGCTTCGTCGAGCAGGTGCCGCAGATCACCGAGGCCGCCACCGCAATGCTGGGTCCGGGCTACGAGGTGCTCGAAAGAAAGGTTGTCTGCAGTCTGTCCGCCTGCGCCATCCCCGACTGGCTGAAGACGCGCCTCGCCGCCAAGCCTGCGACCAGCCTCGACGCCTGGGTCCGCCCGCAGCACCGCGACATGACCTATGTCCATGGGATCGACTTCCACCAGGACCTGATCGACCACGGGCTTCGGCCGGCGGACTTCGTGACGCTCGACGTCTGCCTGCACCCGGTCGGCCGGTCCGACGCGCCGCTCTGCCTGCTGGAAGGCAGCCACGTGCTGGGCGGCTCGGTCTTCCCGCACAACCTCACCCGCATCGGCGACGCGGACTGGCTCTATGTGAACAAGCCGTGGGGCGAAGTGGTCGCGCGTCGCAGGGTGCTGACCGGCGGCCCGGGAACCGCCGCCCTGTGGCACGCCTGCACGCTGCACGGGGCCGAGCCAGGCGTCAGCGGTCACGAGCGGATCTCGCTCCGCTATCGCCTCGCGCGCCGGCACGGTGGCCAGGCCGGCCTGGACGCGGTCAATGCGGGCCTGAACGGGCCGCTGAGCCTCGGCGCGACCCGCTTGGACGCGGCCAGCGGCCGCCGCTAGGGCTTCCGCGCCGCGATCAGCGTGAGCAGCACCTCGGCGACGCGGGGCGCGCCCAGCCCGTCGCAGATCTCCGCGCTGGACGCCGACAGCCTGCGCCGCAGTTCCGCATCCGTGGAAAGCCGCATCAGGGCCCGGTCGAACTGCGCTTCGAAGTCCGCGGCCGCCGCCTCGACGACCAGCGCCGCCTCCCGTTCGGCCAGCGCCCCGGCGACGCCGCGCTGGTTCTGCGCCAGCACCAGCATCACGCTCGGCAGGCCCACGACGCAGCGTTCCCAGGCCGTGGAGCCCGCGGCGCCCACCGCGATGTCCGCCTGGGCCATCAGCCAGGCCATGTCTGGGCTTTCCACGTGAAGGGCGATCCGCTCGTCGCGGCGGGCGATCTTCGAAAGCGCGGCGAGGCTGGGCGCGTCGGCCCCCAGCACCACGTCCAGCGCCGCGGCGCCGATCCGGGGCCGCAGCCGCTCGACGACCTGGCCGGTGATCCCGCCCACGTCGGTCAGGCCCAGCGAGACCAGCACGCGCCGGATAGGCCCGCCGCGACGCGCCAGGGCCGCTTCCCGCAGTTCGGCGAAGGCCGGCCGCACCGGGGCATAGGGCGGCCCCAGCAACAGCCGCGCGGTCTCCGGCACCAGCCCGTCATAGTCCTGCGCCCGGCGCCCCGGTCCTGAGTCCAGCACCAGGTCGGCGGCCAGCGCCCGGTCGGCCAGGTCGTCGATCGCCAGCGCCGGCCGTCCCTTGGCCATGGCCTGGTGGTCGGTGGCCGCCAGCCCGTAGTGGTCGAAGACGATGGCGTCGAACCGCTCGCGCGCCACCGCCTGGGTGAGGTCCTGCGGCGAGCTCGAGGCGATGTGCAGCCTGGCCATCTCGGGCGCGAAGACGCCCAGCAGCGCCGCCGCCGCAGGCCCGGCGGCGAACCGGCATTCCGCGCCCTCCGCGGCCAGCGCGCCTGCCAGCGTCAGGGAGCGCATCACATGGCCGCCGCCGGTGGCGGGGCCGGCGTCGGCGACGAAGAGGATGGATGGGCCGTTCATGGGCTGGCGTCTGTCGCACGAATCGCAGGCGACAACAGGGCGAAAACGCAAAGGGCCGCCCCGAAGGGCGGCCCCCGCAGAGCCGGGCTTTGGGCCCCGCTAGATGAAGTTCGTGCCCGCGATGTCGGCCAGGGTGCGGCCGGTCAGGATGATCGCGTCGTCGCTCGCGTCGATGACGTGGTTGGCGTCGGAGTCGGCGAAGACCACGACATCGGCTCCGACCTGCACGGCGAAGTACTTGTCCGAGCCGACATGGGTGCTCGCGTTGGCGGCTCCGATCGCGTTGGTGAAGCTGGACGCCGTGAGGCTGTCGTTGTGGTAGAGCAGCACGCCGGTGCCCAGGGCGCCGAATTTCAGGCTGTCGCCGGCGACCCAGTCGCTGATCACCGCCACGCCCGCTTGCCCAAGGCTCGCCTGGGTCGCGTGGTTGGCGAAGATGAACTGGTCGGCGCCGCCGCCGCCCGACAGCAGGTCGTGCCCGCCGCCGCCGGTGATGGTGTCGTTGCCGGTCCCGCCGGTAATCGTGTCGGCGCCTGTGCCCATGGTGATCTTGTCGTCGCCGTTGCCGCCGTCGACGACGGACCCGGAGTTGGATCCCGTGACGGTGTCGTTGCCGTCGCCGGCCTGCACGCCTGCCTGGCCCGTAAAGCTGATCAGGTCATTGCCCGCGCCGGCGTTGATCACGTCGACCCCGCCGCCGGAGCTGATCGTGTCGTTGCCGCTGTCCGACGAGATGCTGTCGTTCAGGGCGCCCGTGGCGGTCGTGATGTTGTCGTTGCCCAAGCCCGACACGATGGTGTCGCCACCGGTCGTACCGGTGTCGCTGATCACGTTGTCCCCGTCGCCGGCGTTGATCGAGTCGCCCGCCGTCCCGCCGGCGCCGCTGAGCGTGATGACGTCGTTTCCGGCCCCGCCGGTGACCGAGTTGGAGCCGGTGCCGGTGTCGGTCAGCGTGTTGTTGCCCGCCCCAAGCGCGAAGCTCGATGCTCCTGCCGAGGACGAGATGCTGTCGTCGCCGTTGCCGCCGTCGACCGCGCTGGCCGAGCCGCTCACGCCGCTGATCGTGTCGTCCCCGTCGCCCAGGCCGGCCGAGCCGCGGGTCATGGTGACGACGTCGTTGCCTGCGCCGGCGTCGATGGTGTCGATCCCGCCGCCGGAGTTGATGGTGTCGGCCCCGTCGCCCGCGTTGAGGCTGTCGTTGCCGCCCGAGGCGGTGAAGCGGTCGCCGCCCGCGCCGCCTGTCACGGTGTTGTTGCCCGCGCCGGCGACGACGGTGTTGTTCCCGTCGCCGACGTTGATCGCGTCGTTGCCGGCCCCAGTGCTCACAGAGTCGTCGCCGGCTGCGAACGTGATCGAGAGCGATCCGGTGCTCGTCGAGGTGACGGTGTCCGCGCCCGCGCCGGCCACGATGGACCCGGAGGCGTCGCCCGACAGCGTCAGCGTGTTGTTGCCGGACCCCAGGTCGATGACGTTCGCACCGCCGGTGTCGCTCACCGTGTCGTCGTCGGCGCCGGCGGAGATCGTGTCGGCGCCCGTGCCGCCCGCGACGGTGTCGTTGCCGGCGCCCGCGTCGAGCGAGTCGCCGGAGTTGTTGCCGTTGAGCTGGTCGTCGCCGTCCTCACCCAGCACGGTGGCGCTGCCGGTGCCGCTGGCCGTGACGGTGTCGTTTCCGAGGTTGCCGTCCAGCGTGTCGCCGCCGCCGCCGCCAGTGATCTTGTCGTCGCCCTTGCCGCCCAGGATGATGTCGGCGGTCGAGCTGCCGGTGATGGTGTCGTTGCCGAGGTTGCCCTGGGCAAAGTTGATGGCCGCGGTGCTGGAGCCGCCGCCGGTGAGGTCGATGCTGTCGTCGCCCTGGCCGCCGTAGATGGTGTTCAGGCCCGAGCCGCCGGTCAGGGTGTCGCCGCCCTGGTTGCCCTGCAGCAGGTCGTTGCCGCCGCCGCCCGCAAGCGAGTCGTTGCCGTCGCCGCCGAACAGGCCGTCGGCGGAGCCCGTGCCGGTCACCGTGTCGTTGCCGGCCGTGCCGATGTAGAGCAGCGAGCTGTCCGGGAAGAGGTTCAGCATCTGGCCGCGGATGGTTCCGACGTCGTCGGCGAAGTCCACCGACTTCGCGCCGAAGGTGACCGTGATGAAGGGCGCGCTGTTCGATGTCAGCGGGTTGAAGATCACCGTCGCCTGCGAGGCGTTGCCGCTCTGGAAGACCAGGATGTCATTCGCCTGGTGGTAGCTGCTGGCCTGCGCCTGCGTGATCTGGTCGAAGAAATAGTTCGCCACGTGAGGGCCCCCGGGTCACGAATCGCTCACCATGTTGCCGACAGGGTGTTGCGAATTCCTTGCTAGACTGCGGCCCCGTTTACCATGACGCAACCCAGCTTCACTGTGGGCCGCCCGACTTCCGCGCCTCGTACCGGCGCAGGACCTCGGCGGCCGCGCGGTTGGTCTCGTCCAGCGGCGCGTAGCTCCAGGTCGAAAGCTCGCCGGTGAACGGCCGCGCCACCCCGCGGCGGCGCAGGTCCTCGTGGAACCGCTCGAACTTGCGGCCGCCGCCGGCCATCGCCAGCACGTGCACCGGCTTGCCCGTGGTGGCCGCGTCGGTGGCGAGGTTGGTGGAGTCCTCGGTGACCAGGATGATGTCGGCGGCCGCCAGGAAGGCGAAATAGGGGTTCTCGCCGCCCCCGTCCCAGATCCAGCCGGGGACGCCCGCCAGGCCGTCGGTCAGGGTCTTGCGGGCCGCCGCCGGCGTGCGACGCGTGAAGCTGACCAGCAGCGAGCCGCCCAGCGCCTCGACGGCCTGCGCCACCTCCGCCGCCATCCGCCGCGCGCGATCCGGCGGCAGGTCGTGCGACTTCGACTTGCCGCCGACGATCGTCGCCACGCGCGGACGGGGCAGGGGATCGATCCGCTCGCGGAACGCGGCCAAGTCGCGGGCGAAGCCCTCCGGGTTCATCCGGTTGGGGGCGCCGATGATCGGGAAGACGTTGTCGCCCGTCAGCTCGTCGTGCAGCGGCGGGACGATCAGGTCGAGGTCCGGCGCGGCCTCGCCGGGATCCTGCGTCTGGACCACGAACGTCCGCCCGCCGGACCAGCCTCGGACCCGCGTCGACAGCGGCAGGCTGGCGCGCCCCGCCCCGATCCAGATGTCCGGCCAGGGCGGGCCGATCGGCCCGTCCGCCTTCAGGGCGGCGCGCGGTATCATCCGCCAGGGCAGCCGGCCCAGCCCCCAGCGCCAGCCGATCCGCCTGACCGTCACCGTCGCCGGCCGCAGCCGCGCGACCGCCTCGGCCAGGCCCACGACCTGCGCCTCGATACCGTCGCGGCCGTCCGACACGGCCCAGATGTTCAGAGGGGTCAATCGCCTCTCCCCCGCGAAGCGAGAGGGAGAGGGAAGGGAGAGGGCGGCTCGTGCGTCGTCAGGAGCGCGTTCGGTCCAGCCATGGCCCAGGATCCTCGCCGCGCCATCGGAGAAACGGATGGGTCTGCTCCGCCCTCTCCCTTCCCTCTCCCTCTCGGCTTCGCCGGGGGCGAGGACGTGGAGGCTAGACCCACTCCACCTTGGTGATCTCGTAGGCCTTCACGCCAGAGGGGGTGTTCACCTCGACGGTCTCGCCCATCTCCTTGCCGATCATGGCGCGGGCGATCGGCGAGGTGATCGACACCTTGCCCGACTTCACGTCGGCTTCGTGCTCGCCGACGATCTGGTAGCGGGCCTTCTCCTCGGTGTCCTCGTCGATCACCGAGACGGTGGCGCCGAACTTCACCTGCTTGCCGGAGAGCTTGGAGACGTCGATCACCTGGGCGCGGGCCATGCGGTCCTCGATCTCGGCGATCTGGCCCTCGATCCAGCCCTGCCGGTCCTTGGCGGCGTGGTACTCGGCGTTCTCCGAGAGATCGCCGTGCGCGCGCGCTTCGCCGATAGCGGCGATCACCGCCGGGCGCTCGACGGTCTTCAAACGCTTCAGCTCTTCGTCGAGGGCATGATAGCCCTCGGCGGTCATCGGGACTTTTTCCATGAGGAGATGGTGACTCGAGTTCGCCCTGAGTTGGAAGTTCCGTCAAAAACCGGACCGCGGGCGCAGGCGTCCGGGGGGAAAGAGACTAGGATTGTGCGCCGCAAAATGCAAGGTCACGCCGTTTTTTCACCAAATGTGTAGCAGGCGGCGCCGTGGTCAGCCCACTGTGGGCGCCGGCCGCGTCTGGCCCGGATCGTAGAAGAACCGCTCCTCGGCGATCCGCTCGCCGTCCCAGCGCTGCAGGGCCAGCTCCTCCATGGTGATCGGGTCGCCGTCTGCGGGCGTGAACACGAACCGCCAGCGGACCATCACCTTGTCCCCGTCGATCAGCAGGTCCTCCACCGGGTCCGTGTGCATCGCGGCGAACCGCGCCATCGTCGCCCGCTCGTCGGCGATCAGCCGGTCGCGGCCGACGCGCGGTTCACGTTGGTTGTCCTGCATCGAGGCGTCGGGGTGATAGAACTGCTCGATGGCCTCGACGTAGCGGCCGGCCTCGACGGTGGCGACAAAGGCGGCGACGCGGTCACGCTCGGGCATGGGCACGCACTCCAGAACGGGATGGGGGAACTGGCGGTCTGCGAAGCGCCACCCTAGCTTAGGCGCCACTGTGGAAGGGAGCCCGAAACCGCCATGGCCGCGCAACGCGGGATCACCCTCTACCATTCGCCGGCCAGCCGGGCCTTCATCGCCTACTGGATGCTCGAGGAACTGGGCGTCCCGTTCCGGGTGCAGACGGTCGACATCCGCAAGGGCCAGCAGAAGGACCCCGCCTATCTGAAGCTCAATCCGGCGGGCAAGGTGCCGGCGCTTACTGACGGCGACGTGGTGGTGAGCGAGAACCCGGCCATCGGCATCTACCTCGCCGATCGCTACGGATACGGGACGCTCGCGCCCCGCATCGAGGATCCCGACCGCGGCCGCTATCTCAGCTGGATGGTGTTCGCCACCGCGGTGGTCGATCCGGTGGCCAACCTGCACGAGCAGAAGATCGACCTGCCGGCCTACGACTTCGGTTTCGGCGCCTTCGACGACATGGTCGATGTCCTGACCGGCGTGCTCAAGGACCGCCCCTACCTGCTGGGCGAACGCTTCTCGGGCGCCGACGTGGTGCTGGGCGGCGCGCTCTCGATGCTGCTCTACCAGAAGAAGCTGCCCGAACACCCGGTGCTGCTGGACTACAACGGCCGCCTGACCGCCCGCGAAGCCTACCACCGCGCCGCCGACGCCACCTGGCCCCCGCACCTGCTGGCGGGCGGGTAGTCGGGCCCCCCGGTAGGGTCACAGCTGTCCCCCAACATCCTCCCCCAGGGCGAAGCCCGATTGAGGGGGAGGTGGCTCGGAGCGAAGCGAACGAGACGGAGGGGGTTGCAGCCCACCGACCTTCACCGTGATGGGCGCCCGCTCCTCTCCGAGCTGGGTGCGAAACATTGCGGGCCTCCTGCAGCACGGAGCGCGTGTCGCGGCTGAACCGACAGTGGGCGGCAACCCCCTCCGTCTCTCAGCTCCGCTTCGAGACACCTCCCCCTCAATCGGGCTTCGCCCTGGGGGAGGACCTAAGGGGAAATTGGTCCCGGAACAGCCGACGTCTGCTTCCGACCCCATTGCCGACATCCCCCTTGTCCGCTCTACACAAGTGGAGCAGCGGCGCGAGCGACATGAACGAGACCCCACGCATCACCATTAGCCGGGGCAAGGATGGTTTCTTCCAAATCTGGCTGAACCCAGCCGGACGCGACCTCCTTGTGCGGGAACTCCAGGCACTAAGTGAGGAGCACGACCACTTCCACATTATGCCGGAGGACATGCGACCCGAGCTGCCCGTCCGAAACCGCCCCTACGAAGAAGGCGATGAAGTCATCGAATGGGGAAAAGTGCTGTTCCGGCCAGAAGAGTGGGACCGGCGCTACTTCCCCCACGTCCTAGATGGGCTCGACACCGAGGTCAGCTAACCACTGATGGCGGATGTTCAGAAGGGTCCCCTTGTCAGCCAGGCGCAGTGCATGGTCCCGACACGCACGGCTGCGGCCGCGGCCGCAGCTGAAATCGGTGTCAGCGCACGACCTAGTGCCGCAGCACGATCTTCCCGAAGTGCTCGTTGCGCCGCATCTTCTCCAGGGCGTCGAGGGCGCGGTCGAAGGCGAACACCTCGTCGATCGGGATGGAGAGCCGGCCCTCGGTCAGCGCCGGCCAGAGGTCCTCGGCGGCCCGGCGGTTGATCTCGGCGACCTCCGCTGCCGAGCGCGTGCGGAAGGTCACGCCCACGTAGGTGATGCGGCGAAGCGCGTGCAGGTCGGCGTTGAACTCGCTCTTCGTCCCGCCCAGTCGGCCGACGTTGACGATCCGGCCCAGCACACGGGTGGCCTTCAGATTGCCGTTCACCAGCGGACCCGACACCTGGTCGACGATCAGGTCCACACCCTCGCCGTCGGTCGCTTCCAGCACGCGCTCCGGCCAATCGGACTGCGACGTGTCGATAACAGCGTCGGCGCCGAACTCGGCCAGCCGCGCCCGGCGCGCCGCATCGGTCGATGACCCGAGCACGAGGCCCGCGCCCATCTCGCGCGCGATCTGCATGCCCAGCAGGCCGACGCCGCTGCTCGCGCCCTGGATCAGCACCCTCTGCCCGGCCTTGAGCTCGCCGGCGGTCACCAGGGCGTTGTGCATGGTCCGCAAGCCGACCGGGAAACAGGCAGCGGTCTCCAGGCTCATGTTGGCGTCCGGGACCGGCATGAGGTTGTCGGCGGCGGCCACCAGATATTCCGCGAAGGCGCCGCCGCTGGAGCCCATCACCCGCTGGCCGGGGGTGAGGCTGGAGACCTCGGCGCCGATCGCCTCGACGACGCCAGCCCACTCCATGCCCAGCACCGTGCCTGCGCCGCCGCGCGCGCCGTGCATCGCGCCCGCCGCCATGCCCAGGTCCGCGCGGTTCAGGGCGTTGGCCGCGACCCTGACCAGCACCTGGCCGGCGCGAGGCTCGGGCCGCTCGACCTCGCGGATCTGCGGCCCCTCCTCGGTGAGGACGAGCGCCTTCACTTCCCGGCCCGCCGGGTCGGCAGGGGCAGGGGACCCGGCTCGGGCGGACGCACCTGGGCGGTGTTCAGGGTCATGGAGACCAGGTCGTAGTAGCCGCTGAGCGCGATCAGATCGATCACGCCCTGGTCGCCGAACAGCGCCTGGACGGCGGCGTATTTCGCATCGCTCACCCGCCGCGTGCGGCGAAGCTCGCTCATGAAGTCGTAGACCGCCGCCTCGTCCGCGGCCATGCCGGCCGGCCGCTTGCCTTGCGCCAGGTCAGCGGCGACCTGCGGCTTCAGTCCCGCCTTCAGGGCCAGCGGATAGTGGGCGTACCACTCGTAGTCGGCGTCCCATTCGCGCGCCGTCATCAGGATCGCGAACTCGTTCAGCCGCGCGGGCAGGGAGGAATGGAAGCGCACCTGCTCGCCCACAGCCTGCAGCTTGTCGGCCATCTCGGGGCTGCGCAGCCAGGCGTTGAACGGCCCGCCCATGGACTTGCGAGGCCCCGCCATGATCGCCTCGGCGACCTTCTTCTGGGCCGGTGTCATCTGCTCGGGCTTCAGGGTGGGGAAGCGCTCGGCCGCCGCCGCCGCCCCGCCCGCCGCGATGCCGATCCCGACCGCCGCCGCGATGACAGGTCCGGTCCGCTTGCCCATGGTCTTCCCCCTCAGTCGCTCGTGCTGATCACCGCCCCGGCGAGTTCCGCGGGCTCCGGCGGCTCGTAGACCCCCTCGATGAACTCGAACAGCTCCGGCGTCACCTCGATGGCGAAGCTCTCGCCCCGCACCTCGTTGCGCCCGGCCACGCGGGCCCTGCGGACTTCCTGCGGCGCGTCGACGAAGTGGAACTGCAGGTCGAGGCCCGTCGCCTCGGCGATCTGGCGCACGCGCTCGCGGTCGGCCCGGCGCATCAGCCCGATATCGAGGATCACCGACGTGCCCGCCGCGATGGCCGCCGCCGCCACGGACCAGATCTGCGCCTCGCAGCGGCCGACCCGCTCCAGCATCCATTCGTACTCGATGGGATCGGGCATGTCGGGCCCGAACAGCCGGGCCATCCAGTCGTCGAGGATGAAGGCGACCGCCTTCTCCCGCCGCGCGAACCCGTGCGCGTAGGTGGTCTTGCCGGCCCCGCAGGGCCCGAAGATCACATTGAGGACAGCCACGGCCGCTGGCTAGCGGACCGAGAGCCCGCCGTCGATCACCAGTTCGGCCCCGGTCACGTAGCGGCTCTCGTCGGAGGCCAGCCACAGCACGCCGTTGGCGATGTCCTCCGGATAGCCCTTGACGCCCAGAGGCACGGCCATGGTGGACATGGCGTCGAGGTCCGGCGGCGCATTGGTCCCCGGGTCGCCGGGGTTGATGATCGACAGCCAGATCGGCGTCTCGATGATGCCCGGGTGGACGGAATTCACCCGGATGCCGTCCTTGGCGTTGGCGCACTCCATGGCCACCGACTTGGTGAACAGCCTGACGCCGCCCTTGGTCGCGCAATAGCCGCCCAGGATCGCCGAGCCCTTCAGCCCCGCCACCGAGCTCATGTTGATGATCGAGCCGCCGTCGCCGGAGGCCCGCATCAGCGGGATCGAATGCTTGGTGCCGAGGAAGACGCCGTCGAGGTTGATTGCCGTCTGCTTGCGCCAGTCGGCCAGGCTCATCTCGATCACGGAGCCGGGGATGGCGATCCCGGCGTTGTTGACCAGGATGTCCAGGCGGCCGTGGCGAGCCTTCACCTGGCCGATCACGCTCTCCCAGGCGGCCTCGTCGGTGGCATCGTGATGCAGGTACTCGGCCTTGCAGCCGGCCTTCTCGATGGCGGCCACGACCTCGGCGCCCTTGGCGTCCTGCACGTCGGTGACGACCACGGACGCGCCCTCGGCGGCCAGCTTCTCGGCGCAGCCGCGGCCGATGCCGCTGGCTCCGCCGGTGACCAGCGCAACCTTGCCTTCCACCCGGCCCGGCATGGCTGAAGACCTCCCTGTTCTCGCTGGCAGGAAGGCCTAGCCCAGCGCCGTTCGGGCCGCCAGGGTGTCGCCAGGGAAGTTGGCGTCGGCCGAGGGACGTCCCGGCGTCAGCGCATCCAGCTCGGCGTCGAGTCGGTATGCATGATCCCCCAGATCATGCCGACCGCCAGCACGGCGATGGCGACCAGCATCAGCATCGGGATCAAGGCTTCGAACCGCTCCGCAAGATGCTTGTTCTTGTGGTGCGGGGTTTCCGGATGGTCAGAGTGCATAGAGCGTCCTCCCAATCTGCTGGGGGAGTCCTGTCTCCCCCGCCAGACTGCGGCAGACGCCCGAAGGCGCTGTTCCGGCTGGTCAATTCGGGGCCGCCGGAGCGCGCCCTTGCGCCTGCGCGAAGTCAGGCCGACTGGGTGGAATCTGCGCCCGCCAATATCGCCGGTCAACCAAAAAGCGTGGCTTAAGAATGGCTTAAGGTTTTTAACGGCTCGGAAGCTCCGCTGGCGTAGCTCTGCAGCGGCCGCACCTCGAGGGTGTCTTCCAGGGTCGCGACGATCGCCTGGCTGGCCGCCAGAGCGCCGGCGGCGGTGGTGAAGTAGGGCGTCTTCATCATCAGCGCCGTGCGGCGGATCTCGAAGCTGTCGGCCAGCGACTGCTTGCCCTCGGTGGTGTTGAAGACCAGCTGCACCTCGCCGTTCTTCATGGCGTCGACGATGTGCGGGCGGCCCTCCAGCACCTTCTTGACCAGCTCGACGGTGACGCCGTTCTCGGTGAGATAGCTGGCCGTCCCGGCCGTCGCCATCACCCGGAAGCCTTCGGCGGCCAGCAGGCGGACCGGCTCCAGGATCCACGCCTTGTCGGCGTCCTTCACCGAGACGAACAGACAGCCGGTCTTGGGCAGCAGCACGCCGCCGCCCAGCTGGCTCTTGGCGAAGGCGCGGGCGAACGCCGGCGCCAGGCCTTCGCCGGGCCGCACCCAGTCCAGCCCCATGACCTCGCCGGTCGAGCGCATCTCCGGCCCCAGCACGGTGTCGACGCCGGGGAACCGCGCGAACGGGAAGACCGCCTCCTTCACCGCGATGTGGTCGTAGGGCGTCTCGGTCAGGTCGAACTCCGCGAGCTTTGCGCCGGCCATCACCTTGGCCGCGATCGCCGCCAGCGGCCGGCCGATGGTCTTGGCCACGAACGGCACCGTGCGGCTGGCCCGCGGATTGACCTCGAGGACGAAGATCCGCGGCGCGTCGGAGTGCGGCTCCTCGATCGCGAACTGCACGTTCATCAGGCCGCGCACTTCCAGCGCGCGCGCCATGGCCTCGGTCTGCCGCTTCAGCTCGGCGATGGTCTCGGGCTTCAGCGAGAACGGCGGCAGCGAGCAGGCTGAGTCGCCCGAGTGCACGCCCGCCTCCTCGATGTGCTCCATGACGCCGGCCACGAACACCGCCCCGTCGGCGTCGCAGATGGCGTCGACGTCCACCTCGGTCGCGCGGCTCAGGTACTGGTCGATGAGCACCGGCGAGTCGCCCGAGACCTGCACGGCGGTGCGGATGTAGCGGTCCAGCTGCTCGTCGTCGCGGACGATCTCCATCGCCCGCCCGCCCAGCACATAGGAGGGCCGGATCACCACCGGATAGCCGACCTGGTGCGCGCCCGCGAAGGCTTCGTCGCGGCTGCGGGCGATGGCGTTGATGGGCTGGGCGATCTTCAGCCGGTGCAGCAGCTGCTGGAAGCGCTCGCGGTCTTCCGCCAGGTCGATGGCGTCCGGCGTGGTGCCCAGGATCGGGATCCCGGCGTCGGCCAGCGGCTGGGCCAGCTTCAGCGGGGTCTGGCCGCCGAACTGCACGATCACGCCCAAGAGCTTGCCGTTCGACTGCTCGACGTCGATCAGCTCCAGCACGTCCTCGGCGGTCAACGGCTCGAAATAGAGCCGGTCGGAGGTGTCGTAGTCGGTGGAGACGGTCTCCGGGTTGCAGTTGACCATGATCGACTCGACGCCGATCTCGTCGAGCGCGAAGGCCGCGTGGCAGCAGCAATAGTCGAACTCAATCCCCTGGCCGATCCGGTTCGGCCCGCCGCCCAGGATGATCGCCTTCACCCGGTCCGACGGCTCGCTCTCGCAGTCCGGTTGCTGGCCCAGAGCGCCGGTCTCGTAGGTCGAGTACATGTACGGCGTTTCGGCCCGGAACTCGCCGGCGCAGGTGTCGATGCGCTTGAACACCGGCCGCACGCCCAGCGCGCGGCGGCTGTTGCGCACCGCGGCTTCGGTCAGGTGGGTCAGCATCGCCAGGCGCGCATCGGAGAACCCCTGGGCCTTCAGCGCCCGCTGCACGGTCTCCTCGTCGGTCCCGCCCTCGATCGCGATCTCGTCGAGGCCGGTGAGGCCGGTCTCCAGGCCGCGGAGCGCCTTCTGCAGGCTCTCGGCGAAGGTGCGGCCGATGGCCATGACCTCGCCCACCGACTTCATCGAGGTGGTCAGATAGGGCTCGGCGCCCGGGTATTTTTCGAAGGCGAAGCGCGGGATCTTGGTGACCACATAGTCGATGGTCGGCTCGAAGGCGG
>JBJMQX010000031.1:0-16171 GCA_045802455.1 Phenylobacterium sp. | reverse complement strand
GGTGTCGCGGCTGGTGAAGCTCATGCCCCGCATGGCGTCGATCACCGGTCGGGCGTCGTACTGGTCGATCGCCACGTGCTCCACGGTCTGGGCGAGCAGCTCGGCCTTGCGGTTGGTCTTCTGAACGTCAGCGTTCATCTTCGGAAGTTCCCTTCTGAGGGTGATCGCCCGTCCAATAGCAGTGCGCGACCGGGACGGAGCGACCGGCCGCGCCTTTAACACGTCAATACGTCGGCTTGTTACCGCCTACGGCGCTTCTTGCCCGCCGCGCCCTTGGGTCGCGACAGGCGCACGACCTTGCGCTCCTCGGCCTGTTCCTCGCGGGGCAGGCGGATGGTGCGGCCGGCCAGGCCGAACATGGAGGCCATCGGCGCGTCTTCAACGGCGACCGTCTCGGCGTCGCCGAAGCCGTTGAAGCGGGTGTTCATCGCCACGCCATAGGCGCCCAGCATGCCGATCTCGACGTAGTCGCCCTCGCGCACGTCCTCCGGAAGCCAGAACGGCCCCGGCATGTGGTCGAGCGAGTCGCAGGTCGGGCCGTAGAAGCGAAAGGGCTTGAGCGGGCCCTCCACCTGGCGCGCGCCGCCCTCGTCGGACCGGAACAGCTTCACCGGGAACGGCCAGCGCGTGTGGGCGGCGTCGAACAGGCTGCCGTAGCTGCCGTCGTTCAGATAGAGAGCGTCGCCCTTCTTCAGCTCGACCTTGGTCAGGATCGAGGAGGCTTCGGCCACCAGAGCGCGGCCGGGCTCGCACCAGAGCTCGGTGTCCTCGTGGACCATCATCTCGGCGAAGCCGCGCTGGATCGAATCCACGTAGTCGATCATGTCCGGCGGGATCATCCCCGGATAGACGCTCGGGAAGCCGCCGCCGACGTCGACGATGTCGACCAACACGCCGGCTCGCACGATGGCGCGGCTGGCCTGGGCCATGGCCGCCTGGAAGGCGGTCGGGCGCATGCACTGGCTGCCCACGTGGAAAGAGACGCCAAGCCGGTCCTGCGTCGCGCGGCGGGCGGCGAGCAGCAGGCCCGAGGCCTCGTGGGTGTCGACGCCGAACTTGCCGGAGAGCGAATAGGCCGCGCCGTCGGCTGAGACCGCCAGACGGACGATCAGCGTCAGGTCGTCGGCGCCGTCGGTGGCCTCGAGGATCTTGGCCAGCTCCTCATGCGTGTCGAGGGCGAAGATCCGCACCCCGTGCTCGCGGTAGGCGGTGGCGATGGCCGCGCGGCTCTTCACAGGATGCATGAAGGCCATCCGCGCGCCGGGCGCGTGGCGGGCCACCAGCTCGATTTCCGGGATCGAGGCGACATCGAAGCTCGCCACGCCGTTGGCGGCGAGCGTCTCGATCACCCATGGCGAAGGGTTCGCCTTGACGGCGTAGAACACATCGCCTTGAAACTTATCCTGGAACCAGCGCGCCGCTACAGCCACCACGTCCGGTCGCGCTAGTGCGACTGGACGCTCCGGGGACCGCTCGCGGACCAGGTCCAGGGGCGTATGGTACGTGTGCACCTCACGCAACCCCCAACGGATTGTTGAACCCAGACCGGCGTTAGCAGCGCTTTTTAGGACATCGGGTCCGCCGGAGAGGGCCACATAGGGTCAGAAGTCCGTGATGTAAAGCGATTTGCCCTTGCTCAATTGCTAATGTCGGGAGCCAGACGCCGCATCCTCGCGTTTTGCTTCTTCTGTATCGGCCGCAACTGGAGCCGCCTGGGGTTCCCGCGCTAGACCCGAGGCGGGCGGCCGTGCCATGAAGCGGGCTTGAGGGGACGAGCGGGGTTCGCTCCCCTTTTTCGTGGGATCATGGGCGCTTGTCGTCCTGGGGGAAGCCAGAGCCGTCCATGTCTGACGCCGTGCTGTCCGTGCGGAACGCTTCGAAGAGCTTCGGCGCCCGCCGGGCGCTGGACGGTGTCTCGCTGGACGTCGCCAAGGGCGAGATGATCGCGCTCATCGGGCCCTCCGGCTCGGGGAAATCGACCCTCCTGCGCTCGATTTCCGGCCTTCAGGCTATCGATCAGGGCGAGGGCCGCATCGAGGCCTTCGGGACGGCGGTGCAGGAGAACGGCCGGATCAGCGGCAGGGTCCGCGAGACCCGCATCCGCATCGGCTTCATCTTCCAGCAGTTCAACCTGGTCGGCCGGCTTTCGCTGTTCACGAACGTCGTACTGGGCTCGCTGGGGCGCATCGGGGCGGTGCAGGGCCTGCTCGGCCTGTGGCCCGCCGAGACCAAAACCGCGGCCATGGCGGCGCTCGCCCGCGTTGGCGTCGCCGAGTACGCCGGGCAGCGGGCCAATACTCTTTCCGGCGGCCAGCAGCAGCGCGGCGCCATCGCCCGGGCCCTGGTGCAGCGCGCCAAGATCATCCTGGCCGACGAGCCGGTGGCCTCGCTCGACCCGGTCTCCGCCCGCCGCGTGATGGACAACCTGCGCGCCCTCAACCGCGAGGACGGGCTGACCGTGGTCGTGACCCTGCACCAGGTGGACTACGCCATGCGCTATTGCGATCGGGTGGTGGCGCTGAAGGCGGGCAAGATCGTCTATGACGGCCCCGCCGACGGGCTGAAGAAGCCCAAGCTGATCGACATCTACGGCCCCGAATTCGAGGACGTCTTCTGGGAAGGAGCCCCGACATGATGCGCCGTCGCGTGCTGGGGGCCCTTGCGGCCGCATTGTCCGTGTCCGCCCTTTCCCTGGCCGCCTGCAGCCAGAAGCCGACCGCGCCCGAGGGGCCGAAGGAGATCGTGTTCGGCATCCTGCCCGCCGAGAACCAGGCCTCCATGGGCCCGATCTGGCAGCCGCTCCTCGAGGACATGTCCAGGCAGGTCGGGGTCAAGGTGACCGCCCGCTACGTCACCAACTACGCCGGCCTCATCGAGGCGATGCGCTTCAAACAGGTGCAGATGGGCTGGTTCTCGGCCTTGCCGGCGCTGGACGCCGTGCAGCGCGCGAACGGCGAGGTGCTGGGCCGGGTGATCGATGCGGGCGGCGACGCCACCTACAAGTCGATCCTGATCGTCAAGAAGGGCTCCGGCATCACCCTGGACAAGGTGCTGGCCTGCGACCGGAAGTACAGCTTCGGGATCGGCGACCCGCAATCGACCTCGGGCACGCTCGCGCCCATGGCCTACCTTTTCACGCCGAAGGGCATCGACCCGACACGATGCTTCAAGACGGTGCGCTCCTCGAGCCACCAGGCGAACTCGGCGGCGGTCGCCAACGGCGTGCTGGACGTGGCGACCAACAACACCGTGGGCCTGCTCTTCGCCAAGCGCGAGCCGCCGCACGTGGGCGACAAGCTGGACGTCATCTGGACCTCGCCGCCTTTGCCCGAGTCCTCGATCATCGTGCGCAAGGACCTTGACCCCGCGGTCAAGGAGAAGATGCGCCAGTTCTTCCTGACCTATGGGACGGGCACGGGGCCCGACGCCGACCGCCAGCGCGGCGTGCTCAAGCAGCTCGCCTATGGCGGCTTCCGAGCCGCCGACGACAGCTACCTCGACCCGGTCCGCGAGATGCAGGCCTCCGTGGCGCTGGCCGAGGCGCGCAAGTCCGGCGACGCGAAACGCATCGCCCAGGCCCAGGCCGACTTCGACAAGATCCACGCCGCCGCCGAACAGAAGCGGGCCAAGGAGCCCAATATCTGATGAGCGTCGCCGCCGCCGACATCCCGGCTCCGCCGCAGACCTCGCTCGCCCAACGCGCGCCGGGCTACCTGCTCTGGGGCGGCCTCGCCATTGTCCTGGCCTTCGCTGCGCGGCCGGTGGAGATGAGCCACATCTCCAAGCTGTTCACCAACTCGCAGAACATGCGCGAGTTCGGAGCGGACCTGCTGCACCCGAACTTCGACCAGCTGCGGCTCTACATCTCGCAGATGTGGCTGACGGTGCAGATCGCCATGTGGGGCACGGCGCTGGCGGTGCTGATCGCCATCCCGTTCGGCCTGGCCTGCGCGCGAAACGTCTCGCCGCCGTGGCTGCAGCAGCCGATGCGCCTCCTGATGAACCTGCTGCGCTCGATCCCCGACCTGGTGGTCGGCACGCTGTTCATCGTGGCCGTGGGTCTGGGTCCCTTCGCCGGCGTCATGGCGCTGGCGCTCAACACCGGCGGGGTGCTCGCCAAGCTGTTCTCCGAGGCGGTGGAGTCCATCGACAAGGGCCCGGTCGAGGGCGTGCGCGCCACCGGCGCCAACCGGCTGCAGGAGGTGGTCTGGGGGATCATCCCGCAGGTGGCCCCGCTGTGGACCTCCTATGCCCTCTACCGCTTCGAATCCAACTCGCGCTCGGCGACGGTGCTGGGCCTGATCGGGGCCGGCGGCATCGGCCAGCTGCTGTTCGAGACCCTCAACGCCTTCGACTACCATCACCTGTCGGCGATCATCATCGTGATCATCGTGGCGGTGACCCTGATCGACCTGCTCAGCCAGGCGATGCGCAGCCGGCTGCTGTAGGCAAAAGGACGCCGCCGCGGGGGCGCGGCGGCGTCGCAGGTCGGGGAGGGGCCCTAGAAGCTCAGTTGGCTGCGCAGCGCGACGGCGTTGTACTTCTGGCCGATCTGCACGCCGGCGGCGTTGAACCGGTCCACGTCCACGTGCTGGTAGTCGAGCATGAAGCGGATGACCGGGTTCAGGTACCAGTTCATCCCGATCGTCGAGATCTTCTGCTCGCCCCCGCGCACCGCGTCGAAGCAGAACACCCCGGCGGTGGTCGCCGTGGGCCGGCCCGCGCCACATTCGTGGAAGTTCAGGTCGAGGTCGGAATAGCGCGCCACCAGCTCGACCGTGCCCCAAGTGCCCGCCGCCGGGTTGAAGTTGTAGGCCATCTTCGGCGCGTCGAAGCGGGCCTCCGCCGGGTTGTACGGGCGCGGCTCGCCGGTCAGCACCCAGGCGCCTTGCACGTACCAGCCGGAGAAGTGCGGGTCGGCCGGCGCGATCAGCGGGTTGGTCGCGTTGCGGCGGTCGATCCTGTAGTCGAAGTATTCGCCCTCCAGCATCAGGTTCTGGACGGTTGCCCCGACCTCGGCGCCGAGCACCGTCACGTGGCGGGTGTCGATCGCGCCGGTGTCCACGAGGCGAGTTGCGTCGAGCCGCAGCTCCGGGCGGTCGCGAAGCTGGACCACATAGCGTGGGCTCAAGCCCCCGGCCGGGCCGGTGGAGTCGTTGGCGTGGAACACGTACTGGCCGTTGACGCCGAAGTGCAGCTGCCAGTTGGTCGTGTCGAACGGGGCGATCGCGAAGCGGCCGATGATCGCGGTCTGCTCGTCGAACGGCTGGGCGGTCGCGCCGCCGGTCGAGTTGATCGTGCCCACCGTGTTGCCGGTCAGGGCGGCGGAGGCGAACCAGCGCGCCGCGACGCCCGCATCGCCCTGGCCCCAGACGCCGTTGCCGAACACCTGCAGCGCGGAACGGCTGTCGCCCGCGGCCACGTTGCGCGCCACCTCGGCCGGCGAGGGCCGCTCAAGGATCGGCATCTGGCTGGTGGAGACCGCGGCCGCCAGGCCGATGTTCGGCTCGAAGGCGCCCAGGCGGATCTTCCACGGCTTCAGGGCGCTGTACTGCGCCCAGATCTCCTGGATGTGGCCGGCGTCCTCGCCGCCCGAGCCGCCGAACTCGTAGATGATGGCGTAGTCGAAGTCCTTGAACAGCTTGCCGTCGATTCCGAAGCGGGCGCGGCGGAAGTTGGTCCCCTCGTTGAGATCGCGGCCAACCACCAGCTGGCCCAGGTTGTCCTTCTGGAAGTATTTGCCGGCGTCGAACATGATGATCGCGCGCAGGTTGGCGCTGAACCGCCCGTCGGCCGTGGCGAAGGCGGGCTTGCCGTTCGGCAGGCTGGGGATCGTCGTCGCGCCGGAGGGCGGCGCCTGCAGGGCGATGATGTTGGCGTCGGAGGCCGCCTGGGCGGTCTTCACCTCGGCCAGCTGCTGGTTCGCGGCGGTCACCTGCTGCTGCAGGGCGGCGACCTGGCCGGCGTCGGCGGCCGCGGCGCGCTCGACGCGCATCTGCGCCATCTCCGACCTCATCTCGGAGACTTCCTGCTCCAGCACCTGCAGCTTGGCGTCGCGCGGGTCGGGCTTCGCGGCGTGGGTCCGGTGCTTAGGCGCGGCCAGCGCCGCGGTCGAAACGCTCGAAAGCAGCAGCGCCGCCAGCGCTCCTTTGGCCGCGCGATGCGCCAGGCCGTTCGTCGGAAGGCTCATTGTCAGTGTCCCCGTCATCATTGGTTGCGGGCGGGGACAGCCGCACCAGAACGCCCCCCGGCCCGAGGGGCGGTTTAGCTCCGCCCTGTGACGGCTGGCCGACAGTGCTGTGACAGCCCGATGACAGCCCGGCGCCTGCGAGGGGCTTCGGCGCGGTGAAGCTCAGCCCGCGGATGAACCCTCCCAGTGTCACAAAACTGCGAACCTCGGGGGCTAAGGACGCTGGCAAGAGCGGCGTGGATGGGGCGCTCTTTTCAGGAGAGAACCATGTTGAAGAAGCTAGGGGCGGCGTTGAGCGCGGCCCTGATCGCCGGCGCGGCCTTCGCGGCCCAGGCGGAAACGATCTCCGGCGCGGGCGCCACCTTCCCGGCCCCGGTCTATCAAAAGTGGGCCGAGATGTATAAGGCCGCCACCGGCAACACGCTGAACTACCAGCCGATCGGCTCGGGCGGCGGCATCCGCCAGATCACCGCCAACACCGTCGATTTCGGCGCCAGCGACAAGCCGCTGAAGCCGGACGACCTGGCGACCGCCGGCTTCGTGCAGTTCCCGACCGTGATCGGCGGCGTCGTGCCGGTGGTGAACCTGCCAGGCGTGCAGTCGGGCCAGATCAAGCTCACCGGCCCGCAGCTCGCCGACATCTACCGGGGCGTGATCAAGAAGTGGAACGACCCGCTGCTGGCCAAGACCAACCCGGGGATGACCCTGCCGAACGTGCCGATCACCGTCGTTCACCGCTCGGACGGCTCGGGCACCACCTTCATCTTCACCAGCTATCTCGCCGCCAAGGCCTCCCATTGGGCGAGCGAGGTCGGCGCGAACGACAGCGTCTCCTGGCCCATCGGCCTGGGCGGCAAGGGCAACGAAGGCGTCGCCGCCTTCGTGAAACAGACTCCCGGCGCGATCGGCTACGTCGAGTACGCCTATGCGACGCTCAACAACCTCACCTATACCCAGGTGCAGAACAGGGCCGGCAAGTTCGTCTCCCCCACCGCGGCGGCGTTCGGCGCGGCGGCGGCCGGCGCGAAGTGGCAGTCCGCCCCGGGTTTCTACCTGTTGCTGATCGACCAGGCCGCGCCCGACGCATGGCCGATCTCCGGGGCTACCTTCATCCTGCTGCATGCCAACCAGGCAAAGGGCAAGGAGGTCCTGGCCTTCTTCGACTGGTGCTACAAGAACGGCGACGCGGCGGCTTCCCAGCTGGCCTACGTCCCGCTTCCGGCGGCGGTGAAGGACCTGGTTCACAAGCTGGCCTGGTCGAGGGTCAAGCCGTAGGAGTAGGCCACGCCAGAGCGGCGGGCTCTTCCAAGCGGAGGGGCTGGCCGCCCGGTGCGTGACCGGGACCACAGCATGTCCGATATGGCCATCCCCGCCGAGCGTTCGAGGCGCCGGGCCAAGCCGCGCGGCGCCTTCGTCGGCGTCATCTTCGAGGGCCTGTGCTTCGCCGCGGCCACCGCCCTGCTCGCGGCCCTCGGCGGGCTGCTCGTCTCGCTGGTGATCGGCGGCTGGCCGGCCATCCGCAAGTTCGGCTTCGGCTTCCTGACGACCAGCACCTGGAACCCGGTGACCGACGTCTATGGCGCGGCCGGACCGCTGGTCGGCACCCTCATCACCGCGGCGATCTCGCTGTTGCTGGCCCTGCCGGTCGCCGCCGGCGTGGCCTTTTTCCTGACCGAGCTCTGTCCCGCGCCGCTCCGGCGACCCATCGGCACGGCGGTCGAGCTGCTCGCCGGCATCCCGTCGATCGTCTACGGCATGTGGGGCCTGTTCGTGTTCGCGCCGCTGTTCTCCAAATGGGTGCAGCTGCCGCTGATGGCGGCGGCCAAGCCGGGCTCGCTGATGGAGACGCTGACCACCGGCATCCCCAACGGCTCGGGCATCCTCTCGGCCTCGATCATCCTGGCGATCATGATCCTGCCGTTCATGGCCGCGACCCTGCGCGACCTGCTGCTGACCGTCCCACCCGCCGTGCGCGAGAGCGCCTATGGCCTGGGCGCCACCACCCGCGAGGTGGTCATGTCGGTGACCCTGCCCTATGTGCGCACCGGCGCGATCGGGGCGGTCATGTTGGGCCTCGGCCGCGCGCTGGGCGAGACGATGGCGGTCACCTTCATCATCGGCAATTCGCATGGCTTCCCGAAGTCGCTGTTCGACAGCGGCTCCACGATCGCATCGACCATCGCCAACGAGTTCACCGAGGCGTCAGGCGACATGCACCTGGCGGCGCTGATCGCGCTGGGCCTGGTGCTGTTCGTGCTCACCTTCGCCGTCCTGGCGCTGGCCCGCCTGATGCTAGGCCGGCAGGAGCAGCGGCTGTGAAGGGCTCGCAGCTCATCCTCGCGCGGCGGCGCGTCCTGAACACGCTCTTCGTGGTGTTCTGCTGGATCGTCACCGCCCTCGCCCTCGTGGCGCTGGCCGCGATCCTCTGGACTCTGGTGAGCAAAGGCGTGGGCGGCCTGAGCCTCAGCGTGTTCGTGCAGTCGACCCCGGCGCCCAGCTCCAAGGGCGGCCTTGCCAACGCCATCGTGGGCTCGGTCATGATGTGCGTCATGGCCATGGTCCTGGCCGTGGTCGTGGGCGTGCTGGCCGGCACCTGGCTCGCCGAATACGGCGGCCGCAGCCGCTACGGCTCTTTGATCCGCTTCCTGAACGACGTTCTGCTCTCTGCGCCCTCGATCCTGGTGGGCCTGTTCGTCTACGAGATCCTGGTCGCGCCCTTCCACAGCTTCTCGGCCTTCGCCGGCGCGGTGGCGCTGTCGCTGCTGGCCATCCCGGTGATCACGCGGACCACGGAGGATGTCTTGGCGCTGCAGCCGACCGCCCTGCGGGAAGCCGGCGTGGCGGTGGGCGCGCACCTGTCGCTGGTGATCCGCTCGATCCTGTGGCCGGCGGCGCGAAACGGCATGCTCACCGGCGCGCTTCTGGCGTTTGCGCGCGTCAGCGGCGAGACCGCGCCCCTGCTCTTCACCGCGCTCAACAACCAGTTCTTCGCCCTCAACCCGACCAAGCCGATGGCCAACCTGCCGGTGGTGATCTTCCAGTTCGCGCTCAGCCCCTATGACGACTGGCGCCGGCTCGCCTGGGTCGGCGCCCTCTTGATCGCCACGACCGTGCTGGCCGTGACCGTCATTGCGCGTATCGTCGCCAGAGACACTCAAAGCCGATGAACACCGCTCCGCCCGTGCAGGAATTCGAAACCAGCATCGCCGACATCGACCGCGCGCAGGTGAAGGTCGACGTAAGGAAGCTCGACTTCTTCTATGCCAAGACCCAGGCGCTGAAGGGCGTCTCGATGCCGATCGCCCGCAACAAGGTCACCGCCCTGATCGGCCCGTCGGGCTGCGGCAAATCCACCCTGCTGCGCACGCTCAACCGCATGTACGCCCTCTACCCCGGCCAGCGGGCGCAGGGTGAGATCGTGCTCGACGGAGAGGATATCCTGGGCTCCGGCGTTGACCTGGCGCGGCTGCGGGCCCGGGTCGGCATGGTGTTCCAGAAGCCCACGCCGTTCCCGATGAGCATCTACGACAACGTGGCCTTCGGCGTGCGGCTCTACGAGAACCTGCCCAAGGCCCAGATGGACGCGCGCGTGGAGGAGAGCCTGACCCGCGCGGCCCTGTGGGACGAGGTGAAGGACAAGCTCGCTTCACCGGGGCTCGGCCTCTCCGGCGGCCAGCAGCAGCGGCTGTGCGTCGCCCGCTGCGTCGCCGTGAAGCCCGAAGTGCTGCTGCTGGACGAGCCCACCTCAGCGCTGGACCCGATCTCTTCGGCCAAGCTGGAGCAGACCGTGACCCAGCTCAAGGCCGACCACACCATCGTCATCGTCACCCACAACCTGGGCCAGGCCGCCCGGGTCAGCGACTACACCGGCTTCATGTACCTGGGAGAACTGGTGGAGTTCGGCCCGACCGAGGACCTCTTCCAGCGCCCGGCGACGCGCCGCACCAGCGACTACATCACCGGCCGCTTCGGCTAGCCCTACCAGCGCGCCCTGAGGCCGATCTGGACGCTGCGCGGCGGTGCGGGAGTGTCGGTGCGCGGGTCGGGATCGGCCGGCAATGGGTTCGGGCGGACGTTCGCCGTGCCGCCGGCCCCGAAGTAGGTTCCGAAGGTCGCGTAGCGGCGGTCGAACAGGTTGTCGATGCGCCCGAACAGCTCGATGCCGTGCGGCATCGCGTAGGTCGCGTGCAGGCTCGCCACGGCGTAGCCCGGCAGCTTGCGGTCCTGCCCGGCCTCGTCGCCGACCCGCCGCTGGGCGCTCACCGCCAGGAGGTCGGCGCCCACGACGAGTGTGGACGTCACCGATACATCCCCGCCCACCTTCAGCCGGCCGGGTGCGATGCCGCCGATCTGATCGCCCGGCGTCACCTGGACGTTGCCACCTTCGTCCGCGAACGGATTGTTCGGCGAGGCGATGTCCCCGGTGAACCGGTAGGTGGCTTCGGTTCGGCTGGCCGCGACGTAGGCATTCCAACGGTCCGCGCGCCAGCTGGCCTCGGCCTCCACGCCCTCCCGGCGGGTCCTGGGCACATTGGCGAAGGCGCCGCGTCCCTGGATCACGCTGGCGAGCGCGACAATGTCGTCGGCGCTGTCCGCCCGGTAGGCGCCCAGCCGCCAGTCCAGATGGCCGCCCGCGGCGTCCGCGCCGCCGCGCAGGCCCGCCTGCCAGGTGCGGCTCACCACCTGCTTCAGCGGCGGGTCGGAGACCAGGGCGTTTTCCAGCAGGCAGGGCCGCACGGGGTCGCTGCAGGACAGCTCCAGGGGCGTTGGCGCGCGATTGGTTTCGGAGTAGCCGCCGTAGAGGGTCACCCAGTCGGCCGCCTTCCAGGCCAGGCCCGCGGCGGGATTGAACCGCTCGAAACGGTGGTCGCCGTTCAGCTCGGGGCTGGCGCCGGTCGCATCGGCTGTCGTCAGCCGCTGGACGTTGAAGCGGCCGCTCACGGTCAGGAACAGGCGCGGCGTGATGTCGAACGTGTCGGTGGCGTAGACGCCGGTGTCTTCCACCGTGGCCCTCAGCTCCACCGGGCTGTAGGCGATGTCGCCGGCGGTCCTGATCGGCAGCCCCACGCCCGGCGCGCCGCCCTCGGTGCGCACGCTCAGGTCGGGGAAGATCAGGGCCAGGGTCGAATTGGCCGAGAACCGCACGCTGCTGCGCTCGAAGCTGGCGCCAACGGACAACGCGTTGCCGTGGCCCGACAGCGGCCCGTCGCGCGTCGCCGCCGCCGAGACGCCGTAGGTCGTGGCCTGCGCCCGCGTGCGGTCCAGCGTGCCATAGGGGACGCCGTTGCAGAGCTTGGTCTGGCCCGCGACCAGCGGGGGGCAGCCGATCGGGACGCCGTTCAGGCCCTGCACCTGGAAGGCGGCCGCCGGCGGGCGGATGGCGCTCGGGAAGTCGTCGTCCTGCAGGCACAGCGTGCCGAACAGCGGGTTCGCCGGGCTCCGGCTGCAGCCCTCGAAGTCGGCGTCGTTTCCGTCGAGGTGGCTCTGCCGGAGCGAGCGGGCATAGGCGCCGCCCTGCAGCGACCAGACGCCGGAGGCCGTCCACGACCCGTTCAGCGCCGCCAGTCCGGAGCGGTCCCTGGTGGTCTGCGGGAAGGTGTAGATGGCCTTCTCGTCGGCGGCCAGCAGGTCCACGGGCGTGGGTCCCACGACGCCCAGGCGGGTGTCGCCACCGGCCAGCACCAGATGCAGGTCGGCGCGCCCGCCGGTCCAGCCGAGGTCGGCGTAGCCGCGCACCGCCTGCGACGCCGACTGCGGCCGCCAGCCGTCCTGGCGGCCCCCGTCGAGCGCGACGTAGTGGCTCCACGCCCCGTCGCTGCCGCCATGCTCGACCGATCCGAATATGTGACCGAACGAGCCGGCCTGGATGCTCGCCGCGCCGCCCGCGAAACGGCGGCCGCTCTTCATCGTCAGCGCGACGGCCCCGCCCAGGGCGTTCAGCCCGAACGCCGGGTCGCCCGTGACCAGGTCCGCGCGTGCGATGGCCGCTTCCGGGATCAGGTCCCAGTTCACCGTGTCGCCGAACGCCTCGTTCAGGCGCACGCCGCCCATGTAGACCGCCAGCCCCTGCGGCGTGCCCTGCAGGGGCGAGGCGGTGAAGCCGCGGTAGTTCAGGGTCCGCGCGAAGCCGTTGCCCTGCACGTCCGACAAAGCCACCCCGGCCGAGCGCTGCTCCAGCGCTTCGGTCAGGACCGGCGATCCGGCCCGCCGCAGGTCGGCCGCGCTCAGCGTCTCGACCGCCGCCGGCAGCTTGTCGGCGTCGACCCCGGCGCCGGACGCGGGCGCGGGCGTCACCACCACCTCGCGCACGGTTGGCGGGGCCGCGTCATCCGCGGCGCGCACGGCGGGCGCGGCGGCCAGCGCCGCAGCCAGCACGGCGCTCGCCGCCCGACGCTTCGATGTCCTTGGGTCCCGACTCAAGATGCGCCCGATCTACCCCGGCCAGCCTTGCTGCCGATAAGCGGATTGAAATGTCGAATTCAGGCGGCTTCCGGGCGCCGCCGGCGGACCCGGGCGAGACGCCTGAGCCGGCGCCAGAAGCGGGTCTTCTCCGGCTCCGGATAGGGCTGCAGGTTCTTCACGAAGTCCTCGGCGCAGGCCCGCCAGGAGAATTTCTCGGCGAAGGCGCGCACCTGGCTGCGGTCGAGGCTCTGGGCCTCCAGGCAGGCTTCCCGCAGCCCTTCGGTGGCGCTGACCGCCAGCGCGCCTGCGCCGGAGTTCGGGATGATGTCCACGGGGCCCGGGGCGGGATAGGCCGCGACCGGCGTGCCCGAGGCCATGGCTTCCAGGATCACCAGGCCGAAGGTGTCGGTGAGCGAGGGAAAGACGAAGACGTCGGCGCAGGCGAAGTGCGCCGCCAGGTCCGCGCCGGACTTCGAGCCGGTGAAAACCGCGGCCGGGTACTTGGCCCTCAGCTCGTCCAGTTGCGGGCCCGGCCCGACCACCACCTTGGTTCCGGGCAGGTCGACGGCGAGGAAGGCTTCGATGTTCTTCTCCACGGCCACGCGGCCGACATAGAGGAAGATCGGCCGCGCCAGGCGCTCGAATACGTCCGGCTCGCCCTCGCGGCGAGGATGGAAGGCCTCGGTGTCCACGCCCCGCGACCACGACGATATGTTGCGGAACCCATGCTCGGTCAGCTCGTCGCGCATGGTCGGCGTCGCCACCATCAGCCGGCCCGACGGCTTGTGGAACCACTTCATGTAGGCGTAGCCGGCGGCAAGCGGCAAAGGCAGGCGCGCCGAGACGTATTCCGGGAACCGCGTATGGTAGCTGGTCGTGAACGGCAGCTTCCACTCCACGCAGATGCGCCGCGCCGCCAGCCCGATCGGGCCTTCGGTGGCGATGTGGATCGCCTCGGGCTCGAACGCCTTGAAGCGCTCCTGCACGGGCTCATAGACGCCGATCGCGACCTTGATCTCCGGATAGGTGGGCAGCGGGAAGGTCTTGAACTGGTCGGGGCTGATCACCTCGACGGTGTGGCCCATCGCCTTCAGCTCGGCGACGACGCGGGTCAGGGTGCGCACCACGCCGTTGACCTGCGGCTCCCAGGCGTCGGTCGCCAGCAGGATCCGCATCGGCCGCCAGGCGTCCCTGGGCGCGGTGATCGCCTCGCGGATGCGCGGCAGGGTGCGCTGTGTCCTGGGCTTCGGCGGCGTCACCACCGCCTGGCTCTGCAGCCAGGCCCAGAAGGCGCCCAGCAGGGCTTCCTTCGTCGGGAAATAGCGGTAGACCGTGCGTTCGCCGACGTGGGCGTCCTTGGCGATTTCGGCGAAGCTCAAGTCTTCGAGTGGGCCGGCTTCGAGCTGGCGGCCGACGGCGCGTAGGATCTGCTCGCGGGTCTCCTCCCGTTGCCTGTCGCGTTGGTTCGGCGGGAGGGGAGATTTCATGGCAGGCGGACTGTCATGAAATGACATTGATCTGTCAACCGTTCTGGAGCTTGAACCGTCCTTCGAGATCAGGCGGCGAGGGGGTGGGCGATGGGCCCACGCTCCGGAACCGACGTCCGGGTCTCCTTCGCCCACTCCAGGATTTCGAGCCTGCCGTCGGCATGCTCCACCAGCGCGGTGCAGCTTTCCACCCAGTCGCCGTCGTTGATGTACAGGATGTCGCCGATCATCCGGCGCTCCGCCTTGTGGATGTGGCCGCAGATCACCCCGTCGACGCCGCGCCGGCGCGCCTCGTCGGCCACCGCCTCCTCGAAGTTGTCGATGAACTGCAGGGCATTCTTCACCTTCACTTTCAGGAAGGCCGAGAAGCTCCAGTAGCCGAAGCCCAGCCTGCGCCGCACGCGGTTGATCATGGTGTTGGAGGCCAGCAGCGCGCGGTAGGCCCAGTCGCCCAGGAAGGCCAGCCACCTGGCGTGCTGCACCACGCCGTCGAACTCGTCGCCGTGGATCACCAGGAACCGGCGGCCGTCGGCGGTCTCGTGGATCGCGTCGCGCGCCACCACCACGCCGCCGAAATGCACGCCGCAGAAGTCGCGGATGCGGTCGTCGTGGTTGCCGGGAACGTAGATCACCGTGACCCCCTTGCGGGCCAGACGCAGGATCTTCTGCACGACGTCGTTGTGCGCCTGCGGCCAGTACCAGCCGCTCTTCATCTTCCAGCCGTCGACGATGTCGCCGACCAGGTAGAGGGTGTCGCATTCGACCTGGCGGATGAAATCCAGCAGCAGGTCGGCCTGGCAGCCGCGCGTGCCGAGGTGCACGTCCGAGATGAAGACGCTCCGATACCGACGGCCCGGAATTTCGGTCACTGACGCGCGCCACCCGCCCAATATACGGGCAGCTCTTCAGCCGATTCCGTGTCGCTTTTGCGAAGGCGCTACTTTTCTGGTGCGCGTAAGCCCCTACCTGCTACGCACAAGCCTGAGCAGACCCTCCCCAGGTCGCTGAACAAACTGGTCCCGATGGACGCCAAGGCCTATCCGGCGAAGGCGACGCCGAAGTCGTTGCGTACGCGCGCCCGCATTCTCGACGCGGCGATGCGGCTGTTCGCCGAGCTCGGCTATCATGCCGCCACCAACTCGATGATCGCCGACGCCGCGAAGCTTACCCGCGGCGCCATGCTCTACCACTTCGCCGACCGCGAGCAGCTGGTGGAGGCGGCCATCGTCCACATCGAGTTCGCCCGCGCGCGGCTCTTCGAACGCGCCGCCCAGGCCTCCGCCGCCCACGGCCAGGATGCGTCTGAGGCGGCCATCGACGCCTACTGGGGCCTGCTGCACGAGGTTCCGTTCCTGGCCTTCGCCGAGCTCGAGGCGGCCGCGCGCACCGATGCCATGCTCAAGGCCCGGCTGGCCGCGGCCCAGGCCGCCTTCGACCGGGCCCAGGTCGGCGGCTTCGGCGCGCTTGCCCAGGCCGGCGCCGACCCGCGCTTCCAGGCCAGCCGCGACCTCGGCCGCTTCCTGCTGGAAGGCCTGGCCCGCGGCGCCATGACCTACGACCAGCAAGCCCGCCAGGACCGGCTCCTGGCAGTCGTCAAGCGCGCCGTCCGCATGCTGAACCGCAAGGGCGACGTGCACGACCTCTGGGTCGAATAGCCAAAGAAAAGGCCCGGAGCCGAAGCCCCGGGCCATTCCTCAGGTCTGACGCTGGAACCTACTTGCCGGCGGTCGGCGTGGTCGCCGAGCCGGCGGGGCCGGTCTCGCGCGGGCGCTGCCGGCGCTGGCCCTGCATCATCTTCTCCATGGCGGCCAGCTCGGTCTTGTCGAGCGCGCCGTCGTGGTTGGCGTCGACCACGTCCCAGTACTTGCCGATCATGCCGCCCATCTGGCCCTTCAGCTCGGCCTTCTGGATCTTGCCGTCGATGTTGGAGTCCAGCATGCCCAGCATGCGGTCCTTGTCGAGGTCCTTGTCGTAGTTGTCGGTCATCTTGGCCGAGGTCTCCTCGGTCCAGCGGTAGCGGATCGCCGTGTAGAACATCTCCTCCCAGCTCTGATCGCCCCAGACGACCGTCTTGCTCGGGTCCGGGTTGTTC
>JBJMQX010000030.1:0-18084 GCA_045802455.1 Phenylobacterium sp. | reverse complement strand
CACCGCCTGAGCCCGTCGCGCCGCCGCCCGCCCGGCCGGTCGCGCCCGCCCCGGCCCGCGGCCTGCCGAACCGCGCGCCGGGCGAGAAGCCGCTGGCCTCGCCCGCGGTGCGCAGGCGCGCCGAAGACCTCGGGATCAAGCTGGCGCACGTGCCGGGGACCGGCCCGGCGGGGCGCATCACCCACGAGGACCTCGACGCCTTTGTCGCCGGCGCCGGTTCGGCGCCGCGGATGGGCGGCGGCGCGCAGTACGCCCAGCGCACCGCGGTCGAGGAGGTGAAGGTCATCGGCATGCGCCGGGCCATCGCCAGGCAGATGCAGGAGGCCAAGCGCCGCATCCCGCACTTCGCCTATGTCGAGGAGATCGACATGACCGAGGTCGAGGACCTGCGCGTGCACCTGAACGCGACCAAGCGCGCCGACCAGCCGAAGCTGACGCTCTTGCCGTTCATCATGCGCGCGCTGGTCCGCGTGCTGCCGGACTACCCGCAGATCAACGCCCGGTTCGACGACGACGCCGGCGTCGTGCACCGCTACGCCCCCGTCCATATCGGCATCGCCACCCAGACCGCCAATGGCCTGGTGGTGCCGGTGGTCCGCCACGCCGAGACGCTGGACGTCTGGGCCGCGGCCAGCGAGGTCGCCCGGGTCGCGGAAATCGCGCGATCGGGCAAGGGCTCGAAGGAGGAGCTCTCCGGCTCGACCATCACCGTCACGTCGCTGGGCCCGCTGGGCGGCATCGCCACCACGCCGGTGATCAACTGGCCGGAGGTGGCGATCATCGGCCCCAACAAGATCGTCGAGCGGCCGGTGATCCGCGCCGGCCAGATCGCGGTGCGCAAGGTGATGAACCTGTCGTCCTCGTTCGACCATCGGGTCGTCGACGGCTATGACGCTGCGGCGTTCATCCAGCGCATCAAAGGCCTGCTGGAGCACCCGGCGACCCTGTTCATGGACTGACCAAGTGGCCGAGACGATCAGCACCCGCCTCTTGATCCTGGGCGGCGGACCCGGCGGCTACGTCGCCGCGATCCGCGCGGGACAGCTCGGCATCGAGCACGTGCTGGTCGAGGCCGACCGGCTGGGCGGCACCTGCCTAATCCGCGGCTGCATCCCGTCGAAGGCGCTGATCCACGTGGCGTCGAAGTTCGAGGGCATGGTGGAGGCGGCTCACGGCTCCAAGGATGGGATCTCGCTCGCCAAGCCGCCGGCCCTGGACATGGCCCAGACCGTCGCCTGGAAGGAGGGCGTGGTCGACAAGCTGAACTCCGGCGTCACCGCCCTGCTGAAGCGCGCCAAGACCCGCGTCGTCGCGGGCTGGGGCCGTTTCTCGGACGCCAAGACCTGCCACGTCGAGACCAAGGACGGGCCGGTGACCATCAAGGCCGAGACGGTGATCCTGGCGGCGGGCTCGGTCGCCACCGCCCTGCCGCACATCGCCTTTGGAGGCGACGTGATCTCGTCCACCGAGGCGTTGTCGCTCGACCAATTGCCGAAGCGGCTGGCGGTGATCGGGGCCGGCTACATCGGGCTGGAGCTGGGCTCGGCGTTCCGCAAGTTCGGCTGCGAGGTCATCGTGGTCGAGGCGCAGGACCGCATCCTGCCGCTCTACGACGAGCCGCTGACCAAGCCGGTGAAGGCCTGGCTGGAGAAGGCCGGCGTCTCCCTGCACCTGGAGGCCAAGGCGACCGGCTGGAAGAAGGGGCAGCTCACGGTGGAGAAGGCCGGCGAGACGCTGACCATCCCGGCCGACAAGCTGCTGGTCACGGTCGGGCGGCGGCCGAACACCGAGGGTTGGGGCCTGGAGGAGATGGGCGTCGACATGGCCGGCGCGTTCGTCCGCGTGAACGGCCGCATGCAGACCTCGATGAGCGGCGTCTACGCCATCGGCGACCTGGTCGGCGAGCCGATGCTGGAGCACAAGGCGGTCGCCCAGGCCCACGTCGCGGTCGAGGTCATCGCCGGCCAGAACCGCACGTTCGACCCCGCCGCCATCGCCGCGGTCTGCTTCACCGAGCCGGAGATCGTCTCGGCGGGCCTGCTGCCCAAGGAGGCCGAGGCCGCCGGCCACGACCCGGTCAGCGCGGTCTTCCCGTTCCAGGCCAACGGCCGGGCGCTCTCCATGGAGGCCGGCGACGGCGGCGGCTTCGTCCGCGTGGTGGCGAGGAAGTCCGACCACCGCGTGGTGGGACTGCAGGCGGTCGGCGCCCACGTCTCCGAGCTCTCCGGCGAGTTCGCCATGTCCATCGAGATGGGCGCACGGCTGGAGGACCTGGCGGGGACCATCCACGTGCATCCGACGCTGTCGGAGGCGGTGCACGAGGCGGCGCTCCGAGCGCTGGGCCACGCGGTGCACATCTAGAGTCGGGCTAGTAGGTCTGCCAGAGCGAGACGGTCTTCGAGAAGTCTGCGGCCCTGGCGTGCCGCTCGCGGATGAAGACGTAGAACCGTCCGCCGTCGCCGAAATTCATCTTCAAACCAGGATCGGAATCGATCTGCAGGAGGAGCCGCCAAGTTTTCGCGGCGCGCGCGATCGCGGGCGGGATCTCCGAACCCCAGGCTGGGTCGGGAAGCCCCCGGGCCGCGTGCTCACAGGAGAGCCACATCCGCTCGGGTTGGATCTCGTTGGGATATCCCCCGATCCTATGCTGGATCTCGTCGGGTGGCGGCGCATCGTCCATCGCGCTGAGCCGCCGGAATTCCTCATCGCTGAGCGCCAGTTCAGATGCGTCCAAGCCCAGCCAGTCGAGGCTGGGCGCGCATGTGCATGGCCAGAACGTCACGCGTCGCTCCGCCAAGCGTTTGGCGCCAACGGGCGGCGATAGTGGCGGGCGCGGCGGCGCAGTTCCGAAAATGACACTCACAGCGTCTGGTGCGTCCGAACCGTCTGGATCGTGGAAGGCGTAGATGCGGCCCTCCCGCGGCAGCCAGTCAATCTTGTCCCGAGGGAGTTCCCCCAAATCAATCTGAGCAAGGAACGTGCGAGGCCGCTCGAGCCCAGCCGGCCAACCCATGTCGGCCGGCAACTCAGGATCGCCGCCGAGCTTCGAGAAGCGCGGCTCTGTCGCCGCGATGAGCAGCAGACTTGGGCGGATGAGCTGTCCAATGGTGGCCTCAAGAACGCCAGCGAGGACCCCGCCCGTCGAACTTGGCGAATGCTGAGCCAGACCCTGGGAACTGCGGAACCAGCTTCGCAGTGACAACAGGAGCTGTCGCGGACCGCCGAGGAGCAGAAAGACGACGACGAGCGGTAGACCGTAGCGGATAGCGTTGTCGGAAGCGAACCAGCTCAAAGCGGCACGAAAGCCTTCGCTCATGGCCGCCGGGTCGGTTTCGCTCTTGAATGACCTGGCAGGTGGTCGCCGCCGAGCTGGGTCAGATGGCCGACCAGAGCCGCCTTCGCCCCCTTCCACCAACGTGGCGTCCCGTGCAAATAGCTTTCGAACCGCGTGAACCGGGGCAGCCCCGCTTTCGGCGCGTTCCGATCGATCCTTATGTGCGCTACTGGGCTTTCCATTGGCCTGAGGTTCGGTGGCTGGTTCTTGATTATGTCGGGAACCGATTTCCCCCACCGTTTCTGGGGTATCAACCCGTGATGGACGTGCTGGCCCTTTTGCGCGATCCCTTCTTCGCCCAACCACTTCCGGGTCGATTTCCAGTCGTGAGGGCCGCGCAGTTTCAGCCCATTTTTGAACAAGAGCGCGACCGTTCCCACGTCAAGACCAGCGCTAACGGCGTCCACGATGGCGCGCGCCTTGTGTCCTTGTTCGAGTTCGTGCCTTGCTTCTCGGGCGCCGTTCAAGACCTGAACCAGGCCGCTGACAGCGGAGTCGACTTCTCCGTCGTGTCTGGCCGAGCCTCCGTTTCGGGCCGCGGAGCCATGTTCGGCGTGGGTGTTTTCGTTCCTAACCGATGACGCCCGGTGTTCACGGATCATCCGATCGTAGGCCTCTCCGTCGGGATCTGGCACGGAGCGCGGCTGACCGCCGCGCTCGAACGAGTCGCTGCGCAATGGAAACCCCCTCCTTTGAATCTATCCGCACGAACACCACCTGCTCGCACGCATCGTGAAGCTTGCCTCGGGCAAGGCGGTTTGACAAGAACAAAATGGGAACATTCTGTCGCAACTACGCTGTCCGAGGCGGTGCACGAGGCCGCGCTCAGGGCGCTCGGCCACGCGGTGCACATCTAGGCCGGCAGGCGCTCGCCAGCCGTCGGACCTGAGCCCTCCGACGGCCCGGTGAAGACGGCCAGCTGGGCGGCGAAGGCTCGCTGGAACGCCGGCCGGGCCTCGGCGCGGCCGACGTAGGCGCCGAGGTTGGGATAGTCCTCCAGGATCCCCGATCCCTTCAGCCGCTGCAGCACCGTGACCATCATCAGGTCGCCGGCGCTGAAGGCGCCGTCGAGCCAGTCGGCGCCGCCAAGGCGGCTGGAAAGCTGGTCCAGCCGCTCACGGATGCGGCCGTCGACGAGCGGCCGGCGCTCACCGGACCAGGGCTTGTCGCCCTCCAGCAGCACGGCGACCATGCGCTCGACGATCGGCGGCTCCACGGTGCTGAGCGCGGCGAACATCCAGGCGATGGCGCGGGCCCGGGCGTTCGCATCGCCCGGCAGCAGGCCCGCATGGCGATCGGCGATGTGGAACACGATGGCGCCGGACTCGAAGAGGGCCAGGTCGCCGTCCTCATAGGTCGGGATCTGGCCGAACGGATGCAGCGCCAGGTGCGCAGGCTCCTTCATCTCGTCGAACGACAGCAGGCGCACGTCGTAGGGCTGGCCCACCTCCTCCAGCGCCCAGCGGACCCGCATGTCACGCGCCAGCCCCCGGCCGCGGTCGGGCGAGTTCCTGAAGGCGGTGATGGTGGGGCTCATGGCGGGGCTCCGGGCTTTCCTGTCCCGAGGACGAACGCGCGGCGGCCGTCACGACAGGCGCTGGAACTTTCGCCGTCGCCGGTCAGGCCGCGTTCCGCCGCCGCACCGCCGCTTCCAGGGCCGCGTAGTCGGCGAAGCCGGTGGCGGGCGCGACGATCCTGGCCCACTCGGCGTCGAGCGCGGCGAGGACCTGCGGCGACAGCTCGGCGCGGCCGCCGCCGGCGCCGCCCTTGCGCACCTTCGCCGAGTCCGAGCCCGGCGGCAGGTTGCAGCGGGCCTCGGAGGCCGTGCGCATCAGGAGGTCGTCGAAGCGGTCCTTGTGTCTGAGCATGAAGTCGAACGACGAGCGCTCCAGGGTCAGCGCCAGGAGCTCGTCGTCGAGCGGGATGCCGCAGAAGGCCGCGACGCGGCGGATCGTGCCTTGCGGGTCGGCCAGCATCTGCTCGTAGGCCAGCAGCAGGACGTTCGGGTTGTCGCGCTGCTCCCACCAGCTGAGCAGGTGATGCCAATAGTCCGTTCCCTGGGCCGCGCGGGCCGCATACATCCGCGCGTAGTCTTCGAGGCTGACGGCGCCGGGCTCCAGGAACCAGCCCTCCATGAAATGGAAGTGGGACACGCACGCGTCGTGCGGGTGGCGCAGCGAGACGATGTAGCGGGCGCCCTTCGGCACGCGGCTGTAGTCCAGGTGGCTCTTGAAGCCGCGCGGCTCGGCGCGCTGCGGCGCCTCGATGTCGATGCCGACGATCTTAGAGGTCTCGATCCACGGCACGACGCGCGAAATGTCGTCGAAGTCGAAGTCGCCGCGGGTGCGCAGGGTGTGGAAGATCTGCTGCAGCCAGGTGGTGCCGCACTTGCCATAGGGCGTGACGATCACGTCGGTGGGCCGGGGCCGGTAGGCGGCGAGGCCCGCGGCGATGTCGTCGGGCGCGAACATCTTGCCGGCCAGCGCCCCGAACTCGGGCAGGCTGCGCGCGCGATGCGGTGCGATCTGGTCCATGTGTAGTCCCCCAAAAAAATGGCGTGCGGCCGGCGCTTAGGCGGCGACCACGCAGCCCTCGTAGCCTTTGGCGGCGACATCGTCGCACTTGTCGCGATAGACCGGGAAGCCGCCGATGTAGGGCATGAAGACCCGGGGCTTGCCGGGCACGTTGGCGCCCAGGTACCAGCTGTTGGCCATCGGATAGATGGTGAGGTTCGCCACCTCGTTGACGTGCGCCACCCACTCGTCCTGGGCGGCCTCCGTCGCCTCGATGGCGCGGGCCTGGCGCTCGCCCATCCAGGCGATGCAGTCGCCGATCCATTCGACGTGCTGCTCGATGGCGACGGCCATGTTGCAGAGCACCGAGGGGCTGCCCGGCCCGGTCACCAGGAAGAGGTTCGGGAAGCCCGCGACCAGCAGGCCGAGGTAGGTCTTCGGCCCCGCCGCCCAGGCGTCCTTCAGCCGCGCGCCGCCGCGGCCGCGGATGTCGATCCTGTCCAGCGCCCCGGTCATGGCGTCGAAGCCGATGGCGTAGACGATGGCGTCGACGGCGTACTCGCCCGCGGCGGTCTTCACGCCGGCCGGGATGATCGCCTCGATCGGTTCTTCGCCGAGGTCCACCAGGCTGACATTGTCGCGGTTGAAGGTGGCGTAATAGCCGGTGTCCACGCACATGCGCTTCGCGCCGATCGGATAGCTGGTGGGCGACAGTTTCTCGGCGACCTTGGGGTCCTGGACGATCTCGCGGATCTTCCCGCGCACGAACTCCGCCGCCGTGGCGTTGGCCGCCGGGTCGAGGATCAGGTCGTTGTAGGCGCCCAGGAGCGCGAAGCCGCCGTACTTCCAGCGCTCGTCGTAGGCCGCCTTGTGCTGCTCGGGCGTGGACTCCAGCGCCGGGGTCTCGCCCATGGCGACATAGCGGATCCCGAAGCCCGCATCGCGGGCCTCCTTGCGGTATTGCGCCCGATGTTGGGCCCAGTCTGCGACCACCGCCGGATCGAGCGGCCCGTTGTGCGCCGGGACGCTGAAGTTGGGGGTGCGCTGGAAGACGGTGACGTGGCTGGCCTGGGCGGCGATCTGCGGTATCGCCTGGATGGCCGAGGAGCCGGTGCCGATCACCGCGACGGTCTTGCCCGTGAAATCGACGCCGCCTTCGGGCCAGCGGCCGGTGTGCCAGCTCTCGCCCTGGAAGGTCCCGGCGCCCGGCAGCTCGCCCTCCTTTGGGATAGAGAGGCAGCCGGTGGCCATCACGCAGTAGCGGCAGGAGACCGTCTCGCCGCGGTCGGTGGTGACGGTCCAGCGCCGCGCGTCCTCGTCGTAGATCGCCGAGGTGACCCGCGTCTCGAGTTCGATGTCGGGCCGCAGGTCGAAGCGGTCGGCGACGTGGTTCAGGTAGGCGAGCAGCTCCGGCTGAGCCGCGTAGCGCTCCGACCAGCGCCATTCCTCGTCAAGTTCCGGCGAGAAGGAGTAGCAGTACTCCTGGCTCTCGATGTCCACCCGCGCGCCGGGATAGCGGTTCCAGAACCAGGTGCCGCCGACGCTGGGGCCGGCCTCATAGACCCGCGCCGAAACGCCGAGCTGCCTGAGCCGATGCAGCATGTAGAGGCCGGAGAATCCGGCCCCGACGACCACCGCGTCCAGTTCTTGCGCCACGCCCATGCGACCTCCCGCACCATTCTTTTGAACGACGATACGCCGAATAGGCGGCGAATGGAGGCGTGACGTGGCGGAAGCGCTCTAGGGCTTCAGGTTACGCGGGATCGCCGCCACCTCTTCCGGTGTCATCCGCTCGAGACGCTCGACCTTGCAGGTCGTGCCGGCGACGATCTTCAACTCCTCCGGCTTGCAGACGTGGGCCGAGGCGCCGGCGAATTTCTCCTGGGTGGTGACGCCGAACAGGCCCGCGCCCGCCGAGCGGCTGTTCGATCCGGGGATCACGGGGCAGACGTCGACCGTGACGCGGAAGTAGGCGAGCGCCTTCATCCGCGACTTGTCCATGACCGAGAAGTAGAGGGTGTGCTCGTCGATGACCGAGCGGCCGCCGACGTCACGGATGAAGAAGCATCCGGCCGGCAACTGGGCAGCCGACGCCGCGGGCGCGGCGATGACGGCGAGGGCGGCGAGCAGCAGTCGGTTCATGCGGAGACTCCGAGGCGACCGAGGATAGCGAGGCGCCGATTGCAGCCAATCGGGTCCGCAGCCGAGGCGGCCTAGTTCTGCGCCGCCTTGCGGATGCCCTCGATCATGGCGTTGCGCGCGGCGCTGAGCTCCTTGCCGGTGGCGGCGGGCCAGGCGGCGTTCTGGACGACGATCAGGCGTTCCTTGCGGAAGGTGGTGATCGACTGGCCGAAGATACCGACGGCCTCGTAGCGATCGGGCCCGCGGATCCACCAGAACCAGCCGTAGCCGGCGCCGGGCTCCTTGGCGCCGTTGTCGATCTGCTTCGACGTGGCCTTGGCGAACCACCAGTCGGGGACGACGTGCTTGCCGCCCGCGACGCCGCCGTCCAGCACGAACTGCCCCAGCCGGCCGTAGTCGCGCAAGGTCATGGAGATGCAGCAGCCGCCGCGCTCCATGCCGCCCGGATCGGTCATCCAGACGGCGTCCTGCTCCATGCCGTAGGGCTTCCAGATCTTCTCGCTGGCGTACTGCGACATCGGCTCGCCTGTCGCCTTGGCGACCAGCACGCCCACCAGGTCGGTCTCGCCGGTGTTGTAGTTGAAGGTCGAGCCCGGCGGGTGCGCACGCGGGAGCTTGCGAAGGTAGCTCACCATGGGGTCTACGCCGGGCTCGGTCACCTGCTGGCCGGCCTGGGCGACGTCCGACTTCGGGTCGGTGTAGTCCTCGTTCCACTTCACGCCGGAGCTCATCATCAGCATCTGGCGGACGCTGACACCTTCGTAGGCGGAGCCCTTCAGTTCGGGGATGTAGCGGGTGACCGGGTCGTCGATGGACTTGATCCTGCCGTCCTGGATCGCTGCGCCGACCAGCGTGGAGGTCAGCGACTTGGCCACCGAGAATGAGGTCCAGCGGTCGGCGGGCTTGCGGCCCAGTCCGTACTTCTCGAGCACCATCCTGCCGTCCTTCAGCACCAGCAGGCCGGAGACTCGATAGGCCCGCATGTAGTCGTCGATGGTCCAGGTCTTGCCGGCATAGGTGAAGGTGGGCGCGATCTGCGCCGGGCCGCTGGGCAGCAGCCGCACATGGTCACCGCGGCGCACCACCTTGGTCTTGAAGATCCTCTCGATGGTGCGGAATCCCGTCGCCTGTTCCTGGCCTTGCCAGGTCAGGATGCTGGCGATCGCCCGCGGATGCGCCTGGTCCAGCGCCACCTGCGCGCTCGCCGCGCCGCCGACAGCCGCCGCCGCCGCCAGTCCCGCAATCCACGTCCGCATGCGCACGATCTCCACTCCGCTGATCCCCGCGGCCCGCTCCTGTCTCGCGAATTTCGCGGCTGCGAACCAGCCCTTTGTGGGCCCGGCGGCGCTGGACTTAGGCGATCACCGGCCGCGCCGCGTCACGCTCGGCGGCGAGGGCCCGCGCGAGGCTGACTTCGCCGGCCCGCTCGGCGGCGGCGATCAGGGTCAGGTCGAGGACGTCGCGCTGGGCGTGGCTGCCGCCGAACCGCGCCGCGCCGTTGCGCACGTCGCGCAGCAGGTCGCACGCCTTGGCATGGCGGCCGCGCCCAAAGGCCTGCAGCGCGCGGGCCACCGGCAGGCCGATGTCGCGGGTGACCTCGGCGTTGTCGCCGGCGCCCGTCACCGCGACGGCCATGGCGCGCAAGGTCTCGGCCGCCTCCGCCTCGCGGCCGGCGGCCACGAAGGCCATCATGGCGTGGACGTCCTCGAAGGCGGAAAGGCCGCGCGGCTCGGCGGCGAAGGCATCGGCGAGCTCGTCCCAACGGCCGCCCACATCGACGCCCAGCAAGTGCAGCCGCCAGAGCAAGGCCGCGGCGTCGACCAGGTCGAAGCCCATGCCCGACCGCTCGCCCCGGATCGGGCCATCGTAGAGCGCCAGCACCTCGTCGGTCTCGCCCGTCCCCAAGTGGAAGAGCGCCGTGTGCCACCAGTTGTGGATCGCGAAGAAGCTCTCGCGGCTCCAGGCGTCGGGGTCGGCGCGCATCCAGGCGACGCCGTCGGCGCGGCGGTCCTGCATCTCCAGCACATGGGCCACGGCATGCTGCGCCCAGCCGTTGCGGGGCTGCAGGGCGATGGCTTCGCGCCCGGCGGCCTCGGCGCGCGCGTAGTGGCCGGTCTCCTCCAGGCCGAAGGCGTGCATGCCCAGGATGGCGTGGTAGTTCGGCATGTCCGCCGACCAGGCGGGCCGCGCGCGGGCGATGCGGTCGCGCAGCATGCGCGCGTCGCCGGTCAGGAAGTCGGTGAGCTGGCCCGCCTGCAGCGCCAGCAGGTCGCGTGGCTCGTCCAGCGCGACGTCCTCCAGGATACGGCCGGCCTTGCGGACCTCGCCCGCCTGCAGCGCCTGGACGGCGGCCACATGCCCGAGTTCGCGGTCGGTCGCGGGCCGGTCGGCGGCGGCCGCGATCGAGCTTTCGGCGAAGCTGCGCAGGCGGGTGTTCGTGCCTACCAGCGTCATGTAGGCGATCAGCACGTGGGCCATGACGAAGTCGGGGCTGTCGGCGACCGCCGCCCGCAGCTTCGGGAACGGCTCGCCGGCGTAGCGGTGGTAGGCGTCCAGCGCCTCCTGGTAGAGCCCGGCCGCATGCGGGCTGGCCCCGCTCAGCGCCAGTCCCAGGCCGTCCTTCGCCGCCATCGCTCGCTCCCGGTTTTCGCGGGCCGGATCGGACGCGCCCCGAGGCCGCGGGTCAAGCGGGGCGTTCCCAATCGCGGCGTGACGCGTTAGGCCCATCAGCGAGGGCAGGGGGCGCATGGCCGAGTTCGATTTCGATGCGGTGGTCGTGGGGGCGGGCGCCGTGGGCCTGGCCTGCGGATATGCGCTCGGCGCGCGCGGGCTCGCCGTGGCCGTGCTGGAGCAGGAAGCGGCGATCGGCCAGGGCGTCTCCTCGCGCAACTCCGAGGTGATCCACGGCGGGCTCTACTATCCGACCGGCTCGCTGAAGGCGCGGCTGTGCGTGCAGGGCCGGCGCAGGCTCTACGCCTTCCTGGAGAGCCATCAGGTCGCCTTCGACCGCTGCGGCAAGCTGGTGGTGGCGACCGCGCCCGACGAGGTCTCGCGGCTGGACGCCATCCTCGAACAGGCGAGGACCAACGACGTGGAAGGCATGGCCCGGCTGAGCCAGGCCGAGGCGAACGCGCTGGAGCCGGAGCTCAAGTGCGAGGCGGCGCTGATCTCGCCCAACAGCGGGGTCTTCGACAGCCACGGCTACATGCTGGCCCTGCAGGGCGAGATCGAGACGGCGGGCGGCGCCGTGGTGGTCTCAACGCCCTTCGAGGGCGCGGCCCCGCTGGACGGCGGCGGGTTCGAGGTGCGGGCGGGCGGCGCCGAGCCGGCGACCCTGACCTGCCGCTACCTGGTCACCGCGCCGGGCCTCTCGGCGCAGCAGGTCGCGGGCGAGATCGAGGGCTTCCCGAGGGACCAGATCCCGGCCGGCCACTACGGCAAGGGCCGCTACTTCCGGCTGGCGGCCAAGGCGCCCTTCCAGCGGCTGATCTATCCGCCGCCGATCCACGGCGCTCTGGGCACCCACTACAGGCGTGACCTGGGCGGCCAGGCGGTGTTCGGGCCGGACCTGATCTTCGTGGACACGCTCGACTACAGCGTCGATCCCGCCATCCGCGGCGAGTTCGCCCGCTATATCCGCAAGTTCTGGCCGGGCCTGCCGGAAGAGGCGCTGACCCCTGACTACGCCGGCATCCGCCCCAAGCTGCACGGCCCCGACGAGCCGCAGACCGACTTCCGCATCGACGGCGCCGACGTCCACGGCCTGGCCGGCCTCGTCGCCCTGTTCGGCATCGAAAGCCCCGGGCTCACGTCCTCCCTGGCGATCGGCGAGGAAGTCGCTGCGCGGCTCGGGCTCTAGCTCGCAGTTGCGGCACGGCCGCTCACGCGGCAGATGGGGGGCATCGCGTTTGGGGGGCCTTTGATGGCTTGGCGTTCCGTTTCCGTCGTGGTGGGCCTGCTGTTGCTGGCCTCGTCTGCGCAGGCTCAGCCCGGGGCAAATCCCTATGACCCGCTGAAAACCTTCGCGCCGCTGACCCTGCCGCAGCCGGCGAACCGGATGCGCACGGGCGCAGGGACGCCGGGTCCCACCTACTGGCAGAACCGCGCCGACTATTCGATCGAGGCCAGGATCGACACGGCCGCCCACGTGCTCTCGGCCGAGGAGGCGATCACCTACACGAACAACAGCCCCGATAATCTGGACGTCCTCTGGCTGCAGCTCGACCAAAACCTCTACCGCACGGACTCCAGAGGCTACGCGATGGGCGGCGGCCGACGGATCAATCCGAAGCAGCACACCGAGGGCTATGTCATCGAGCAGGTCGCGGCCGAGCGCGGCGGCAAGCCGATGGCGGCGAACTTCGTGGTCAGCGACACCCGCATGCGCGTCGACCTGCCGGCGGCGGTGAAGGCCGGCGGCGGGCAGGTGAAGCTGCACCTCCGCTACCGGTTCCAGATTCCCGGCCTGTTCGGCGGGCGGATGGCCTGGAACACCAACAAGGCCGGCGACATCTACGACATCGCCCAGTGGTACCCGCGGCTGGCGGTCTATGACGACGTCCGCGGCTGGGACACGCTGCCGTACCTGGCGAACGAGTTCTACCTGGAGTACGGCGCCTTCGACTACGCGGTGACCGTGCCGGCCGACATGATCGTCGCCGGGTCGGGCGCGCTGACCAACCCCGCAGAGGTGCTGACCCCGGCGCAGCGCTCCCGTTTCGCCCGCGCTCAGGCCAGCGACAAAACGGTGGTGATCCGTACGCCGGAGGAGGTGGCCGCCACGCCGCCGCCGGGCGCGGCCACCAGGACCTGGCGCTTCCACATGGAGAACACCCGCGACGTGGCGTTCACCGCCAGCCGGGCCTTCGTCTGGGACGCCGCGCGCATCAACCTGCCCGACGGCAAGACGGCGCTCGCGCAATCGGTCTATCCGCCGGAGAGCGTCGGCGAGGGCGCCTGGAGCCGCTCTACCGAGTACCTGAAGGACGCCGTCGAGCACTTCTCGAAGCGCTGGTTCCCCTACCCGTGGCCGAACGCGATCAACGTCGCCGGGCCGGCCACCGGCATGGAGTATCCGGGCATCGTCTTCGACGGCATCGAGGACAAGGCCAAGACGCTCTTCTGGATCACCGCCCACGAGATCGGCCACACCTGGTTCCCGATGGTGGTGGGCGCCAACGAGCGGCGCGACGCCTGGATCGACGAGGGCTTCAACACCTTCATCGACGTCTACGAGTCCGACGATTTCGCCAACGGCCTCTACGGGCCCAAGCGAGACAGCGAATATGCGCCGGGCCCCGAGGCGCCGGCCGACCAGATCGCCAAGCTCCTGGAAGACCGCGAGGCGCCGGTGATCCTGACGCGGGCCGACGCGATCCGCGAGAAGTACCGCCACCCGGTGACCTACTTCAAATCGGCGTTCGGCCTGATCCTGTTGCGCGAGGACATCCTGGGGCCGGAACGGTTCGATCCGGCGTTCCGCAAGTTCGTCGCCGATTGGGCGTTCAAGCACCCGACGCCATCGGACTTCTTCCGCGCCATGGAAAGCGCCGGCGGCGAGGACCTGAGCTGGTTCTGGCGCGGCTGGTATTTCGAGAACTGGCGCCACGACTTGGCGGTGACCAAGGTGTCCTACGTCGACGGCGACGCGGCCAAGGGCGCCGAGGTGACCGTCGAGAACCGCGACCAGCTCGTGCTGCCGGCCACCCTGCGGGTCACCTACAGGAACGGGACGAAGAAGGACCTGCGCGTGCCCGTCGAGACCTGGATGCAGGGCGGCGCCCACGTGTTCGCCCTGGAGCCCGCCGGGCCGATCGCCGAGGCCGTCATCGACCCCGACCACCGCCTGCCCGACAAGGACCGGAGCAACAACGTCTTCGTGGTGAAGTAGGCGGTCCGGATTCCGGACCGGCGCCCGCGCCCGCGCCGTGGTACTGGGGGCCATGGCGGGATACGGCCAGTTCTGTTCGGTGGCGCGGGCGCACGAGGCGCTGGGCGGGCGCTGGACGCTGCTGGTCGTGCGCGAGCTGCTGTGCGGCGCACGCCGGTTCAGCGAGATCCGCCGCGGGGTCCCACGCATCTCGCGCACCATGCTGTCGGAGCGGCTGCAGGCGCTCGTCGACCTGGGCGCGGTGGCGCGCACGGACGGCGCCGGCGGGCCGGAGTATGCGCTGACCGAATCCGGCGCCGAGCTCGCCATGCTGGTGAAGACGCTGGGCGTCTGGGGGCAGCGCTGGCTGCCGCGCCATGCGCCGCACGAGGACATCGACCTCGAGCCGCTGCTGCTCGACATGCGCCGGCGCGCGCGCCTGGAGGCGCTGCCAGCCGAGCCGATCGTGGTGCGCTTCGAGCTGAAGGGCCACCAGCCCGCGTTCCTGCTCCTGAAGGCGCCCGAGGTCTCGCTCTGCGACCACAACCTGGGCTTCCCGGAGCCGCTGGCGGTGCGCGGATCGCTGGCGGCGCTCGTGGGCTGGTGGCGCGGCGACACCGACTTCCTGGAGGCGCGCCGCCGCGGCCTCGACCTCGAAGGGCCGCGCGCGCTGATCGGCGCCTTCCCGGGCTGGTTCGAGCGCTACATGTTCGCCGACGTGCGCCCGGCCGGCCGCCGCGCGGAGCCGGCGCGCGAACCCGCCTGAGCGGTCGGCGGTCCGGATTCCGTACCCCAGGGCCATCGCCCGATGGCCGATACAGCCTCCGGTTCCAACCCCTGAACGGAGGGTCTTACATGACCGCCCACCTGCTCATCCTCTATCCCAAGCCCAAGGACGAAGCGGCGTTCGACCGCGCCTATCGCGAGGAGCACCTGCCCTACGCAGGCCCGAAGCTGACCGGCGCGCTCGGCGTCGAGACCAAGAAGGTGGTCGGGCCGGCCTTCGCGCCGCCGCCCTACCACCTGATGTCGGACGTCAGCTTCCCGAGCATCGACGCCCTGAAGGCGTGCGCCGGCTCGGAAGGCGGCAAGGCGGCGCTGGCCCATGCCGCCTCGATCAGCACCGGCGGCGCGCCGATGTTGATGGTGGTGACCGAGGGCTGAGGCCCCGGGGCCGGTGATGCGGCGGCGGCGCGAGACTTCCGCGGCGTCATCGGCCCTAATGGCGGAACTCGAACGCTTGAGAGAGCCCGCCATGAAGAACCGCATCACCGACCTGCTCGGCGTGAAATACCCGATCGTGCAGGCGCCGATGGGCTGGATCGCCCGGGCGCAGCTGGCCTCTGCGGTCTCCAACGCGGGCGGCCTCGGCATTATCGAGACCTCCTCCGGGCGGCTCGACGAGGTGCGCGAGGAGGTGAAGAAGATGGCCGGCCTCACCGACAAGCCCTGGGGCATCAATGTCGCCCAGGCGTTCGTGCGCGACCCCGACATCGTGTCATTCGTGGCCGACCAGGGCGTGACCTTCGTGACCACCTCGGCGGGCGATCCGAACAAGTACTGCGAGGCGCTGAAGGGCCGGGGGCTCACCGTCTTCCACGTGGTGCCGTCGCTGGCCGCGGCGATGAAGGCCATCGAGGCTGGCGTCGATGGGCTGGTGGTCGAAGGCGGCGAGGGCGGCGGGTTCAAGAACAGCCGCGAGGTGGCGACCATGGTGCTGCTGCCGCTGGTCTGCTCGAAGGTGAAGGTCCCGGTGATCGCCGCCGGCGGCATCGTCGACGGGCGCTCGATGGCCGCCGCCTTCGCGCTGGGCGCGGAGGGCGTGCAGATGGGCACGCGGATGGTCTCCTCTGCCGAGAGCCCGGTGCATCAGAACTGGAAGGACATGATCCTGGGCGCGAAGGAGACCGACACCGTCTTCCTGAACCGCTTCGGCCCCGGGCCGGCGCTCCGGGCGCTGCGCACCGAGAAGACCACCCGGTTCGAGAAGGAGCCGCCGGAGAACATCATGGGCGAGTTCGGCCGCGCGCTGGACCTCTACTTCGGCGGCGACATGGAGGCCTCGATCGCGCTCTCCGGCCAGGTCGCGGGCCGCATCGACGAGGTCAAGCCGGTGAAGCAGGTGATCGAGGAGACCATGGCCGAGTTCGAGGCGGTGATCGGCGACCTCGCGGCGAAGTACGGCCGCGAGCGGGCGCCGGCTTAGATTTCGTGGTTCCTACTTGGGGACCACTTTGAGCACGCGGCCCTGCTCGGCGTCGGTGAGCAGGTAGAGGGCGCCGTCCGGGCCCTGGACGACGTCGCGGATGCGTTCGCCGAGCTCGCGGAACAGCCACTCCTCGCCCACCACCCGGTCGCCCTTCAGGACGAGCCGCGAGACGCGCTCGCCGGCCAGGCCGCCGACGAACAGGTTCCCCTTCCAGGCGGGAAACAGATCGCCCGTGTAGAAGGTCATGCCCGACGGCGCGATCACCGGGTCCCAGTAGTAGACCGGCTGCTCCAGGCCGGGCGCCTGGGTGATCCCCTTGCCGATCAGGGCGCCGGAATAGTCGATGCCGTAGGTGATCACCGGCCAGCCGTAGTTCCTGCCCGCCTCGGGGATGTTGATCTCGTCGCCGCCGCGCGCGCCGTGCTCGACGACCCAGAGCTTGTGCGTCCAGGGATTGATCGCGGCGGCCTCGCCGTTCCGCTCGCCGTAGGACCAGATCTCCGGCCGCGCGCCGGCCCTGCCCACGAACGGATTGTCCTTGGGGATGGAGCCGTCTGCGTTGATCCGCACCATCTTGCCCAGGTCGTTGTCCAGGGTCTGGGCCTTGGCCTTGGTCTGGAAGCCGTCGCCCACGGTGACGAACAGCGTCCCATCCGGGGCGAAGACCAGCCGTCCGCCGAGGTTGGCGCCCCCGGACACGGGCGGTTGCGCGCGGAAGATGACCTTCAGGTCCTCAAGCTGGGCCGCGGGTCCGGTCTCGCCGAGCCGGGCGCGCGCCACGCTCAGCGCCGAGCCGCCCCGCTCGGGCGCCGAGTAGGCGAGGTAGACCAGCCGCGTCTTCGCGAACGCCGGATCCAGCGCCAGGCCGTAGAGGCCGAGCTGGGCGCCGTGGGCGACAGGTGGAACGCCCTTGACGGGTGGCGACACGCCCGCCTTGCCGATGATCCGCAGCCGCCCCGGCCGTTCGGTGACCAGCATCCGCCCGTCGGGCAGGAAGGCGAGGCTCCAGGGGTTCACTAGCCCCTTGGCGACGGTCTCGACCTGGTAGCGGGTCGCCGTGGTCACCTTCGGCGCGCGGGTCTGGCCGGCGAAGGCCGGATGCTGGCCGGCGCGATTGGGCGGGCGGGTCTCCTCGGAGGCGGCCTGGGCGACGGCGGCGGCCGGCGCCAGCAGGGCGGCGAGGATCACGAGCGGCAATCGGCGCATGGGGCGCTCCCGGGTCAGACCTCGCCCACCACGCTCGCGAGCGCATCGGCGGGCGACGCGCCCTCGAGATGGATCAGCGACCAGACGGCATAGAACAGGAGAGGCCAGCGCTGGCCCGCCGCCTCGCCTAGAAAGGCCCGCGGCACGGCGTCCGGTTCCCGCACGCGGCGCACGGCCTCGACCTTGCCGATGCGCTGGGCGATGTCGGCGGCGCGGGGCGCGATCCAGGCCTCGACCGGCACGGTGAAGCCCTGCTTGCGCGCCCAGGGCTCGGCGGCCGGGCAATGCCGCTCCAGCCACTTGCGCAGAAGCCACTTGCCGTAGCGCCCGCGCACCTTGAACCGGTCGGGCAGCGGGAAGGCGAAGGCCGCGACCTCAGGGTCCAGGAACGGCGTGCGCCCCTCTAGGCCGTGGGCCATCAGGCAGCGGTCGAGCTTCAGCAGCAGGTCGTTCGGCAGCCAGGTGGCGATGTCGGCCCACTGCGCCTGCTGCAGTGGCGTGAGGCCCTGCGGCGGCTTCGCCTCGGCGCGCCAGCGGGCCAGCGCCTGGGCATCGTCGGGCCGCGGCTCGGCGGGCCGTCCGCCCAGCCAGGCGGGGCGCAGCGCCCGGCGATAGCGCCCGTAGCCGCCGAAGAGCTCGTCGCCGCCCTCGCCGGTCAGCACGACCGTCAGCGTCCCCTTGGCGGCCTCGGCCAGCTTGTAGGTTGGAAGCGTCGCGTAGTCGGCCGTCGGATCGTCCAGCGCCCAGGCGACCTCAGGCAAGATCCGCCAGAAGTCCGCCTCGCCGAACCGCGTTTCACGCCAGTCGAGGT